>VGYZ01000011.1 GCA_016872795.1 Planctomycetota bacterium
CCATACAGGTTGACGGGACTGCTGGCCTTGTCCGTGGAGAGCGCGACGACTCGCTTGACGCCCTTGTCGATGCAAGCGTCGATCAGGTTCATGGCGCCGATGATGTTCGTCTTGACGCACTCGAAGGGGTTGTACTCCGCCGTGGGAACGATCTTGGTCGCCGCCGCGTGAACCACGAAGTCGACGCCGTCCATGGCCCTGTACAGACGATCGCGGTCGCGCACATCGCCGATGAAAAAGCGCAGGCGGCTCTCGTTGGGGAACCGCTTGGCCATCTCCCACTGCTTCATCTCGTCCCGCGAGTAGACGATGAGCTTCTTGGGCTTGTGCGTAGCCAATGTCATGGGCACGAAGGCATGCCCGAAGGAGCCGGTGCCACCAGTGACCAACACGGTCTTGTCGGAGAACATTCCCTCAATCTAGCAGGGGCGCCTCTCGCGCTCCAAGATCGGCGTGTCCTCCGCCGCGTTTCAGCGCGGGCCTTGCAGCAAGCCCCGTCGACGGTCGACTTCGACCGTCAGGGCATGGTCGCGGTGGCGCAGCACGGGCGCGATGTCGCGGACGCTCGTCGCCACCAGCGCGAGCAATCGCTCGAGCGACTTGTCGTCTCGACGCGCTTCGCGAGTCGAGTCGCGCTTGTCGAGCAGAGGCGTGTCCGTGGATTCACAGCTCCCAGTCGCCGCGCTCGACATCTTCGAAGGCGCGCCGCGCCAACCAGACGAGCCGCGCTCCTCAACTGAAGTGTCGCGAGCACCGAGTCGAATCGCGCGAACGGCTCTGGTCTCGCCTGAGCCGCTGCCACTCCCGCCGCCGAGCACGCTGGTCGCCCGCGGCCCAAGGAGCGCAGGCCTCCAAGGGACACGCGCGGTCGGCGTGTCGTGGACGAAACGGGGCGACTAGGTCTCGACTGCGGCGGCTGCGGATGGCGAGGCCGTGCGACGCGTGCGAAGGGACCACAGGCCGACGAGATAGGCGGCGAGCACGATGTAGAGCAGCGCCTTCAGGTCGATCGCCATCGACAGGAACCCTCCGAGGCCACCGGCGACGGCGCCCAGCAGGTCCCAGCCGAAGGCGAGTCTTGGCCTGACGCACTCGGCGAAGCGCAACGCGAAGCAAGTGGAGGCGAAGAACACCGGAGTGTGCACGAGCGCGATCGAAGCCAACATGCGCGCGGGCGGCTCGAGGTCGAGCAGGACGCCGGTGGGCGCCAGAATCACGGCCACGAGCGAGAGGACGGGGCCGAGCAGGCTCGCGAGCCATGGGATCGGCCGCCAGACCATGGCGACGGTGGCGATCAGCACCATCGTGAGGATCGCGGCAAACACCACCGCCGAGGTGAACCATGTCGCGCCCCAGGCCAGACTCATGGCCGTGACCGAGCGCGTCTCGAGCAGCAGGAACGCGACGCCGAACAGGAACATCTCGATGTCGATGCCGCCGTGGCCCGCGTCGTCTACCGCCTCAAGCGCCACCGGCGCGAGGGCACATCCGCCGTCTCCTTCGACCCGCTGACCTTCATCGAGCGGCTCGCGGCACTCGTTCCGCCCCCACGCGCTCATCAGCTCACCTACCACGGCGTGCTCGCGCCGGCCCCCGCCACCTCATCGCACAGCTCACCGACCCCATCGGCGTGCGCAAGATCCTTGCGCTTCTCGGCCATCCGACCGAGCTCCCACGACCCGCACCCACCCGCTCGCGCGAACAGCCCGACTTCACCTGAGCCGCGCGAGCGGGGAAAGGGGAGCGCCCAGGGCGGCGGTCTCGCGAGGGACCACGGCCGAGGGCGCGACCTGCGAGAGGTCAGTCCTTGGCGATCAGCTTGCCGAGGGCGACACCATCGGGCGCGAGCAAGTCGGCAATCCGCGGAGCGTGGACGTCGGCCACGATGATCTGCCCGACCTCGGTGCTGACACTCGAGAACAGCCCCGCGTTCTTCATCTTCTCCGCCTGACCTCGGTTGTCCTCGGTCGGGCTCACGTAGTGCACCGCCACGGCCTTGTAGCGGTGGATGAGGAAGATGTGGATCAGCATCGTCAGCCGCTTGCCGCGCAGGGCCGATTCGGTGTGCTGATCGCGAACCAGCAAGAGCCGCTGTCCCTTTCGGTCCTGAAGCTCGCTGAACACGATGCTCGCGACCTTCTCGCCCTTGTCGCCGAGGACCGCGAGCTCGAGCAGATCGGAGCCTGACGTGACCGGTCGCAGGCGAACCCGAATCGTCCCCGCGAGCTTGTTGTGCTGCGCCCAGCGCTTGAGCCAGTCCTGAAGTACGCTCGGAGGCGTTTCGATCGGCACGAGGTGTTGGTGCTGTGTCGAACCCTTGCCCATGGCCTTGGTCGTGGCCGTGCGTCCTGACGAGGCGACGAGCGCCGCGTCGATGCGCGGACCTCCGACGAGCGTCTGGGGCGTCTTGTAGGGAGACTCGAGCAACCGGAGCTTCCGCTGCAGGCGCGCCAAGGCCAGCATGCCGTCTTGCTTCAGGGCGGAGGCGAACTCCTCGGATGCGAGGCCGTCGACCTGATGTCCGCCGTAGGTGATGAAGTTGAAGACGAAGCCGAGTTTCCCGAGTTCTTCCGGGAAGCGCTTCATCTGCTCGTCGGTCATCCCGGTCGTATCCCAGTTGAAGGACGGCGACAAGTTGTACGCGAGCATCTTGTCGGGGAACTCCGCGTGGATCGCCTCGGCGAACTCGCGCGCCTCGTCGAGGTTTGCGGTAGCCGTTTCCATCCAGAGGATGTCGGCGAACGGCGCCGCGGCCAGCGACTTGGCGATCGCATAGTGGAGGCCGTCCCGCACCTGGTAGTACCCATCCGGCGTCTTGGCATGCTCGGCGTCCCACGCGATGGAGATGCCCAAGGATGCGGCGGTGGCCTTGGCCGCGAACCACGACGCGTGCTCCGCGAACGCCGCCCACTGTCCGGAAGTCATGGCGGGCGTCTCGCCCTGACTCGCTCGGAACGCGATCATGTCGCCGACAGCCTGCGCATAGGTCTTCAGCCCGGCCGCGTGCTGCCACACATCGACGAAGCGACTGCTGACCTTGTCGAGCAGCGCCTCGGCGTTCGTGCCCTTGCCGCCCTTGTAGGCCTGCACCTCGTTCTCGAGAGCCGCCATGAGGCCGGTCGACTTCAGCCACTCGTCGGCCGCGGCGAATTCCTCGTTGGACAGCTTGACCATCTGATGGCCGTTGATGTCCGCGACGCCCAGAGCGTGAATCCGCCGCATGATCGCGAATGTCGCGGCACGGTATGTCGGCACGGCGAGGTTGGTCGAGCCGAGCACGAACGGCTGATCCCTCTCGTCGCCACACCCGTCGAGGAGGTTGGCCGCCTCGGCATCCGTGCGGGCGACGATGATGCCGGGCACGCCCATGATGTCGAGCTGAAAGCGCGCGGCGTTCAGCCGCATGATCTGCTCTTGCTCGGCGACGAGGACCTTTCCGCCCTGGTGCCCGCACTTCTTCACGCCCGGCTTCTGGTCTTCGATGTGGTAGCCGGTGACCCCGACTTCCACGAAGCGGCGAATGAGGTTGCGGACATGGGCGTCTCCACCGTGGCCCGTGTCGGCATCCGCGATGATGAAGGGCCGATAGTCGATCTCCGGCGTCGCCGCGCGCTGTTCTTCGCTCATGCGCGCTCGCGCGAACTGCTGGTTCTTGTCGGCCGTCAGCAGCGCGCGGACGATCGCGGAGGCTTCGTCCGGCACCTGATTCAGCGGGTAGCTCGCGAGATCGGCACCGGGATCCTCGGTGATGCTGCCCTTGGCCGATGTGGCCCATCCGCCGAGGTAGATCCCCTCGATGCCCATGCGCTTGATGTTGACCGCCTGGCCCGGTGAGTACGGGCCGAATGTCGTGATCGACTTGCGGGCGGCGAAGAGCTCGCGCAGGCGGTCGTAGAAGGCCTCGGCACATGTCCTGGCGACGGCATAGTCGGGCGCGATGCGTCCGCGCTGCTCGGCGACCTGACGGGCCGAGTAGAGACGGATCAGCCCCTTGAACCGGGGCTTCGCGAAGTACTGGCTGATGTCTCTGACCTGCTGATCGAGTCCACTCATGTGTTGATGTCCTAGTGCGCGGCGATCGGAAGCCCCCGATCGAAGTCGAGGTTTTCCGTGATTCGGGTGCCGTCACGACGGAACGCATCTGACAGCAGCTGGATGCGACGCTCAGCCTCGGCGAGGTTGGCGTTGTTCAGATTGATGTTGAGCAGATCGATGTACCACGGCAGCTTCGTGTCGAGCGTGACATACCTCTCGACGATCGCGCGCGCGATCGGCAGCGTCGTGGCCTTCGACCCATCGTGCACATCGCGGTGGCCTGCCTTCAGCAGCTTGCCGTACTCCTCGACCAACAAGCGTGCGAACAGCGCCGCACTGAACTTGTCTCCTGCGGCGACGCCGATCGGATCGGCTTCGGTGAGCGCGGCGCCCTTGTGGAGCCATTCCCACAGGATGCTGAGCCGGATTTCGCCGGTCGCCATGTCTTCCATCAGGTACAGCACATCATCGTTGCCGAAGTGGTCGGCCGGTTTCAGCGCTGCGGCTTGCATGCCTTGACCAAACGCGTTGCCGTACTGCAGGGCCACACTCAGCAGGTCGCGCGCTCCGCGAATGGTGCGCGCCGCCGGCTCCAACTGCGTCAGTCCGCTGGCATCGGCCTGCGTGTAGGTGAGCGCTGGAAATGCACGGCCGAGCTGGTTGGCCTCTCCCGCCTTTTCCCAGACGGGCCGAACGATGTGCACCATCTTCCAGTGCGCGACCCACTTGCCGCTCGCCCCTTCGCGTTGCTCGCGCTCGGCACCGGCCACCGCGCGCTTCATGCTGGCTGCGACCCCAGCCTCGGAACCGACCGGGATGTTCGGCTCCATTCCGCCTTGCCACAGGGCGCAGTAGCCCGACTGTTCTGGGGTGTTGACGGCCCGGCGGACGCGGTCCTCGTAGTTCCGCATGTAGCCGTAAGTCATCGTGATGGTGTCGATGTTCGGGTTGATGAACGACGGGTCCCACGCCATGGCGTCGGACACGCTGTTGATGTAGTCCCAGCGGCCGGTATTGAAGCCGACGAAGTGTTGGCCGAGCGCTGCACGAATCTCCATCAGCTGGAAGCTCGCCTCGAGCTGTTCCACGAGCACATAGGTCTTGATCGTGCCGCTGACCAGCCCGAGATGCCGCTCGAGTGCATCGAGGATGTCGCCCCACAGCGCGGCTTCCTCCGCCGTCTGGATCTTCGGGAGATAGAGGACCAGCGAGGCGCGCGCTGCCCGCAGCGCCTGATGGTTGTTCACCACATAGAGCGTCGCATCGACGATCGAGGCCGAGAAGCTGGTGCCGTCGCTGAAGCGGATGTGACGGTCGTCCAGATGGAGGCCGCGGGCGCGGAAGATCTTGGTGGTGAATCCCAGCTGCCGCTTCCAGTCGTCGATGATCGGCCGCCCCAGAAACCCGCGCGCCCACGCGTTCATTTCTCTGGCGACATTCTCCGCGACCGCCGTGAAGGCCGGCTCACCATGGATCGCCAGCTTGAGGTTGCGCTGGTTGTCTAGCGACATCGTGGCCGTTTGTCCGAGGGCATCCTCGCCGTCGAACATCCAGCCGTCGGCGCCCGAGAGGAGCGCGTACGCCACATTCCGGATGCTCGACTCGAGGGGCGCTCCGGGCTTGGCCGCCGGTCCGGTGCCCTGAATCCACTGGCGCTGCAGGTCGGAGGGGATCGCGCTGCCGGAAAAACGCCCCGCGCGGGCATCGCGCACGGTGAGCCTGGTGCGGCCGATGGTCGCGGCCGGATCGAGGAACGCGATCCGCGCACCGCTCTTGGCCCGCTCGATCCGCCGCCGGATGCGAGCGGTCATGAGGGCCTTGCGATCAGCGTCGAGCCCGGACAAGGCCTGAAGTGCCGCGAGCGCCTCGGGCGTCAGCACATCGGGGTACGCCGCGCGCAGGCCCCCTCGAACCACCAAGGGCCGTGGGGCGTTTACGGTCGGTCGTGTCTCGTCAGCGCTCATCGTTGTTGAACCCTCGCCTTCGGAAGGCATGGCCCGGAGGGACAAAAGCGAGGGGGTGATCCTCGATCCGGCCCACGCCGCGCGCAGCCACCACTCGCGCCTAGAGCGGGCAGGGACTCCGAGCGGATGCCTCCCGCCAGAGGCGGTCGTGGTCGGGCGCAGGGTGAAGGGTCGCCGCGGCAGATCCGCCCGTCAAGTGGCTTCCAGAGCCCGGCGCGGGTCGCCGGCGGGGAGCTCATTGCGGTTGCGCGAGGGGCGGCGGCCGGGCGTGCGGGCTCGGTTGACCGTCCCTGATGCGCCCGGATCCCGCACACGACGGCTGGGGCGTCAAAGCGGGACATCGGCTTGGACGCCCCCGAGGCGGAGTGGGCGCGGGCGGCGACAGTTGACGCCGGCAGGCCCCGCGAGAAGATGGAGCACACGCCGCGCGCTCAAGGTCGCGACGGTTGTGCAGAAATGTTTCCCCGACTTCAAACCTAGGAGGTTCCATGCGAGCCCTATTCCCGCTCATCGCTGGCCTGATGCTCGGAGCACTTTCCACGCCCGCAGCCGCGCAACTCTGCTCGCAACCAGGCCAGATCTTCCTCAAGAACGACAACCTCGCCGACCTTCCCGGCACGGCCAGCGTCTCGATCATCCCGGGCCTGTGCGAGGGCGAGGCGATGGGCTGCGTGTTCGACCTCTCCGGCCAGCAGTTTTCGAGCGAGGCCCGCGTCGCGTCGGTCGCGGGCGCCTTCATCAACAATGTCAACGCAGCTGGGATCTCGGCGATCGTCAACCTGAAGATCTACGACGGAGTGACATGGGTCGGCACGATGCCCGTGCTCGGCACCGAAGTGCTCGATTTCGAGAACGCCACGGGTTCGAGCCTGCAGTTCAGCTCGAGCGGCATCAACACAGTCGACCTGACGAACCTCAATGTGCGCATCACATCAGGCAAGCTCGTCGTCGCGTTCTTCATGGAGATGAACAACGGCGGCGGCTCGTGCGCGACGGGCTACACCACGAACTTCGCGACGGACAACGCTCTGCCGCCGTGCAGCGGTTCGTGCTCGCCCGCACGCAAGAACCTGATCTTCATCCAGGGACAGGGCTGGCGCGACGCGACCAACGCCACGGTATCGGGATTTCCCATCTGCTCGTGCTACTACGCGGGCAATTGGATCATCCGCTCCTGCGTCGAGCCGGTCGGCTTCCCGCGCACCTACTGCACGGGCAAGCTCAACTCGGCCAACTGCGTTCCCGCGATTGGCTGGACCGGAACGGCGACCCTGACGAGTGGCCCGGACAACTTCCATGTGCGTTGCACCAATGTGATCAACAACCGCTCGGGCCTCTTCTATTGGGGCACGAGCTCCTCCGCCGCACCGTTCCTCGGCGGGACCTTGTGCGTCGCGCAGCCCGTGCGCCGCACCGGCGTGCAGAACTCCGGCGGAAGCTCGACGGGCCTGAACTGCAACACGGGTGCCTACGACTACTTCTTCACGCACGCCTACGCTGCGGCAGGCGGAGTGGCGGCGGGCATCGACTACTACGGCCAGTACTGGATGCGTGACCCGCAGAACTTCGACGGCACCGGGGCCGCGCTCTCGAACGCCATCCACTTCCGCTTCGCGCCCTGAGACGCGGACCCGCGCAGGTTGCGTTGCCATCGCTGCACCGCGGACTGTGCACCGCGCCGAAGGCCAGCGCTTCGACACAGGGCACGCACCGGTGCTCGCACCTTGAAGCTCGGCGCCCTTGCCCCGCTCGTGCGCGAGGCCGGGCGCGCTACGGGCAGACGCGGAAGCGCACCGCGTCCGTGATGCCGATGCCGCCCGTCGAGGCCGGGTCGCGGTACCAGAACTGCGCGTGGACATCGACACCGATCGAGAGGGCCGGGTCGACGCCGCCCAGAATGCGCTGGTTGAAGTCGTACGCAAATGTCCCGCTGCAGTCGTCGGGGCCCATGTTGCCGCCACTCGGGGGAAGGCCGACGCGGCGTACAGGATTGGCCATGCACTTCACGCCTCCGGCGAACGCCGTCGCGGCCGCGGAGTAGCCGCAGAACAAGAGCCCGCTGCGCTGGTCGAGCAGCTGCGTCGCCGTGAGGAGGAACAGTGCTGGAGCGCCGAGGCTCGCGCTGCCGAGCGCGGCCATCGCGGGCGTGCATCCTTGGCTCTTGACCTTCGCCGTGCAGTGCACGACCGGCTGCGGGCAGTTGCATGTGCCGGGCGCCGTCTCTACGAGCCGCAGGTCGTCGATGTTCCAGCCGCCGAGTGCGATGCCTGCGTCGGATGGCAGGCTGAGCTCGACCTGCACGGCGGAGTTGCCGGCGGCGAGCGCAGCTAGCTGCGGGACCTGTTGGAGCAGTCGCCGTACCAGCCGAGCGAGCCGGCGAGACCATTGCCCCAGCGACGGTTCCCGGAGAAGGCGGCCCGCGGATCGCCCGACAGTCCGCCGGGCTTTAAGCGCTGCCAGTCGTTCGGCCCGACGATCGCGCCGTGCGGCTGCACGCGCGTGTCGGCGGGCGCTACAGTCGCGCGCGATGAGCTCCAACCAAGCGCCCAAGATGCCGCGGCAGATCCCGTTCATCATCGCGAACGAGGGCTGCGAGCGCTTCAGCTTCTATGGGATGCGCAACATCCTGACGATCTTCCTCGCGTCGACGTTCTTCGCGACGCTGCCGGCGGAGGAGGCGCAGAGCGAGGCGAAGGAGATCTTCCACGTCTTCGTCGCGGGCGTGTACTTCTTCCCGCTGCTCGGCGGCTGGCTCTCGGATCGCTTCTTCGGCAAGTACCTGACGATCCTGTGGGTGTCGGTCGTGTACTGCATCGGGCATGCGCTGCTCGCGGTGTACGAGAACGAGCCCACGGGCTTCTACGCGGGTCTGTTCCTGATCGCGCTCGGCTCCGGCGGCATCAAGCCGCTCGTGTCGACCTTCATGGGCGACCAGTTCGACCAGTCGAACAAGCAGCTCGCGAAGGTCGCGTTCGACGCGTTCTACTGGATCATCAACTTCGGCTCGTTCTTCGCGTCGCTCTTCATGCCCAAGCTGCTGCAGGGCGCCGGGCCCGCGGAGTGGTGGGGCTGGCCGGCGGCTTCGGTGGCGTTCGGCATCCCCGGCGTGCTGATGCTGATCGCCACGATCTTCTTCTGGGCCGGGCGCAAGCGCTATGTGAAGGTCCCGCCCGCGCCGAGGGACCCGCACTCGTTCGCGAACGTCATCCGCACGGCGCTGACCGCGCGCGGCGGGATGACGGCGGGTCTCGCGCTCGCCATCGCGGGCTGTTTGCTGGCCTTGGTGTCGGTCGGGATGATCTGGGCGCTCGACTGGAAGATCGTGATCGCGCTGTGCCTCGCGCTCGTGCTCGTCTTGTTCGGCGTGGGACTCGGTGCGTGGATGGAGCTCGAGAACGCGCGCGGCCGGCACCCCGACGAGGCCGTCGACGGCGTGCGATCGGTACTGCGCGTGCTCGTGATCTTCGCGCTCGTCACTCCGTTCTGGTCGCTCTTCGACCAGAAGGCCTCGACATGGGTCTTTCAGGCGGACGCGATGACCAAGCCCGTGTGGTTCAGCCCGGCGCAGATGCAGGCGCTGAACCCCGCGCTCGTGATGCTGATCATCCCGTTCAACAACTTCGTCGTGTACCCGTGGCTGCGCAGGCGCGGCAAGGAGCCGAGCCAGCTCGGACGCATGGCGCTCGGCATGGCGCTCGCGGGCGCGTCGTGGATCGTCGTCGGCGCGATGCAGCTCATGATCGACGGCGGTGAGGCTCTCTCGATCGCGTGGCAAGTGCTGCCGTACATCCTGCTGACCGCGGGCGAGGTGCTGCTCTCCGCGACGGGCCTCGAGTTCGCCTACAGCCAGGCGCCGGCCTCGATGAAGGGCGTGATCATGAGCTTCTGGAGCCTCGCGGTGACCGTCGGCAACCTGTGGGTTCTGATCGTCAACGCCGGCGTCAAGAACGAAGCAGTGCTCGGCGCCATCGAACGCTCGGGCATGGGCTCGATCGCATTCCAGATGTTCTTCTTCGCGCTCTTCGCGCTGGCAGCAGCGCTCGCCTTCCACTTGGTCGCGAAGCGCTACCGCGTGGTCGACAACTATCGGAGCTAGCAGCGCGTCGACCGCCGGCAATCGAGCCGGCGGCCGCGCGAAACTGCGAGCGCCTCGGTGGCGCTACGGCGTCTCGCGAGTGAGCTCGAAGCGGCGAGCTCGTACACGATGCGCTTGGGGTAGTCGTGCCGCGGGTTGTCGAACACGGCGCGCGAAGCAGAAAACTCGGTCAGCACGAACTCGGTCGCTGTCTTGCCGCCGGGCTGGGCGACATACACCGGTCCGCCGTCGCGTTCGAGGATGCGCAGGTACTCGAAGCCGACCATCTTCCCGCTGGCGTTCACCGTACGCGACACCGCGAGCAGCGCTCCACCGCGCGGCGGGCTCCAGCGTTCCTCGATCGATGAGCCGGAGCTGCGAGTCCCAACCCAGGCGCAGCGAAGGAGAGCGACGAAGCTCTCGAACGCGCTGCTCTCGGTGACATGCCCGTGACGGCTCGCGTGGCGCGCGGGTTTCAGCGCACGCTGAGGTGCACGCGGATGTCGTGCTGCGCGAGCTCTTCGAAGTAGCGCAGGGCGGGGACGCTGACTTCGAGCGGGCGGGCGCCGGGGGCGACGAGGCGGCGGGCTTGCAGGTGCGCGACGAGGGCCGCGGGGAAGGCGGTGGTGCGCTCCATCGCGGTGAAGCCGGTCTTGGGGTCGTGGCGGTCGAGCAGGTCGTACTGCAGCTCGAGGGGACGACCTGCGTGCGAGCCGCGCACGGAGACGCGCAGCAGCACGACATCGCGCACTTCGGGGAAGGCGAGGCGTTGCTCGAAGAGCTCTTGCGTGAGGCGCAATGGCTCGAGTACGGCGCCGTCGCGCGCGTCGAGTTGCTCGTCCATGAAGCCGAGCTCGAACAGGGTGCGGACCTGCGCCCAGTGGCCGGGGTAGCGAATGGTCTTGTAGTCGAAGGTCTCGAGCCGGCCCTTCCATGTCTGCGGGCACGTGCTCGTGCCGCCGCTCGTCACGCTGGCCTCGAGCGGGCCGAGCTCCGACGACGCGAACGACTCGAGCTCGGTCAAGGTCGGCACGCGCACGAGCTTGCCGCCGCGCAGGAACTCGGCCTCTCCGCGGTACTCGTTCCACAGGCCGCGGAAGTTGAACACGAGCTTGTAGCCGAGCGGGCCGACGGGGCGCTCGGGGAGGCCGCCGCAGCGCACATGCACATGCTGCGCGCGCTCCATCGATGCGATGCCGTGCGCGGCGAGGTGGTTGCCGAGGCCCGGTGCGAGTCCGCAGTCGGGCACGATGCTGACACCCGCCTTCTTCGCGCGCGCGTGCAGAGCGAGCTCTTTGCGCACGACCGCCGTGTTGCCACCGAGGTCGAGGAACGAGACATTGCACTCGACCGACCACGCTGCAAGTGACGCATTGAAGCGATACGGCACCGCCGAGAGCGCGACATCCGCGTCGGCGAGCGCCGCACGCACATCCGCGCGTCGTGCGACATCGCACTGCCGCGCCTCGAGCTTGCACTTCGTGCGTGGAATCAGCTTGCGCACGCGAGCCACCGCACGGCGTGCCGACATCTCGTCACTGTCGACGACGCGCACCAACTCCGCGTCGCAGTTCTTCGCAAGGTCGTAGGCCAGCGCCACGCCCTGCCGCCCAGCTCCCAGCACCGTGTAGCGATGTCCCATGTCCCCCACTATCCGCGTCTGGCGGGCGCGGGGCCAGTCCTCTACGCTGCGCGACCTTTCCGCGCACCGGAGGGCCCGAATGGGCGGGTCCTCGCGGCGCGCAAGACCGAGAAGAACGACATGTCGGAACAGCACATCACGCCGCGCGCGAAGGACTATGCGCAGTGGTATCAGGATGTCATCGCCGCCGCGCAGCTCGCCGAGCCCGCCAATGTGGTCCGCGGCTGCATGGTCGTCCGGCCGCACGGCTGGGCGATCTGGGAGAAGCTGCAAGCCGAGCTCGACCGGCGCTTCAAGGAGACGGGCCACCAGAACGCGGCCTTTCCGCTGCTGATCCCGCTCTCGTTCCTGCAAAAGGAAGCACAGCACGCGACCGGCTTCGCGATGGAGTGCGCGGTGGTCACGCACGCGGGCCTGCGCAACGTCGACGGCAAGATCGAGCTCAAGGGCGAGCTCGAGGAGCCCTATGTCGTGCGCCCGACGAGCGAGACGATCATCGGACACTTCTTCTCGAAGTGGATCGACAGCTACCGCGATCTGCCGATGCTGCTGAACCAGTGGTGCAATGTCATGCGCTGGGAGCTGCGCACGCGCCTCTTCCTGCGCACCGGCGAGTTCTGGTGGCAGGAAGGCCACACCGCGCACGCCTCGCACCAAGAAGCGATGGAGGAAGTGATGCGCATGCTCGATGTGTACCGCGAGGTCTACCACGATGTGCTCGCGGTGCCCGTGATCCGCGGCCGCAAGACCGCGAACGAGCGCTTCGCCGGCGCGCTCGAGACATTCTGCGTCGAGGCGATGATGCAGGACGGCAAGTCGCTGCAGGGTGCGACGAGCCACGACCTCGGCCAGAACTTTGGCAAGGCCTTCAATGTGACCTTCCAGAACAAGGAAGGCGTGCGCGACTTCGTGTGGCAGACCTCGTGGGGCTCGTCCACGCGCATGATCGGCGCGCTGATCATGGCGCACTCCGATGACGGCGGCCTCGTGCTGCCGCCGAAGCTCGCGCCGATCCACATAGCGATCGTTCCGATCTGGAAGAGCGATGCGGAGAAGGCGCAGGTGCTCGAGGCGAGCGACAAGCTCGCGCGCGAGCTGCGCGCCGACGGCCTCTCGGTGAAGCTCGACGACCGCGATGCAATGCGCCCCGGCGAGAAGTACTACGAGTGGGAGCGCAAGGGCGTGCCCGTGCGCCTCGAGGTGGGCCCGCGCGATGTCGCGAGCGGAACGGCGATGGCGAAGACGCGCATCTCCGACGCCAAGGACAAGGTCAAGGTGCCGTTCGACGACATCGGCGTGCATGTCGGCAAGCTGCTCGACGAGGTGCAGCGCACGCTGTTCCAGCGCGCCCTCGCGTTCCGCCAGTCGAACATGACCACGGTCGACGCGTGGAGCGACTTCGAGGCCGTGTTCGCGGACCAAGGCTCGAAGTTCGTGCTGGCCCACTGGGACGGCACGACCGAGACCGAGCTCGCGATCAAGGAAGCCACCAAGGCCACGATCCGCTGCATCCCGCTGAGCGACGAGGGCCTCGACGACGGCCCCGGGAAGTGCGTCAAGACCGGCAAGCCGAGCGCGCAGCGCGTGCTGTTCGCGAAGAACTACTAGCGCACACAACGACCGTTGCAGCGGGGCCGTGCGGCGCGCCAGCGTCGCACGGCCCCGCGCGCTCGCGAGGCTAGAGCCACCACGAGAAGAGGTGCGAGAGCTCCTCGCGCAGGCGGGCGTGCCACGAGCGCTTGCGCCACGCAACGAGCTCGACGCGCTCGGAACTCGCCAGATCCCGCTCGAACTGCGCGTCGAGAGTCGCCGCGAAGTCGCGGTCGAGCACCTGCACTCCCGCCTCGAGGTTGTGGCGGAACGAGCGGTGGTCGAGGTTGAAGGAACCGACCGTCGCCCACTCACCGTCGATGACGGCCGCCTTCGCGTGCATCATCGGTCCGACGAACTCGTGAATCTCGACGCCGGCGACGAGCAGCTCGTCGTACACATAGCGGCTCGCGTGGTAGACGATGCGAACATCGGAGTCTTTCGGCACGATCACCTGCACGCGCACGCCGCGCTCCGCCGCCCGACTCAAGGCGCGGCGCAGGTCTGTATCTGGCAGGAAATAGGCGTTGGCGATGCGCACGCTGGCGCGCGCCGCCTGAATCGCATGCAAGTACGCGGTACGCATCGATGTGCGCCGCACATTGCGGAAGCGCCCCTTCATCGCGTCCCACTCGACATTCGCGCACACTTCGAGCATCACGGGCGCGTGCACGCAGACCGGCCTCGCGCTGCCCCGCATCGGGACGGCACCGCTGCGATTCCAGGCGCCGCGAAACGCGTTGCCAAGCTCGACGGCGGCCGGCCCCTCGACGCGCACATGCAGGTCGTGCCAGCCGCGCACGGATTGACCCTCGACTTCGCGATCCATGTATTCGTCACCGATGTTGGTGCCGCCGACGAACGCGATACGGCTGTCGACGACGAGGATCTTCTGGTGATTGCGGCGATGAAAGCCCCAGAAGTCCGGAGAGAACGGGGAAGGCGGGCGCGGCTTGTGTCCGCGCGCGCGCTTGTAGCTCGCATGCAGCTTTTGAAGCGTCGCCTGCAGTCGACGGCGCGCGGGAAGAATCGGGCGGTAGATGTGGACCGTGACTCCCGCGTTGACGAGGCGCATCAGAAACGCGTCGGATACACTCCCGTAGGAGCCGACAGCATCGAACATGAGACTCACTTCGATGGCACCGCCCTTTGCGGCGGCGCGCTCCTCGAGCGCTTTGGCGAAGCGTTCGCCGGTCGTGTCGGAGTGCAGGATGTAGGTCGTGAACTGAATGCTCTGCTCGGCGGACGCGATCGCCGCGAGCATCGCGGCGTAGGTCGCTTCGCCGCCGACGAGCAGCTCCACGCGATTTCCGCCGCACAGCCGCTCGGAGCGCCGGACATAACCCGCCGAGCCCGCGGGTCGACGCAGGAAAGCGCGCAGGGAATGGCCGACGCGGGGACTCACGACATCGTGGGCTTAGCCAATGCGCTCTCCTCACTCAAGGCGTAGCTTCTGTATCCCATGATCACCGTTCGCAAGTCCATCGATCGCGGCAGCGCCAACTACGGCTGGCTCGACACGCGCTACACCTTCTCGTTCGCCGATTTCCACGACCCGGCGCACATGGGGTTCCGCGCCCTGCGAGTGATCAACGAGGATGTGGTCGCGCCCGGCGGAGGCTTCCCGACGCACGGGCACCGCGACATGGAGATCGTGACATATGTGCTCGCGGGGGCGATCGAGCACAAGGACAGCCTCGGCACCGGTGCGATCCTCAAGCCCGGGGAATTGCAGCGCATGAGCGCGGGGCGCGGTGTGCAACACAGCGAGTTCAACCCGTCGCGCACGGAGCCGCTGCACCTGCTGCAGATCTGGCTCCTGCCGGAGAAGAGCGGCCTGGCACCTGAGTACGAGCAGAAGGCCTTCGCGGACCAGGGGCGGCGCAACAAGCTCGGCCTGCTCGCGGCGCGCGGGGCGCGCGACGGCGCGCTCGACATCCACCAGGATGTCGCGATCTACGGCACGCTGCTCGACAAGGATGCGCGGGTCGCGCACGAGCTCGGGAAGAATCGGCACGCGTGGCTGCAGCTCGCGCGCGGCAAGGTGAAGCTCAACGGGGTCGAGCTCGCGGCGGGCGACGGCGCGGCGGTCAGCGACGAGGCGAAGCTCGAGATCGCGGCCAGCGAGCCGGCCGAGTTCCTGCTGTTCGACCTTGCGTGACGATCGGCGTCACGCGCCGGGTGCGGGCCGCGCGACGCGAATGCGATCGCCGACATTCAACGCGCCTTCGCGCACGACATTGCACAGCACGCCGCGAGCGCGCTTGCCGGCGCGGAAGGCGCGGGCGACGCGCTTGGCGTGCAGCTCGCCGAAGCGCGCGATGAAGCTCTTGCAGGGCCGGTGCGGATAGGCCGTCACGATCAGGACCGCGGTGCCGATCTCGAGCAGCGTGCCCGGCGGGAGGTTGGCCTCGGACAGGTCGAGGTCGACCTGCAAGTTGTCGCCAGTGAGTGGGGTGCGGCCCTCGTCCCCGTCCGCGACAGCGCGCGCGACATGAATGTTGATCAGCGAGACCTCGCTCTCGGGCGCACTGTGGATGTGGACGGACCAGCTATCGCCCGTGACACCCTTGCCGACGCGAACCTCGATCGAGTCCGGCGTCGCGCGCTCGCCAGATCCGGTGCGCACCACGCAGCGCACGACATGTCCATCGTCCTGCGGTGAGCGCGGCAGCGCCTCGTACCATGCATCGAGCTCCTGCGTCGGATCGATCATCGCAGCGCGAGCATAGCGCCGCATCGAAAGCGCGCTCTCGCATCGGACCACGAGAGTGCGCTAGAGTCTCCTCCACCGCATGCGAATCACCGTCCTGATCGACCAGTGGTCCGATAAGCTCGAGGATCATGACCCTGTAGCCGACCAGGTGACCGCCGCGCTGCTCGAGGGCGAGCACGAGGTCTCCTATGTCGGCGTTCACGGAGACCTGCGCAAGCTCGTCGACAACCTCGAGCGCTCCAAGACCGAGCTCGTCTTCAACCTGAGCGAGAGCTTCCGCGACCACCTCTTCGGCGCCGTCGGCATCGTCGGCGTGCTCGACCTGCTCGAGCTCAAGTACACCGGCGGTGGTCCCGGCGAGTTCTACATGCAGCAGGACAAGGCGCTGACGAAGAAGCTGCTTGCCTTCGACAAGATCAAGTACCCGGAGTTCGCGGTGTTCTCGCAGGATTCGGACTTCGAGACCGGCGGCAACCTGCGCATGCCGCTGTTCGTGAAGCCGCTGCGACAGGACTCGTCGATCGGCATCGGCAAGGACGCGCTCGTGGACAACTTCCGCGACATGATGAAACGCATCCTCGCGATCCACGACAAGATCAACGACGCGGCGCTGGTCGAGGAATACATCGACGGCCGCGAGATCTATGTCGGCGTGCTCGGCAACTCGATGCCGACGGCGTTCCCGCCGATCGAGATCGATTTCTCCGGCCTGCCGGAAGGCGCGCCCAAGATCATGTCGAGCCGCGCGAAGTGGAATACGCGCAGCGCCGAGTACAAGGGCACCAAGGCCGTGCTGGCGGATCTGCCCGACGAGCTCAAGGCGCGCCTGCAGAAGGTCGCCCTCGACGCCTACCGCGCCCTGCGCGTGCGCGACTACGGCCGCGTCGACATGCGTCTCACGCCCTCGGGCGACATCTATGTGCTCGAGGTCAACGCCAGCTGCTACCTCGAGAAGGACAGCGAGTTCGCCACCTCCGCGCGCGTCAACGGCATGAGCTATGTCCAGCTCATCAACGAGATCGTCGACCTCGCCGTCGAACGCCACGGCATCCGCTGACCGCACGCCTGCGTGCCGCCGTCAGGGCAGGTAGCTGCCCTGGTGGACATGGTTCATGCCCAGCGCGGCCACGAAGGTGGTGAGCGCGAGGGTGGCTTCGCGCTCGCGGGTGGGGTCGAGGGTGAGAGCGAGGTCGTCGGAGCGCTGGGCGAGGTGGCGGACGAGGGCGCGGGTGCGCTCGGGAAAGTGGCCGGTCCAGCGGTACACATAGGCCATCAGCTCGCGCTCGAGGGAGCGCACGAGCTTCGAGGCGCTCTGGCCCTCGCGGCCGGGCTCGGGGGCGAGCTCCTCGAAGATCGAGCGCAGCGCGCCGTCGAGCCCGTGCGGGAACTCGTTCTCGGGCTGGGCCATGCGCCCGTAGTACTCCTCGAGCGAGAAGCCGAGCTCCGCAACATCCTCCTCGGTGGTGGCCTCGACGACCAGCGGCTCGCGCGTGCGCAGCTCCCCCATCACGCGCTCGCAGTACTCGAGCTTGGCGAGCGCCTGCGGCTGGTCGGAATACTCATCGCGCCAGTCGTGGCCGGGCAGCATCCACACCGCGAATGTCTCGGCCCAGTCCTCGTCGGGATGCTTCTGCGCGTACCAGCCGGGCAGGTGCCGCACATAGCGGCGACTGAACGGCGACGGCCGGTAGTCCTCGAGGTAGGGCTGCGTGATCGGGCCGAAGAGCCGTACCCACTCGCCGTCGTCGTAGAGCTTGTAGGCGTAGTTGATCACATGGCCGAGCTCGTGACGCAGGTAGCGCAGCACATCCTGCTTGCCGCTGCCCTCGAGCATCAGGCCCTTCCTCGCGTGCAGGTCCTTGAGCGGATCCTCGGCTAGATAGAACGGGATCGCGATCGCGATCGTGCCAGTTACGACGCCCCACTCGGTCGACAGGTACAGACGCGGCCGCACCTTCAGGCCGAGGGCATCGACCTCGCGCTGGAACTCGGCCACGACCGGCTCGAGCGGCGTGCCGTCGATCTTGAGCCCGAGGTCGCGGATCGGCCGGTTCGACCAGTTGTGCTCGCGGAAGCGGTCGTCGCTCGCCATCGTGCGTCAGGCGAGCTCGCGTAGCTGCGTGAGCACGCGCCGCGCGGCGCCGGAATCGAGGGCCTCGGATGCGGCCGACACGCCATCGGCCAGCGTCGGGGCGCGCCCGGCCGCTCGGAGCATGAGCGCCGCCGCGAGCAACGCGGCACAGCGCGCGGGGCCTAACTCGCCCGCGAGCACCTGAGATGTGAGAGCGCCCGCCGCCGCGACGAGCGTCTTGTTGTCGCCCGTGCCGTAGCCCTCCTCCGGCGGCCCGAACATCGGCAGCTCCGGCTCGCTCTCGCAGTCGAGGCCGAGGTCCGCGGGCTCGATCGAGAGCGGCACCTGGAAGCCTTCGGCCAGCTCGATGCCGCGCGTCTTGCGCCGCACCGACGGAACGACGCCGCCTTCCGGCCCCTGCACGGCGATCGCGCGCGGGTGGCCGAGCGCGGCGAGCACCTCGACCGCTGTGCCGAGCACCGGTCCCTGCTGGGCGCCGATCACGATCGAGCACTTGGGCGGCGCGATGAGCTTCTCGACCGTGGCGAGCGGGGTGCGCACGCCGATCTCGGCGCGCACGCGCCTCAGTCCCATCAGCCCGGGCAGGAGACCCGACGCGGACACGGCCGCGAAGCGCGTCTTCTCGACCCACATCTGCGCCTCGGCGGCGTCCCATGTCATCTCCACGCCGAGTTGCTCGAGCACGCTCGCGCCCGTGAGGCCGCGCTTGGGCGGCACGCAACGATCGGTCACGAGCAGCACATGCGCGCCGGCCGCGGCCGCGATCAAGCAGCCCGCCACGTCGAGCGGCGGAAACGAATCCGACCCGTCGAGCGGCGCCGAGACGCACACGAGCTCCTCCATGCCGACGCAGGGCAGGGTGGCGTGGTCGCGGGCCGCCTTGGCGAAGGCCGCGAGCTCCTCGACCGTCACGCCCTTCCAGCGCAGAGCGATCAGGAAGGCCCCGACTTGGATCTCGCTCTGGGTGCCCGAGACGATCAACTCGAAGGCTCGGTAGGCCTCGTCCCGCGTCAAGTTGCGGCCATCGCGCTTGGCGGAGCCAAGCAGTCGCAGGAGATCGCGAAGGAGCATGGGCAGAGCGGCGTGCGGGCAGGGGTCGCGGCCGGTCCGGCGGGATCCGGCCCCATCCGAGAGGACAGGGTACCCTACCGGCACAGGCGCGGCCGACATTGGGCCCGCGGGCCCGGCCCGACGCGCTTGGAGCAGGCGTTAGGCCGATGTCGGGGCAGCCTGTTGAAAGTGACGCAAGAGCCTGCGCCGCAAGGACTTGCGACGCGGGCTCGATGTGGAAAAGTGGTGGGCCGAGTCGGGGCGAGCGGTGCGCAGCCCGCCCTCGGCTCAACCGTCCTTGGGCTTGTCTTCCGGCTTGTCTTCCGGCTTGTCTTCCGGCTTGTCTTCCGGCTTGTCTTCCGGCTTGTCTTCGGGCTTGTCTTCGGGCTTGTCTTCGGGCTTGGGAGCTTCCTCGGGCTTGTCGCCCGGGGTCTCCCCAGCGCCCTCGGCCGGCTTCTCGTCGCTCTCACCCTTGTCCTGCCGCGCCTCGGGGGCGAGCTGGTCGCTCGGGCGCGGGCGGATGTGGGCATAGAACAGCTCGGCCGACTTGTCGTAGGCGAGCTTGCCCTCGACGACCGTGTACTGAACGAGCGACTGGTAGTGCATGACATCGCCGTCGAGCACGATCAGGTCGCAGTCCTTGCCCTTCTCGAGGCTGCCGACCTTGTGCGACACGCCGAGCAGGCGCGCGGGCACGATCGTGATCGACTCGAGCGCCGCCTGATCGGACAGGCCGCCGCGCACCGCGAAGCCCGCCTCGATCGGCAGGTGCAGGATGTCGCGACCGGCGATGCCGCCGAGATCGACGCCGGTGGACGAGGGGATCACGCACACCTGCACGCCGGAGCGGTGCAGGATGGCCGCGTTCTCGATGCTCGAGCCGCCGTCGCGGACGAGCTGCTCTTCCTTGTCGCGGCGGTCGCGCGGAGTGACCACGGCGTAGGCACCGGCGCGGCCGAGCTCGTCCGCCACCGTCCAACCCTCGACGCAGCCGTCGATCACCGGACGGAAGCCAAAGCGCTGGGCGAGCCGCGCGACTTCGAGCAGGTCCCCGCGCCGCGTCGCGTTGAAGCGCGCCATCACGCGGCCCTCGAGGATCGCCTTGGCGGTCGAGTCGACACCGCTCGAGCTCGGCTCCTTCAGGTCTTTCTGCTCGCGCTTCTTCTCCTCCCAGTCGCGGTACTCGCGCAGGTAACGCGCGGCGCGGTCGAACTTCTCGACCCACTCGAGCTTGCCGCTGGGGTTGGAGTTGGTGAAGGACAAGGTCGCGAGGAAGCGCTCGCGCAGCACGACATTCTTGATGTCGCGGCGCTTGAGCTTGAGCGCGGTGTTCGACTGCCCCGCCGTCGTGATGCCGCTCGCGAGCGCGAGCAACATGCGCTGGTTGTAGGGGTCGACCGAGTCCGCGAAGTCCCCGCTCGTCATCCCGAACAGGCCGTTCGAGTTGATCGCGACGAGTCCGGGGTAGACGCGCTGGCCGGTGGCGTCGAGCGTCTTGGCTTCGGCCGGGATCTCGACCTCGTGGCCGACGGCCTCGATCACGCCGTTCTTCGAGAGCACCGTGGCCCCGCGCAGCACGGCGCCAGTCCCGGTGTAGACATCGCCGCCGGTGACGGCGAACCACTCGTCCTGCTTCTCGTCCTTCTTGTCCTTGGCGGCCTCGTCCTTCTTGTCGCCCTCCTTCTTGTCTCCATCCTGCGCGAAGGCCGGCGGGGCGAGGAACGACAGGGCCGCGAGGGCCAGAGCGCCGAGGGCGCGGAATCGATGTGCGAGCTTCATTCCTTCACCTCCCCAGACACGAACTCGCCGTCGAGCATGACGGCCATGACCTGCGTGCTCGGCTCGAAGGGGTCGCCGTTCAGGAACAGCATGTTGGCGGCCTTGCCCTTCTCGAGACTGCCGACCTGCTTCTCGAGCTTGAGCACCGCCGCCGGCTCGAGCGTGACGCCCTTGAGCGCCACCTCGCGCGCGAGGCCCGCGCCGATCAACTCGCCCACATGGCGCAGCAGGGCGGCGTGGTCGTCGACCGTGTCGTTGCGCGGCTTGAAGGCGACCTTGGCACCGCTCGCGGAGAGCTCCGCGGCGAGGTTGCGCTGGCGCATCGTGCCCGGCACGAGCGAGATCTGCGGCTCCATGACGACGCGCACGCCGCGCTTGCCGATCTCGTCCTTGACCTCGAACAGGTCGATCTCGCGCGTCATCAGGACGCGCAGCGCGAAGTCGAGCTTGCGCTCGCCGATCGCATCGACCCAGTGCGCCCAATCCGCGGCCTGCGCGATCGACACCAGCATGCCCAGCTCGCCGTCGCGCACCTGCAGGAACGGCTTGACCTTGGGATCGGCCTCGGGCGGCACGAAGTCCTTGGACTTGTCGTCGGCCTTCTTCTCCGCGGGCTTGGCCTCGCCGTCCTTCTTCTCCTCGTCCTTCTTCTCCGCGGGCTTGGCCTTGGAGTCCTTGTCGAACTTCTCCTTGGCCTTCTTCACCTTCTCGTCGTGCTCGTCGACCTTCGCCCACGCATCGCGCACCTGCTTCTTGGTCTGCGCGTTGGCGCGGAAGTACACCTTCAGGTAGGCCGCTTCCTCGACGAGCATCTCCGAGAGCGTCGCGCCGTGCGGGCGCAGGGCCGAGGCGTGACCGGGGAAGCCCGTGCCCGGGGGATACAGGCCGATGGTCGTGACGCCCGCCTCGAGCACCTCCTTGTAGTCGGGGTGACGCGGCTGCACTTCCGGAGTCGGCGAGGCCTCGGGGCTGAACACCTGCCCGGCGCGGCCGTCGACGCCCAGGCGCGTGTAGCACGACACGAGGCCGGGCATCACGACCCAGTCGGGGCGCTCGAACACCGGGATGCCGCGCGCCACGGGCAAGTCGGCGCCGATCTCGATGATCTTGCCGCCGTCGACGAGGATCACGGCGTGCTCGATCGCGGCGCCCGAGGCGGTCTCGGCACGGCCGACCTTGATGGCGAGCAGCCCGCCGGAGGGCTCGGACACGCCGCCGA
This sequence comes from Planctomycetota bacterium, assembly GCA_016872795.1. Lineage (GTDB taxonomy): Bacteria > Planctomycetota > UBA1135 > UBA1135 > F1-120-MAGs118. Next base: position 22,163 of record VGYZ01000011.1, read on the forward strand.
TGGCGGGTGCGAGCGTCAGGATGGTGGTGAGGATGGTCATGACATTCTCTTCTTCTTTCGCTCGCGCCTAGAACCGCTGACGGTCCCGGGCGCGGTCGTACTCGAGGGTGCCTTCGATCCAGACGGACTCGACGCGGGCGCGCGGATCGAGCGGATCGCCGCGCCACAGGACGATGTCCGCGTGACGGCCGGGCTGCAGGCTGCCGACCTTGTCGTCGATGCCGAAAGACTTGGCCGGGTTGACCGTGCAGCCCTTGAGCATCAGGTACGGATCGGCGCCGTAGCGCGCGCCCATGGCGCCCTGCAGGAACAGCTCTTCCTGCGGCATCACGGGCGCATCCGTGTTGAGCGTGATCAGGTTCGCGCCCGCCTTGGCGTAGCGCTCGGGCGTGCCGACCCACTCGCCCTCCGACTGACGCCAGTCGAAGGTGCGCGGCCCGAGGTTGACCGGAATGCCGACGCGCGCCGCATACGGAGCGACCTTCCAGCCGTCGAAGCAACCGTGGCTGAGCACGGGCCGCGTGTCGGGGTAGCGCTCGCCCCACATCTCGATCGTGGTGTGCACGGCGTCGCTGCCGGCGGTGTGGATCAGCACCGGCAGGTCGCCGGTCGCGACGCGCTGCAAGTTCGTGAGGCCGTCATGGCGCCGGCCTTGCTCGTTGGCCGCGATCGCCATCTCGAGCGCCTGCGCGATGGTCCACGCCATGCCGGAGCGCGTGGCGCCGAGGTCGACGCGCCGCTCGGGGTTGTAGGCCTGCGCGACCTTCATGCCGCCCGGATCGCGCAGGACGCAGCGCTCGTACTCGCCGCCGCAGCGCGTCTTGTACAGCACGCCGAAGCCCGAGTTGTTCGTGCCGCTGCCCGGGATCCCGAACAGCGTCGTCACGCCCGCCGAGCAGGCGCGCTGGATGTCGCGGTTGCCCGTCACGATCGTCGGCGATGTGCGGTACTCGGGGTTCATGGAGAGCACCATGTCGTTGATGTCTCCCCAGCCGCCGGTCTGGATGTGCGAGTGCAGGTCGATCATCCCCGGCGCGGCCCACAGCTCCGGTGCCTCGATGATGTCGTAGCCCGCGGGCAGCTCGACGCGCGGCCCGGCGTAGTCGATGCGACCCTCGCGCACGACCACCAGCCCGGGCGCGAAGACCTCGTCGGCGTCGTTGAGCGTGAAGAGCTTGCCGCAGCGGAGCGCGAAGCCCGCTTCACCCGCGGCGAGCGGCTGGATCGCGCCGACGCCGGCCGGCGCGGAGTCCGCGCTGCGGCGCGTGCTCGCGCAGGCGAGCGCACCGAGCGCGAGACCGAGGAGTGCGATGTGGCTCACCATTGGCGCGGCTCCTGCGGCGCGCGGTACGCGAGCTGTCCCTCGATGTAGACGCGCTGCACCCAGTTGCGCGGGTCGGCCGGATCGCCGGTGATGACCACGATGTCGGCGTCCTTGCCGGCCTCGAGGCTCCCCACGCGCGCTGCGACGCCCGCGACGAGCGCGGGGACGATCGTGAGCCCGCGCACGGCCTGCATCTCGCTGCCGTCGAAGCCGTACTTCATCGAGACCGCGGCCTGCAGCGGCAGCTCCTCGGCCGGCACGACGGGCGCGTCCGTGTTGAAGCCGATCTTCGAGAGCCCGCGCTGCTGGTATTCGCCGGCGCAGGAGAGGATCGCGCCGTCGGTGTAGTGGCGTCCCTCGGGCGTGTCGACCTCGCGCGGGCCGACGATCGCCGCGATGCCCAAGCGCTCGGCCTCGCTCGTGGCGAGGAAGCCGCCCCACTCGCCGTGGTCGATGAACACATCGAGCCCGAACTCCTGCTTGAGAATGCGGATCGTCGCGTGCACCAGCTGGTACATCTGCGTGTGCGTAGAGATCTGCGCCTCGCCCGAGGCCAGCGCGCGGAAGGTCTCGTACTGCGGATCGACGGCCGGCCGCTCGCCCTTGCCGCTCTCGTGCTCGCTCCAGCGGCGCGCGTAGCCGAGCCCGCGCCGCACGCTGGTGCGAATGTGCCAGTTCATCATCGAACGGCCCATGCCGTAGGCCCAGCGCGTCGGGTTGTCGCCCTGCGCGACCTTGAGCGAGCCCGGATCGCGCAGCCGCGACTCCTCGAATGTGTCGAGGCCGGTCTTCATCAGGATCCCTTGGCCGCCGATGTTCGTGCCCGAGCCCGGGATGTAGAGGATCGTCGTCACGCCCGCCGCGAGGCAGCGCAGCAAGTTCGGATTGCGCGGCACGACCGAGGGCGAGACCCGCAGGCCCTCGTTGGTCTGGTAGACCATGTCGTTGATGTCCTGCGTGCCGCCGATGTGGCTGTGCAGGTCGACCATGCCGGGCATGAGCCACGCTTGGCCGAGCTCGATGCGCTCGTAGCCCTCGGGCGCGGCTTCCTCCGCGCTCGCCACGCGCTCGATCTTGCCGTCCTTGACGAGCAAGAGCGCGCGGTCGACGACTTGCTCGCCGTCCCACGACGCGACCAGCGCCTTGGCGGCCGCGAGCGCGAGTCCGGGCCCGCCCTTCTCGCCCGCGCGCTGCGCCCACGACGGCGATGCGACGGCGCCCCACGCCAGCCCGAGGGCCAGCGCGCGGCGCACGAACGCGGTCGTGGCGCGGCGCGAGAGCATCAGAAGCGGCGCCTCTCCCGCTGCGGGTCGTACACCAAGCGGCCTTCGATCAGCACGAGCTCGACATGCGAGCGCGGATCCGAAGGATCGCCGGAGATCACGACGATGTCCGCGTCCTTGCCCGGCTCGAGGCTGCCGACGCGGTGCGCGATGCCCGCGGTGACGGCCGGCACGATCGTGTGACCGCGCACGCCCGTCATCTGCGAGTTGTCGAGCCCGTACTTCACATTGACCGCCGATTGGAGGAACAGCTCCTCCTGCGGAATCACGGGCGCGTCCGTGTTGAAGCCGACCATCTTGTGGCCCTTCTCGACATAGCCCGCCGCGAGGCTCTGCACCTTCTCGGGGTTGCTCGAGACCCAGTCGATCATCGAGCGACTCGGCACATCGACGTTGCGCGGTCCGAGGATCGCGTTGACGCCCATCTGCTGCGCGAGGCCCGCGTAGATGTAGCCGCCGAACTCGCCATGGTCGATGTACACATCGATCCCGAACTCACCCTTGATCATCAGGATCGTCATCATCACGACCTGCGCGACCTGCGTGTGCGTCGACACCTGCGTGCGCTTGGCCGAGAGCTCGCGGAACAGCTCGAGGCGCATGTCGCGCTTGGGCTTGGGACCCTTGCCGGCCTCGAAGGCCTCCCAGCGCTTCGCATAGGCGAGGCCCTGGGTGAACATGTGCCGCAGGTGCCAGTTCTCCCATGTCTTGCCGACGCCGAAGAGATAGCGCTCGGGGTTGCCCCACTGTGCGACCTTGAGCGAGCCCGGATCGCGAATCACCGCCTCCTCGTACTTGGGCAGGCCGGTCTTCAGCAGAATGCCCTGACCGCCGGAGTTGGTGCCCGAGCCGGGGATGTAGAGCACGCTCGTCACCGCGCCGCCGAGCGCGCGCTGGAACTCCTTGTTCTCGGGGATCACCGAGGCGCGCACGCGCACCTCGGGGTTGGTGACATACACCATCTCGTTGATGTCCATCGACCCGCCGACATGGCTGTGCAGATCGATCATGCCCGGCATGCACCACAGCGCGCCGAGGTCGCGCACCGCGTAGCCCATCGGCACCGCCGTGCTCGCGCGCGGGCCGACGAGCTCGATCTTGCCGTCGCGCACGAGGATCACGGCGTGGTCGACGACCTGCTCGCCCTCGAGCGAGGCGACCAGCGCCTTCGCCGTCAGCAGCGCGAGGCCCGGACCGCCCTTGTCACCCGGCTGCGGCTGCTGCGCCGACGCGATCGACGCGCCGAACACGAGCCCCGCGAGCACCAGCATGGAACGCATCATCGATGTGGTCTCCGAAACCGAGCCCGCTCAGCGGACCTCTTCACCGTTCACGAAGGTGCGCAGCACGCGCGTCTGCGGCTCGAGCGGCGGACCGTCGAGCAGCAGCACATCGCCATCGAGACCCGCCGCGAGACGGCCGACCGCGAGGCGACGCCCATCATGGCGGCGACATCGGCCGTGAGCGCGCGCAGCGCCACATCCGGGCTCAGGCCGCGCGAGACCGCGTAGGCCGCGATCACGGGCAGCTCCGCCGCGCCTTCCTCGGCCGCGCTGTGGAAGCCGAGCTTCACACCCGCGCTGGCGAGCTCGATGTAGCGATTGCGCAGGCCGTTCAGGCCCTGGCCCTCTTCCGTGGCGAGCACAGAATGGCTGAGCAGCACGCCCGCCACGCGCCCGCGCAGCCGGTCCGCGATCTTCCACGCGTCCTCGGCTCCGACGAGCACGGGCCGGATGCCCACCGCCTCGAAAGCCGCGACGCAGGCGAGGATCTCGTCCTCGCGCTCGACATTGACGAGGATCGCCGCCTCGCCGCGCATGGCGCGACGGAACGGATCGAGGTGCGGGTCGATGCCCGGCGAGCGCGGCTTGCCCTTGGGCTCCGCCGCCGCTTCCGCGGCCTTCGCCTTGCGGATCTCCGGCGCCCTGATTTCAGGCAGTTCCTTGGCCGTGCGCTCGAGCGCGCACTTCGCGTCGTTCGCACCGACATCGATGCGCGCCTCGAACTTGCCGCCCTTGGGCTCGCCCGAGAGGTACACGAAGCCGCGCGTGCCGAGTCCGGCCACGGCGAGCTTCTTGTCCTTCCAAGAGCCCGCGAGCTGCACGAGCGTCGCCGAGACGCTGTCGCAGCGCAGGGCGCCGCTCACCTTGTCGCCCTCGAGGCGCAGGCGCAGCGTGAAGGCTGCTTCCGAAGAGCCGGAGAGCGTGAGCTTGCCCGACCACATGCCCGTGACCGGGTCGGCCTCTTCCTCTTCCTTCTTGCCCTTCTTCTTGTCGTCCTTCTTCTCGTCCTTCTTGTCGCCGGACGACTCGTCCTTCTTTTCCTCGGGCGCAGCGGACTTCTCGTCCTTCTTCTCGCCTTCCTTCTTCTCGCCTTCCTTCTTGTCGGCGTCCTTCTTGTCGGCGTCCTTCTTGTCGGCTTCCTTCTTGTCCGCCGACTTGTCTTCCTTGGGAGCCTCCGCGGGCGGCGGCACCCACTTCTTCATGGCCTCCTCGTAGTCCGCCCACTTCTTGGCGTAGTCGCGCGCCTTTTCGAGCGTCTCGCGCACGCGCTGGCCGCTCTTGAGCCGGTTCTGGTCGGTCCACTGCACGCGCAGCGCCGCCGGATCGGCCACGATCGCCGCTTCGACGTCTTCCGCCGCCGGCTTGTAGGCGAGCATCGGCACGCCCGAATCGTTCACGCCGCGCGGCGACATCATCACCGTGGTGACGCCCGCCTTGGCGACGCGACGATCGGTCTCGTCGCCGCTCTCGACGATGCGCGCGAGCTTGAAGTCCGGCTGCGGAACGCGGCTGGATCCGTTGAGTCCGAGGAAACCGAGCGCGTCGATCATGCCCGGCATCGCCACCGGAGCGCGCACGACCGTCGCACCCATCGGATGGCTGACGCGGCGGCCGAGCTCGGCCACGCGGCCGTTGCGCAGGAGCAACTGGCCGGGGCGCAGCACTTCGCCGTCGCCGACGTGCAGCTCCTCGACCTCGACCACCACCGCGCTCGACTCGCCGTTCTTCCACGCGAGCTCGCCGCCGACCCACGTCGCGACCACGCCGGTCGTCGCCGCGAGCGGCGCGCCGGTGAAGACGCACACATCGCCGCGCTTGCCGACCGTCAGGCTGCCGACCTCGGCGTCGACGCCGATGGCCTTGGCCGCGCCGAGCGTGATCGCGCGCAGCGCAGCATCCGCGGACAGACCGCCGCGCGAAGCGAGCTGCGCCGCGAAGCGCAGGTCTCCGGCGCGCAGGCCCGAGTCCGTCGCGATCGCGAGCTCGACGCCCGCCGCCGCGTACTTCGCCGCCGCGTCGTAGACCGGCCAGCTCGCGTCCTCGCCCTTGCCGAAGTCACGGCCCGGGTTGTCGGCGGCCGCATCGACGGTGACGATCACCGGCACCTTGGCCTCGGCCACATCCTTGGCGAGCGCCGCCGCACCGCTGGCGCCCTCGAGCACCAGCGGCAGCTTCTCGCGCTTGGACCACTCGAGCAGCACGCGCACTTCCTCCGCGCTGTCGGCGCCCATGCGCCAGGGAGTCGCGGCGCTCATCAGCTCGCGCAGCACCTCGGAGGTCTGCGGACCGTAGCGCCCGTCTTCCTTGACGCGGCCCTTGGCGCGCGCGAGCAGCTCGTCGAGCGCGAGCACCGCGCCCATGGCCGAGCCCGGCAGCTGCTGCTCGACCAAACCGAGCCCGACATCGATCGTCGCAGGCACCGGCGGCTCCCAGTAGCCCGGGACACTGCGCGCGGCGCTCGTGATCGTTCCATGGATCGCGGCGCTCTCGTCGAGCACGCGCTCCCCGCCTTCGCCCGCGAGCTGCACCACCGCGCCCTGACCGCCGACGAGGCGCGCGCGCGCGGGTGCGACATAGGCCGTGGTCACGCCGCCCATCAGGTCGAGCAGGTAGGCGTTCGAGTATGTGTCGAAGTTGTCGATCGCGCGCACGGCCGGATCGGCGGTGCGCGGCGAGCCCTGCGCGGCCCCGAAGGCCGAGCCAGCGGACACGAGGCCCGGCGCGAGCACCGCGTCGGGACCGTAGTCGACGATGTGCGCGCCCGCGGGCACGCGGACATCCTTGCCGACCGCGACGATGCGGCCGTCCTTGACCACCACGGCTCCGCCGCCGGTGATCGGGGTCGAGCCGTCGACGGTTTGGATCGTGCCCGCCCTGAGCACGACGGTGCCGCCGCCCGCATGGGCGAGCGCGGCGAGCGCGAGGGCCGCGAGTCCGGCGGCCGCGGTGCGTGCCGTCCGAATCACTTGTCGTCCTCCGCTTCGCCCTTGTCCTTCTTGGCGCGCTCTTCGGCCTCGTGCTTGGCGTGCTCTTCGGGATCTTCGCCCTCGCAGCACACGACCTTGCGCGGATCGCCGAGCAGCGACGCGCCCATGACCTGCGTGTTGGCCGGAGCCTGACCGCCGATCAAGTGCTTCACGCGCACATCCTTCGAGCGGTCGTACACATCGCGGCCCTCGACCACCACGCGCTCGACCCACGAGGCCACCGAGAGCGGGTCGCCCGAGCACAGCACCACCGTGCCGAACTTGCCGACCTCCAGGGTGCCGAGCTGCTTGCCCAGTCCGAGGATCTCGGCCGGAACGGTCGTCACCGCGGCGACCGCTTCGGCGCGCGGCATGCCGCGACCGACGCACTGCGCGGCCTGGAACCACAGCGACTCGGTGGTCGGGTTGGCGCTCGCGAGCGCGAAGCGCACGCCCGCCTTCTTGAGCTCGCCGGGCACGAACACTTCGCGCTCCTCGCCCGTCAGCGGATCGGTCTCGACATACACCGCCGCGCCGTCGAGGATCGCCGCCACCTTCGCCGCCGCGATCGCGCCGGCCGCCTTGTAGGCCGCGGGCGAGATCACCAGCGTGGTCTTGGCGAGGAAGCCGTTCTCCTTGGCGATATCGAGCGCGGTGTGCACATCCATCGGACGGCCGCAGTAGAAGAAGGCGGGGAGCTTGCCTTCGACCAGCGCCAGCAGCGGGACGAGCTTCTCGTCGATCTCGCCGCGCGGCACGAGCTCGAAGCCCGTCACCTTCCACGCCGCGCCTTCCATGGCCTTGCCCTTGGCGTTCTCGCCTTCGAGGTCGCGACCCTGGTAGAGCGCCTCGCGGCGCGCGCGGTCGCTGCCTTCCTTCTTCTCGGCGACGAGCTGCTCGAGCGAGCGGCGCAGGTCACCGAAGGCGCGGCGCAGAGCCTGCGCTTGCGTCGCGGCCGAGAAGCCCATCTTGGGGCTGGCGGAGAGCTTCACGCCCGACGGCGTGCGCACGATCATCTCGTCGACCGTCAGACCGATCGGACGCACGATCACGCCCTGACCGGCGACCACGCAGTTGTTGCCCTGCTGGATGTTGATCGTCGTGACACCCCAGCGCAGCGAGTCCTCGAAGTAGAAACCCACCGGGTCGATCGAGTCGCGCACCGAGAGGAACGGCGCGACGTCGAGGTTCTCGTTGGGGCGGTCCATGCCGCGCGCGCTGTGCGCCTCGACATAGCCCGGAATCGCAACCAAGTTCGGCGCGTCGATCACGACCGCGTCCCAAGGCACCTTGACATCCTTGCCGATGGCGGCGATGCGGCCGTTCTCGATCACGATCGTGGCCTTCTCGAGCTCGGGCATCCCCGGCCCCGGCAGGACGCGACCCGCCTTGATGGCGAGCTTTCCGTCGGCGGCGGCAGCGGACGCGAACAGGCAAGCCGAGAGCGCGATGGCCGCGGCGCGAGTGGTGGTGTGGAGCATCTTCATGGTGGAGGTGGGAGCGAGAGGGGCTACTTGTTCTGGGTACGCGGATCGAGGACGAGGCGCCCGTCGACGAGGACGCCGATGACGGCCGAGGTGGCTTCGAACGGCGGACCGCTCCAGAGCACCAAGTCGGCGTCCTTGCCGGCTTCGAGGGAGCCCACGCGCTTGTCGATGCCGGCGATCCGCGCGGGATTGATGGTCACGGCCGCGAGGGCCGCGTCGAAAGCGAGCCCGCCGCGCATCGCGTGGCCGGGCTGGTAGCACAGGCGCTCCGAGGCGGCGCGTGCGCCGTGGCCGGAGAGCGCGATCGTCACGCCGCGCTCGGCGAGCACCTTGGCGGTGTCGAGCGCGAAGAACGAGCCGTCGTCGCTGCGACCGGTGGCGCTGAAGGGCGGCAGGATCGCCGCCGTGGCGCTGCGCACGAGCAGCTCGGGCTCCTTCCACGCCTCCGCGGCCGCATCGACCACGAGGCGCAGCTTGCCGAGACCTTCGCGCGCGAGCTCTTCCTTCAGGAACACCGCGGTGCGGATGTCCTGGGTGGTCCACGCCTGAATGCACAGCGGCAGATCGCCCGCGAGCGCCTTCTGGAGCTCGAGCGTGCCGGGCCCGGCGAGGTTCTTGTCCTCGCGCGCCATGGCTGCGTCGAAGAACGCCTTGCGCCACTCCCACTCGACGCCCATGCGCGTCGTCGGGCGGCGCGAATAGAAGTCGTCGGGGCGGCCGAAGGCCGGGTGGTTCGACTGGCTCGGGGCCGAGCCGATCGCGCCGTAGAGCGCGCTGTCGGCCTTCACGGTCCGCTTCTGCGCGCTCTCACCGGCGGTCTTCACGACCACGGAGAGCCCGCCGACGACTTGGCGCTCGAGCGGGTTGATCATCACGCTGGTGACGCCGCTGCGCGCTTCGCGCTTCCACGCCTCGTCGAACCAGTCGAGCGCGTCGGCGATGCGCTTCTCGGGCGTGATCTCGCGCGACTGCTCGATCGACGAGAGGTCGCGCTCGATGCGCACCGACAGGTCGATCAGGCCCGGCGTGATCGCGTAGCACTCGAGGTCGCCGCCGCCGCCCTTGGAGACCGAGCGGATCTTGCCGTCCTCGACGGTGACGCGACCTTCCTCGATCACCTTGCCGGTCGCGGTGTAGACGCGCCCGGCGGAGATGGTCCACGAAGTTTGGTCCTTCGACTCACCCGTGGCGACGAGCGTCGCCGCGGCCATCAGAACGAACAGGCTCAATGGGCACCCCCGTGGCCAGCGCCACCCTTGGACTCGTGCTGCACGCCCCCGATGAACACGCCTTCGACCTTGCTCGTGAGCTGGAGCGGATCGCCGCTCCACAGCACGATGTCCGCGTCGCAGCCCACGGCGAGCTTGCCAACGCGCGCGCCGACGCCCGCGACCGCGGCCGCGGTCGTGGTCAGGCCTTCCCACGCCTGCACGGGATCGAGGCCGGCGCGCATGCACATCGCCGCGCTCACACGCAGCAGCGCTTCGGGCGAGTTCGGAGACTCGAGGCCGAACGCGACCGGCACGCGCTCGCGACCGAGCGCCGTGACCGACGCGAGCACGCGCGCTTCCTCGCCCGGCCCGAAAGGACCGACGACGACCGCGAGGCCCGCCTTCTTGATCTCGCCCGCGAGTTCACCCGCGAGCGGCGCGCGCAGCAGCGCACCCGTGAGTCGGTGCTCGCTCGCGAGCGCGACCGCGCGCTGAATCTCGTCGCGCGAGAGCGCGTCGAGGTACACGGAGAGCTTGCCACCGCGCACGCGCTCCCACACGCCCGTGGGCTTGGCGAGCTCGGCCTCGATCAGCTCGATCGCGGCCGTGTAGCTCGTCGGGAAGCGGTTGGTGCGCAGCGCCTGCGACGACAGGCCGAGCTGGAGGTGTCCGTCGCGCGCGAGCGTCGTCGCGCCGTCGGTCTTGACCACGGTGGTGATGCCGCTCGCAACATTTGCGGGGCTGAGCGCGACCACCATCGTCGTGATGCCCTCGGAGCGCGCGCGCGCGAAGTCCGCGTGGCCGAGCGCGACCACATCGGCGGCGCGCGCTTCGGCCGTGAACGGACGCTTGGGCTCGAGGCCCTCGCCGCCCAGTCCGCTCCATGTGCGCGCGGCGACGAGACCGGCGCTGGCCCAGCCTTCGTGCACGATGATGTCGGGGCCGAGCTCGCCCGCGCCCTTGGCGTCGCCGGCGTAGGTGACCTTGCCCTGCTCGACCTTGACGACACCGCCGTCGACGACCTTGTTGCCGTACAGCCGCAGGTGCGCGGCCTTGAGCGTGAATGTGTCCGCGCCGAGCGCGGCCGGAGCGTTGGCGGGCGCGAGCGCCACCGCCGCGAGCAGGAACGAGAGCATCACTTCTTCACCTCCCCGACGACGAGCTCGCCGGCCGACAGCACGTAGCGAATCGAGGTCGTGGCGGCGAAGGGATCGCCGTCGAGAACGAGGACATCGGCGCTGCGGCCGAGCTCGAGCGTGCCGAGTTTGTCGGCGACATCGAAGACGCGCGCGGGGCGCGTGGTCAGCGCCGCGAGCGCGGTCTCGCGCGGCAGGCCGTGACCGACGGCGAGCGAGCCGAGCAGCGGCAGGTCGCGCGAGGCGAGCGGATCCATCGCGCCGCTGCCGAGCAGCACCTCGACGCCCGCGTGGTCGAGCTCCGCCGCGAGCGCGAGGCTCGCGCCGCGGTACTCCGGCGCGCGCCGCACGCCCATCGGCACCGGCCACACGATCACCGGAATGCGGCGCTCGGCGAGCAACTCGGCGCACTGCGCGGCCTCGCTCGCGCCCGCGAGGACGAGTCGCAGGCGGTCGAAGCGCGCGGTGCCCTTGAGCAGCGCGCGCATCTCGAGCGCGCGGTGCACCTCGACCACCAGCGGCAGCTCGCCCGCGGCGATGCGCGCGTAGATTTCCTTCTCCTCGTCGAAGCGCGGCGCCTTGGGCTTCTTGTCTTCCTTGTATTCCTTGTCCTTGAACTCGTTGCCCTTGTCCTTGGCTTCCGTCTGGGCCTTCTCGCGGTCCTTCTTGGCCTTCTTGAAGCCGTCGTCGAGTTCCTTCTGCTTGTCGGCGATCTTCTTCTCCCAGTCGGCGAGGTCGTGGCGGTACTCGTTGGTCTCGACCAAGTACGCGTGGCCGTCCGCGATGGCGCCGATGACGCGATCGACCGCCGAGACGCGCTCGAAGACATCGAGCGCGCGACCGTCGCCGCGCGAGACGCCGATGGCCGTGGCCGAGCAGGCGTCCGCGAGCACCGTGGTCTGGGCGAAGCTCCTCGCGGGATGCAGGCGCAGCACCGCGCCGACGCCGCCCGCGCGCGCACCGACCGTCGGCTGCAGGCGCACCGCGGTGATCCCCGCCGCGAGCAGCGCGCGCTCGTGGCGCTCATCGACATAGCTGTCGACCGCATCGACCGCGCGCGTGGCCGGACCCGCGCGATCGTCGAACTGCGCGTTGGGCTCGAGCGCGAAGGCCGACCAGCTGTCGATGAAGCCCGCGCAGGCGACCTTGCCCTCGATCACGAGCGCGCCCTCGGGCAGCTTGATGTCGGTGCCGACGGCCACGATCTGGCCCTCGTGCACCCACAGCATGCCGCGCTCGAGCACGCGACCGGGCCGAACATGCAGCTGTTCGGCGCGGATGAAGAGGTCCTTGGGAGTGGCCGCGGGCTCGTCCCCAGGGACGAGCGACGGCAGGGCGGCGATGCCGAACGCGACAAGGCTCGGGATGACTAGCAAGGCACTGGCTCCGGGGCCCGCAGCGCCCCGGCTCGGTGAGAGCGTTGCGTGGCGGGCCATTCGCCGCGCGGCCATCTTCGGGGCGAGATGGGCGGACAGCGGGGTTGGTGGGAGAGGGGGGCGAGACTTCCCGGGCGCGCCCCCGCAGGGAAGCGGACCCGAGGGTCGCGGATGATAGGGGGTGCCCGTGCGCCTCGGGGCATGGAAAGACCGCGTCGGCTGACTTCGCCCCCATCGATTTGCCCGTGTCTTACGGCGCGCCGAGCCGCGCCGCAGCCGAGAAGGGACTTCTCCACCCCGGAAAAGAGTTCCACCGAGCGCGGTGCGCGCGTCGCTGCGCGGCCTCGTTCCGGCCGTCGACCTGTTCGCCCCCCCACGGGAATCGGCTGGGTTCTGGCGCAAGATGGACACCCGTCTCCGACTCCGCAGCAACTATCTGGTCGAGCCCAATTTCTGGCGGGCAAGGCTGGAGCGCCTGCGCGCCACCCCGCGAGCGCTGGCATTCTTCCCGCGCCCCGACCTCTCGAGCCCGCTCGTGGAGGTCGACGAGTGGCGCCTGCGAGCCCACGACGGAGAACGCCTGTGGGGCCTGCGCGGGCGCTCCCCGTTCAACCCCGACCCCTTCGGAGCCAGCGTGCGGCTGGCCTTGGCCCCCGCCCTGACGGAGGTCGATGTCGCGGTGGTGGCCGAGGGCCAAGTCGAATGGGTGCTGCAGGTCCCTGCGGGGCGCCGCCTCGAGGACCGCGTGCTCGACCTCGTGCGCCTGTGGGAGGTCGTCGCCGAGTTCGCGGAGGGCGCCGACGATGTGCGCTTCGCCCACTCGGAGCAGGCCATGCCGGACGAAGTGGCGATCTGCACAGGATTGCGCAAAAAGGGTATTATCTGATCATCTAGTGGACTCCGAGTCCCGAAATCGGAGGCTCGGCCGCACTGCCAGTCTTCCGCTTCGCCTCGCGGGTCCACTTGGAACCAAATGGTACTTTGAACTGATCTTGCTACCGCTCTAGGCGTACTTCGATGCGCGAGCGCTGGCGGTGCAGGGCCTCAAACTCGAGCGTCGGCAGAGGTTGGTAGCCCGGGAAGGGGTCGAACTCGATTCGATAGCGTCCGCCTCTGGGCAACTGCGCCCGCCGCAGGCTCGTCGACGCCCTGAGTACCACCGCCAGGGGTTCGTCCTCCTCCGCCCAGAAGAGCTCGACCCGCCAGCCGTCGGGGAAGGGCTGGGGCACCCCGGCGTCGAGCAGCGCGATGTCGAGTTCGGTCTGGCGCGCCGCGGCGACCGCGGCCTCGCTCGAACCGGCGGGGACGGGCACGAGAGGCTCGGGGAGCTCGATGCCGTCCTCGGAGTCCGGCATGAGCACGACCTCGCCGGGCGAGGTCACGATGCGGTAGCCGTCGAGCTCCGCCGAATAGGACGCAACCTCCATCTGGCCAAAGGGCTTCCCGTCGCGGCTCGCACTCCAGAAGAGCTGCGCCGGCCGCACCGGATCGCCGGTCTCGGCCTCGTGCAGGCGAACGACGAGCAGCGCCGGTGGCGGTGCGACGAGGCGCAGCTCCGCGAGGCCGGTCGGAGGCAGGTCGAGCTCGATCTGGAGCGGAGGAACGCGGACGGTGAGGTGGTAGTGCCCAACTTCGAGTCCGGCGTGGGAGAAGCGGAAAGCGTCGAACCCGACATCGCCGTCGGCGGGGTCGACCTCGAGTTCGACTCGCGGTCGCTGGCCGGAGACGAGCGGCGCGAGCGCCTGCGCCTCGACCTGCGGGCTCTCGAGCTCCCACTCGACGGGCACCAGCAACAGGCCCGACAAGGGGGCCCACTCGACCGTCGGCCGCGGAGCCACCACGAGCGTGGCATCGCTCACCCCACCCGCCGCCACGGCGACCGTGACCGCGCCGAGCTCCAGCGGTACGCCGCGGCCCTGCTCCAGTTCGGCCGAGAGCGTGTACTCCCCCACCGTGAGCCCTTCGAACACGAGCAGCGTCGACGCGGAGGCCAACTCGGACTGCAGCGGTCGGCCCTTGGGCGGCTGGGAGCGACGCAGCACCACGGCGACCGGCGCCTCGGGCCGCAGGTCGCCCTCGACGCGCAGCCGCAGCTCCCCGCCAGGCTCGAGCTCGACCGTGCGCTCAGTCCCCGCCCCGACCTCGACCGCGATCGGGATCCACGCGTAGCCCGGGGCGCCGACGAGCAAGGCGGCGCTGCCTTGGGCGAGCCCGGCCAGCGCGGCGAGGTCGATCGGCGACGAGAGGCCCTCGGCGACGCGGGCCGATGCCCGCTGGCGCAAGTCGCTCAGCCCGACTGGACGCGAACGCCCGAGCGAACGCAGCAACTCGACGCCCGCGAGCTCGACCCCCGTGCGCGCATCGACGACGCGCAAGAGCGTCGGACGAGCTTCGCGCGCGCGAACCGCGAGCAGCGCGTCCGAGGGCACCGACTCGGTCGGCGCGAGCAGCGCGAGAGCGCGCCCCTCACTGTGAGCATCGGCCACCTGAAGCCACGCCACCCGCGCGGCCTGCGCAGCGGGACATTCCACTCGCCAGCGCCCGCCCTGCGCGCTCACGCGCACATCCGTCAGAAGCTGCTCTCCTGCGCCGAGCAGGAGCAGCGCGAACTCGCCGCTCGCCGCGGAGTCGACGCGACCGTTGCTGCGCTCGACCGAGAAAGTCCCGGCGAACTCGGGGCGCCGCACCGCGCTCGACTCCGCGTTTATCTCCGGCGCGACATCCGACAGCCCGCTCTCGCTCCGTTCCGCCACCAGCTCGGCCTCTTGCGCCGCGTCGCGGCGAGCACTCCGCTCGGCGATCTCCGCCCCTAGCTCGGACTCGGAGGGAGCAGCGCGGAACCACAGCACGCCGACGAACACCGCCGCCAACGACAGCCCGAGCGCGCCGAGAGGGACTTGCTTCATACCGGAACCGCGCGCAATGGGCCCCAACGGCCGCCGCGAACGCTCGCTCTAGATTCTCGCGCCGCCCCGCTCCACACAAGCGTCCGTCGTCCATCGAGCCCACTCGGCTCCACAGCTGCCGCCGCGCCGCGCTGCAAGGGGACATTCATCCTGCGGGCGCACGGTCGCGATCGGCGCTGTGCTGAAAAGGACGGAACTCGGTTGATAGCGAATCGACCTGTCTCTTACCATGTACGGGCGGGAGCGGAGGAGCTTGCTGGCCCGTGCGGTCGGCCTTGACCGAGATGACGCCTCCCAGAGACCTGCACGGCTTGAGCCGACCCGAATCCCATGTCTAGACGACTCTGGCCGACGCGACACCCGCAGGTAGAACCGAAGGCGAGCGGCATGCGGCTGCCAACGATGGCGGGAAGCGTGCGCGAGGACGCTCCCGCCGCGCTGGTCGTGTTTCTGGTCGCCCTGCCGCTGTGCCTCGGCATTGCGCTGGCCTCCGGCGCGCCCCTCTTCTCGGGCGTCATCTCCGGCATCGTCGGCGGCATCGTCATCGGCATCCTGAGCGGCTCGCAGTTGATGGTGAGCGGGCCGGCCGCGGGCCTGACGGCAATCGTGGTGAGCGCGATCGGGACGCTCGGCTCCTATCCGGCGTTTCTGATGGCCGTCGTGCTCTCAGGCGGCGTGCAGATCGTGCTCGGAGCCCTGCGCGCGGGCGTGATCAGCTACTACTTCCCCTCGTCGGTGATCCGCGGAATGCTCGCGGCAATCGGCCTGATCCTGATCCTCAAGCAGCTGCCCCACGCGGTCGGCTGGGACCACGACTTCGAAGGCGACGAGTCCTTCGTGCAGCCGGACGGTGACACGACCTTCACGGCCATCGACCACGCGCTGCACGCGATCGAGCCGGGCGCGCTCCTGATCGCAGCGGTATCGCTCGCGCTGCTCACCGTGTGGGACAAGACAGTCCTGAAGCGTCTGAAGCTCCTGCCGGGGCCGCTCGTGGCAGTGCTCGCCGGCGTCGGCATCAACGCCGCACTGCAGCAATCGGGCTCGAATTGGACCCTGCTCGCCGAGCACCTCGTGCAGCTGCCGGTCGCAAGCAGCGCGGGCGAGTTCTTCTCCTTCTTGTCCCTGCCAGACTTCTCGGCGTCGCTGCGGGCGGACACTTGGCGCGTGGCCGTGACGCTCGGCGTCGTGGCGAGCCTCGAGACGCTGCTCAGCCTCGAAGCGACCGACCGCATGGACACGCACAAGCGCGTGTCTCCGCCCAATCGCGAGCTGTTCGCGCAGGGCGTCGGCAACGCGCTGTCTGGCCTGATCGGTGGCTTGCCGATGACGGGCGTGATCGTGCGCAGCGCCGCCAACATCGACGCCGGAGGGAAGACCAAACTTGCCGCGATCCTGCACGGCGTGCTGCTGCTCGTCGCCGTCGTCACGATCCCCGCGCTGCTGAACTCGATCCCGCTCGCCTCGCTCGCGGCGGTCCTGCTGTACACAGGCTTCAAGCTCGCGCACCCGCGCATCTTCCGCGCGATGTGGGGCCAAGGCTGGAAGCAGAGCCTGCCCTTCGCGGCGACGATCGTCGCGATCCTCCTCACCGACCTGCTCGTCGGCATCACGCTCGGCCTCGCCATGGCCTTCGCCTTCATCCTCCTCGACGAGGTGCGTTTCGAGTGCTTCACCGTGACGAGCCCGCCCGGCGCCGTGCTCAAGCGCGTGCAGCTTCAGGAGCAGGTCTCGTTCCTCAACAAGGCCTCGCTGGCCAAGCTGCTCGCGAGCCTCGAGCCCGGCGATCGCCTCGAGATCAACGGCTCTAGCTGCCGCGTGATCCACCGCGACGTGCTCGAGCAAATGGCCGACTTCCAGCGACAGGCGCTTGAGCGCGGCATCGATCTACGCCTCGTCGGCATCGACTTGCCGACTCCGCCACTCGGTCACTGACCTGCTCGGACACCGCCATGGAGTACATCCGTCGACTCTTTGCTCAGAATCGCGACATCGTCGCCGACATCTGCAAGCACGACCCCGAGTTCTTCGCGAAGCGCGCGAACAAGCAGGAACCACACTTCCTGTTCATCGGCTGCGCCGACAGCCGCGTACCGATCGAGACCCTGACCGGGGTCGCGCCGGGCGAGATGTTCGTCCACCGCAACATCGCCAACCAGGTGCGGAGCGTCGATCTCAACTTGCTGTCCGTGCTGCAGTACGCGGTCGAGGTGCTCGATGTGGAGCATGTGATCGTCTGCGGGCACTACGGCTGCGGCGGCGTCAAAGCGGCCATGGGCGACCAAAGCTACGGCCTCGTCGACCACTGGCTGGCGGGCATCCGCGACACATGCGCTCGCCACGAGATGGAGCTGGCGCGCCTCGGCGACGACAAGCGCCGCTTCGAGCGCATGGTCGATCTCAATGTGCTGCGACAAGTCCACAATCTCACGCGCACGCCGATCGTGCAGAGCGCGTGGAAGCGCGGCAGGCGCCCGATGCTCCACGGTATCGTCTACGACATTCACGACGGCCTGCTGAAGGAACTCGTGATGCAAGTCGACGGCAACGACCGCGCCCGCGAACTGCTCACGACGCAACGCGACTCGGTTGGCGGCTAGCGGGTGGGGAGGGGAGCCCTCGGTTCTCCCTCGGCAGGCCCCCAGGAAGCGCCGGGCCCTAGAGATGGCCCGCTCAAGGCCAGATCAAGAAGCAGGCCTACCGAGGCCTTTTCTTCACATTCGAGGCCCGAGTCTGTCCAGTCTTGAGGTCAACAACGCCATTTCTTGGCCGAATCCTGACTTTGTAGGGGCTGCTTTCACGTGGCTTTACAAAGAGCCCTGATGTTCGTGCTCCCGCCGCCGCCCGGCCCCTGACTCCCCGGCGCGGACCCACCGGCAGCTCACGCCATGTCCCACCGCACATTCACCTTCGCGCTCTGCCTCTCCCCCGTCGCACTCTCCGCCGCTGCTCGGGCCCAGTCCGCAGCGCCCGTCGAGGCCAACACCCCGACGGCCGGCTCCTTCGAGGCCTCGGTCAGCGCCCTCAAGCAGGACTTCGAGGCGCGCTTGGCGGCGCTCGAGGCGCAGGTGGCCGAGCAGAAGACTGCCCGCGAGGCCGCCGAGAAGGCCGCCAAGTCGAAGTGGTACGAGAAGATCAGCCTGCGGGGCTACACCCAGTTCCGCACCACCTCGCTCTTCAACGAGGACCTGACCCCGGACCTCGTCGTGCCGGCGGACCCCTCGGTGAGCGAGAAGGAGACCTTCATCATCCGCCGGGGCCGGTTCATCTTCTCCGGCGATGTCAGCGAGCATGTGTTCCTCTACGCGCAGTTCGACGCCTTCGGCTCGGTCGGAGGCTCGGGTGACAAGGGCCTGCAGACGCGCGACCTGTACGCGGACATCGCGCTCGACGCGGACAAGGAGTACCGCTTCCGCGTCGGCCAGTCGAAGGTGCCCTACGGCTTCGTCAACCTGCAATCGAGCCAGAACCGCGCGCCCATGGAGCGCCCCGACGCGCTCAACTCCGCGGTCGAGGGCGAGCGCGACATCGGCGTGTTCTTCTACTGGGCACCCAAGGAGATCCGAGCGCTGTTCCGCGACCTCGTGCGCAAGGGCCTGAAGGGCTCGGGCGACTACGGCGTGCTCGGCTTCGGCGCCTACTCCGGCCAGGGACTGAACCGCTCGGACCAGAATGGCGAGTTCCACTGGATCGGCCGAGCGTCCTACCCGATCCGGTTCGACAACGGACAGATCCTCGAGCTCGGCGCACAGGCCTACACGGGCGACTTCGTGGTCAGCACGCAACAGCTGGGCTCCGGCGCTGGCGCCGTGACCCCGACCGCCAAGGCCGACGGCCTCGACGACGAGCGCGTGGCCCTCTCCGCGACGCTCTATCCCCAGCCATTCGGCTTCGAGGCCGAGTGGACCTGGGGCGAGGGGCCGGAGCTCAACAGCGCGCTCACGGCGGTCGAGGTCGGGTCGCTCGAAGGCGGCTACCTGCAGGTCAACGCGCTGATCGAGACCTCGAAGGGCCCGCTGTTCCCGTTCGTGCGCTGGAACTACTTCGACGGCGCGCGCAAGTTCCGAGCGAACGCGCCCTCGGACGAGGTCAACGAGCTCGACTTCGGCATCGAGTGGGCGCCGTGGCCGGAGCTCGAGCTCACCGTGATGTACACCCACACCTTCGAGCGCACGAACACCACCGACACCTCGGGCCCCGCCTTCTACGAGCGCACCGAGGACGCCAACCGGCTCGCCTTCCAGCTGCAATGGAACTACTGAGAGCGCGCGCTCCGGCGCGAGTCCGGCACGACGCTCGCCGGCCTGCGATGGCCCGCGAACGCCAGCGCGCCGCGACGGCATGGGCCCACGCGGGGGGGGCGCTGGGTCGCGGCCCGAGCGTGGTCGCGCCAAGGGGCTCCTTGGACGGGCACGGCGCGCGTCCGCTCTGGATCTCGGGCTGCGCACTTGCGCTCATTGCGACGAACGCGCCTGCACGGCTAGATGGCGGCACGCACGGCTGGACCCGTGATCCTCGAGATTGCGGTCGTTAAAGCTGCGCGAGCCAGCGGCGATCGGCCCGCTCCCTCCGGCCGCTGGCGCTGGAACACAAGCTGCGCATGCGCATCCGACAGGCGGCCCGCAGTCGCCGCCTGTCCGAACAGCGCCCACCACCATCACACCCAACGACACCCGATGAGGCACCTCGCAGGCTCCCTCTCGCTCCTCGCCCTTGCCTCGGCCGCCTTCGGGCAGGCCCAGCCGATGCCGTCCACGCCGGAGCTGCCGGGCTACAAGCTGCTGCGACAGGACGAGGACTGGTCGAAGTTCGTCGAGACACCGGGCGGGGATTTCTTCGACCCGCTGAAGCATGTGAAGCTCGGCGACGCGAGCTGGCTCTCCATGGGTGGCCGCATCGAGGCACGCACGGAGAGCTGGGACGGGTTCGGTTTCGGGGGAACCGCGCCGACGGGTGCGAGCCGCCCGAACAGCGATGTGTTCACGCTCTCGCGCATGCTGCTGCACGCAGACCTGCAGGTGGGCGAGCACCTGCGCGCCTACATCGAGGGCCTGAGCGCGCAGTGCACCGATCGCGACCTGCAGGGCGGCCGGCGCCCCACGGACATGGACACGCTCGCGGCGCAGCAGGCGTGGTTCGACCTCAAGACGACGGTCGGTGACGACCAGCTCCGCCTGCGCACCGGGCGCCAGAGCTTCGGCTTCGGCAACCAGCGCCTGGTGAGCTCGCTGCCGTGGGCCAACACGCTGAACCGCTGGGACGGCTTCACGGCGCTGTGGAACCACGGCGGCTGGGCGGTCAACGGCCTGCTGACATGGTATGTGCCCGTCGACAAGACCGAGCCGAATGAGCGCGACGACGACCGCTCGCTGTACGGCGTCTACGCCACGCGCGCGCCGCAGCCCGGCGGCACGGGCCTCGACCTGTATGTGCTCGGCGACACGCGCGCGAATGTCGCCATCAACGGCACGCCCGCGGGCGACGAGCGCCGCCACACGATCGGCGGCCGCAGCTGGGGCACCTTCGCGGAGCGCGGCGACTGGGAAGTCGAGGGCGGCTGGCAGGTGGGCGAGATCGGTGACGCGAGCGTGAACGCGTGGTTCCTCACCGGCGTCGCGGGCTGGAAGCTCGACACCGAGTCGCTCTCGCCGCGCATCTTCGGCGGCTTCGACCTCGCCAGCGGCGACCGCCAGCCGGGCGGCGATGTGCAGACCTTCCACCAGCTCTATCCGCTCGGCCACCTCTACCTCGGCTATGCCGACACGGTCTCGCGCCAGAACATCGCGGCCGCGCACCTCGGCACGAGCATCAAGCCCGGCCCCGCGACCACCATCTCGCTCACGCTGCACACGCTCAACCTGATGAGCGACCAAGACGCGATCTACCAGCTGAACGGCAGCGTCTCGCGCGACATGCCCGCCGGCGGCTTCGACTCCACGCACATCGGCGAGGAACTCGACCTGCTCGTGCAACACCGCCTCTACCGCCACCTCGATCTCTACGGCGGCTACAGCCATGTCTTCACCGGCGCCGCCGTCGCGGAGACCGGCGCGGCCGACGACATCGACTTCCTGTTCCTCGGGATGATCTTCACCTTCTGAGTCTTGAGAGAAGACGCGCCCTGCGCCCGGCGATCTCAGGCACAGGGCGCGTTCCCATGTCCAGGCATCGCTCCCAAGCGGCGAGCAGCCTGCGTGTGATCCGGCCGAGTTGCTAATCTCTTCCGCCATGCAACGCGGTCAGGAGCACCACGCCGATGACCACTGGGACGCCGGCGAGATGGGCTGCGGTGAGCTCGTGATCGAGCTGCGCACGCGCCTGCGCGCGCTCGCGCCGCGGCAGGTGCTGCGGCTCGTGGCGCTCGATCCCGGCGCGCGCGAGGACATTCCCGCTTGGTGCGGCATGACGGGCCACGCGCTCGTCCACGCCGCGCATCCCGTCTACCACATTCGACGCAAGGAGAACTGACATGGGCCGTTTCTGCGTTTCGCTCACTTCCGCCAAGGACAACCGCGACAAGGCCACGGTCGCGTTCGTGGTCGCCAATGCCGCCGCCGGTTCCGAGCAGGAGACGATGGTGTTCCTCTCGACCGAGGCGGTGCGCCTCGCGGTGCCGGGCTACGCCGACGACATCCGCGAGGACGGCTTCGCGCCGCTCGCGGAGCTGATGGCGAAGTTCGCGGCGGCAGGCGGCAAGATCTACGTCTGCTCGCCGTGCTTCAAGAAGCGCGGCCTCGACGAGACCAAGCTCATCGCGGGCGCGACGATCGTCGGCGGCGCCAAGCTGGTCGAGTTCCTCGCCGGCGGCTCGCCCTGCGTCTCGTACTGAGAGCGTCCGCGTGGGCAGGCATCCGTACGCGCCCAAGACGAGCTTCGACGGCGGCGATCTCGACTGCGGCAACGGGCTCCTGCTGCTCATCCGCAAGCACATCGACCCGCTCGAGGCGGGCGAGCTGCTCGAGATCCGCTCGACGGAAATCTCGGTTCCGGAGGACCTGCCCGCGTGGTGCCGCCTGACGAGCAACGAGCTCGTCAGCCATGTGAAGTCCGGGCGCGAGCACAGCTTCCTCGTGTCCAAGGGCAAGTTCGATCCCGCGCGCGCCAAGCCTGCGAGCGAGGCGCGCGCGATGCCGCTGCGCCAGAGCGTCGTCGCGGTGACGATCCCGGCTTCGCTGCCCGCGCCATCGCCCGCTCCGTCGATCGCGCCGTTGTCGGCAATGGGCGTCGGCAGTTGGCCGCGCCCGGCGTGGCTGCTCGACGCGCTGCACCGCCATCTCGAAGGGCGGCTCGACGACGCACAGTTCGAGGCCGCGGCCGACGATGCGGTGCGCCTGTGTGTCGATGCGCAGCTGCGCGCGGGCGTCGACGTGCTCACCGACGGCGAGCAGCGCCGCGACAACTACGCGAGCTTCGTCGGCGGCATCCTCGACAACTGCCAGCTGATTCCGATCACGGACCTGCTGCCCTACATCGAGCATCCCGAGGAGTTCGAGCGCGAGCTGCGCGCTCTCGACGTGCCCGCGGGCAAGGTGCGCCATCCGGCCGTGTTCGGCCCGCTCGGCCGCTCGCGCCCCATCGCTCTGCGCGAGGCACGCTTCCTGCGCGAGCTCTCCGGCAAGCCGCGCAAGGTCGCTCTGCCGGGCCCCTACCTCCTCACACGCACGATGTGGATGGAGTGCATCTCCGATCGCGCCTACGCGAACCGCGAGGACCTCGCGCGCGACATCGTGCGCGTGCTGCGCGAGGAGCTTGCGGACCTGTTCGCCGATGGCGTCTCGCTCGTGCAGTTCGACGAGCCCGTGCTGAGCGAAGTGGTCTACGGCCACGCACGCGAGCGACGCACATTCATGTGCGGAGCGCTCGGGGAGAAACTGGACACGCCCGCGGAGCTCGCCTTCGCCGAGCGCCTGCTCGCGGAGCTCACGGCCGGCTTCCCGCGCGAGCGGCTCGCCATGCATGTCTGCCGCGGCAACTGGTCGCCGGACGAGAGCGTCGCACTCCACGGCGACTACGGTCCGCTGCTGCCGCTCCTCGCTCGCGCTCCCGTGGGCACGCTGTTTCTCGAGCTCTGCACCCCGCGCGCGGGCGACGCGCGCCTGCTCGCGGAGCTCCCGCGCGACAAGCGCATCGGCATCGGCGTCGTGAACCAAAAGCGCGTCGAGGTCGAGAGCGCGGACGAGATCTGTGCTCGCATCGCGCCGCTCGTCGAGCTCCTCGGCCCCGAGCGCGTGCTGCTCAACCCCGACTGCGGCTTCGCCACCTTCGCGGACAACCCGCTCGCGTCCGCCGCGATCGCGAGGCGCAAGCTCGCTGCGATCGCCGACGCCGCACGCGCGCTTCGCACACGCTTCTTCGGGGCCTGATCCGCGGAGCTCTCAGTAGCTCGACTTCGACTCGCCGCCCTTGACGATCGCCACCGAGGCGCTGGCGCCGATGCGCGTGGCGCCGGCCGCGATCATCTCCTGCGCGGTCTTCTGGTCGCGCACGCCGCCGGAGGCCTTGACGCCCATGCGCTCGCCGACCGTGCGGCGCATCAGCGCGATGTCCGCGGCCGTGGCGCCACCCTTGTTGAAGCCCGTCGAGGTCTTCACGAAGTCCGCACCCGCGCGCTTGGAGGCTTCGCACGCACGCACCTTCTCAGCGTCGGTGAGCAGGCATGTCTCGAGGATCACCTTCAGCCGGGCCTTGAGCTTGTGGCATGTCTCCGCGACCGCCGCGATGTCGCGCTCGACCGCCGCATCCGCACCGGACTTCAGCAAGCCTATGTTCATGACCATGTCGATCTCGCAGGCCCCGTCCTCGATCGCGCGGCGCGCTTCGTAGCACTTCACCTCGGTCGCGCTGGCGCCGAGCGGGAAGCCGATCACCGAGCACACGAGCACGCCCGAGCCCGCGAGGATCTCGGCACAGCGCCGCACGTGCGCGCCGTTGACGCACACGCTCGCGAACTTGGTCTTCACGGCCTCGTCGCAGAGCTTGTCGAGCTCCGAGAGCGTCGCCTCGGGCTTGAGCAGCGTGTGGTCGATGTAGGCGGCGAGCGTGTCGAGCTCCGGCGCCTTGCAGCCGCAGTAACCGAGTCGGCACGCGCCCGCCGCGATCACTTCGCGCGCGCGATCGGGGCAGAACTCGACCTCGACGCCACCGCTGCCGTGCGGAAAGACCGACTCCGGCCCGTGTTCGACGATGCGACGACCGAGCTCGACGAGCAGCGCCTCGAGCTCCCCCGCTCCCATCTCCCGCGACAGCTTCACGCGTGCACTCCGCTCCCAGGGCCCTTCATATAGCGCCGCTCGATCTCGGTGATCTTCGCGACGCGCTTGCCGTGCCGCGCTTCGCCGTGCGCCGTCGCCAGGAATGTGCGCACGATCTCCTCCGCCACCGAGCGCTGGATCATCTTCGCGCCGAGCGAGAGCACATTGGCGTAGTTGTGCTCGCGCGCATTCTTCGCCATCGCGACATCGCAGCATGTCGCCGCACGCACGCCCGGCACTTTGTTGGCCGCGATCGCCGAGCCGATGCCGGCTCCGTCGATCACGATGCCGAGCTCGCACTGTCCGCCCGCCACGGCCTCGGCCACGGCGCGCGCGAAGTCGGGGTAGTCGACGGGATTCTCGTCGCGCGTCCCGAAGTCGACCGGCTGGTGCCCGAGCGCGCGCAGCCAGCCGAGAAGCTCTTGCTTGAGCGCGAAGCCGCCGTGATCACAGCCCACCGCGATGCGTCGACCGCCGTCGTGCTCACCGCGCTCGATGCGGATGTGACGGCGGTGCGCTTCCTCCGCGGCGAGCGGCGTCACGATCGCTCCCGCCGGCACGCGCAGCACGCCGCCGTCGGGCGTGTCGGCGAGGCAGGTGCCCAGCACGAGCTTGCGGCTGTCGCCGCGCGGTTCCGCGCGCACCTCGAGCCGCGGGGGTTTCGTCGGCGCGCTCGAAGCGCTCGCGCGCGGCGCTTCCGCAGAGACAGCGCGCACTGCGGGAGCCGGCGTCGGTCGCGTGCCACGCTCGGCGAGCACGCGCGCAGCCGCGCGGCGAGCGATCTCACGGACATCGAGGGCCATGGGCGCGAGATTGTAGCGCCCACGCTGGCGCTTTTAGCCCGCGAGCCGCGCTGCAGCGTGCTGCAGCAGGTTCGAGAAGCGGTCCGCGGCCTCTTGGCCAGCCGCCATGACTTCCGCGTGCGACAACGGCTCGCCCGTGATGCCCGCGGCCTGGTTCGTGACGAGCGAGATCCCCGCCACGCGCGCACCGCTCGCGCGCGCCGCGAGTACCTCCGCCACTGTGCTCATGCCGACGGCATCCGCGCCCATCGTCGAGAGCATGCGAATTTCCGCCGGCGTCTCGTAGTTGGGGCCGAGCAAGCCCGCGTACACGCCGCTCTCGAGCGCGATGCCCCGCTCTTGCGCGACCGCGTGCAGCACCTGCGTGAGGCCGTCGTCGTAGGGCCGCGCATAGCCCGCCTCCGCGCGCGTGAGCGGCGAGCGACCCTGCAAGTTGATGTGGTCGCGAATCGTCATCAGCAAGCCGGGACGCCACTCGCGTCGAATCCCGCCCGCTGCGTTGGTGAGCACGAATCGTCGGCAGCCGAGCTGCGCGATCGCGCGCACCGCGCGCGTGACCTCGCTCACGCTCCAACCCTCGTAGAGATGCACGCGTCCCTGCTGCGCGAGCACGCGCACGCCGCCGATTTCGCCGAGGACGAGCCTGCCAGCGTGGCCCTTCACCGCGCTCGTCGGCATGCCGTCGATCTCGGCATACGGAATCGCGCGCGCGCGCTCGATGCGCTCCGCGAACGCTCCGAGGCCCGAGCCGAGCACGAACGCGATGTCGACCGCTCCGACGCCGTGGTGGCGCAGAGAGCTCGCGAGCCGCTCGATCTGCTGCGCAGCGCTCATACGAACGCTCCCGCGACAGTTGCGGTCATCCAGCACGCAAAGGCACCGCCGAGCATCGCGCGGAAGGCGAGCTTGGCGACATCACCCTTGCGCTCCGGCGCGAGCGCCGAGATGCCGCCGATCTGGATGCCGATCGAGGCGAAGTTCGCGAAGCCGCACAGCGCGTAGCTCGCGAGGATCGCCGAGCGCGAGTGCTCGAAGCGCTGGGCCGGATCCGTGGCCTGCAGGATCTGCCCGAGCTGGCTGTAGCCGACGAACTCATTGACCGAGACTTGCGTGCCGAGCAGGGAGCCGACCATCTGGCAGTCGTGCCAGCCCTCGACGCCGATCGCCCATGCGAAGGGCGCGAAGATCCAGCCGAAGATGCGACTGAGCGAGAGCGGTCCCTCGAGCACGCCGAGCGACCCGAGCCACTCCCCGAGCGCACCGAGCGGCCAGTCGACGAGCGCCACGAGCGCGATGAAAGCGATCAGCATCGCGACGACATTGAGCCACAGCTTCAAGCCGTCGCCCGTGCCGTTCGCCGCCGCCTCGATGATGTTGACGGCGTTGCGCTCGACCTTGAGCTCGACGCCGCGCGCGGTCTCGGGCGCCTCGCGCTCCGGCAGGATGATCTTCGAGATCACGAACGACGCCGGCGCACTCATCACCGAGGCTGTGATCAGGTGCGGCGCGAGCTCCGGCCCGAGGATCTTCAGGTAGATCGCCATGACCGAGCCGGCGATGGTCGCGAAGCCGCCCGTCATCAGCGAGTTGAGCTCCGAGCGCGTCATCTTCGGCAGGTACGGCCGGATCACGAGCGGCGCCTCGGTCTGCCCCATGAAGATGTTCGCAGCCGCCGCCATCGATTCGCCACCCGAGAGCCCCATCGTCGCGCTCATCACCTTCGCGACCGCCCACACGAACACCTGCATCACGCCGATGTGATAGAGGATCGACATCAGCGCCGAGACGAAGATGATCACGAGCAGGCCCGTGCCTGCGAACGCGAAGATGAAGTCCGCGCCGCCGTCGGTCGCGAGATGTCCGAACACGGCCTGCGCACCCGGCACGGTCTTCGAGACGAGCTTGTCGATGAAGCGCGCCGCGCTCTCGAAGAACGCTCGTCCCGCCGCGGTTTTCGCGATCAAGAGGACGATCGCGAACTGCAGCGCGATCCCGCCGAGCACGACGCGCCACTGGAAGCGACGCCGGTCCCACGAGAGCGCCCAAGCGAGCGAAATGAAGAGCGCGATCCCGATCAGGCAGCGCAGGTACTGCATGCGCGGCCCACTACACCGTCACGCGGTCCATGTGGCAAGCACGAGCGGCGCAGGGGCGTGAGCGTCGACGAGCTCGAAGGAACGCTCGACGAGCGCGAGCGCTTCCGCGAGCCCGCGACCTTCGTGGTGCACGCGCAGCAGCACATCCCCTACCCGCACGGCCGCGCCCTCCGGCACCTCGAACTCGAGGCCGACGCCGTGATCGATCGCGTCGCCGAGCTTCTTGCGCCCGCCGCCGAGCTCGCAAATCGCGCCGCCGAGCGCGCGCAGGTCCCGCCAGGCGAGCACGCCATCGCGCCCCGCGCGCACGAGCTCGACCTGTGACGCCTTCGGCAGCCGCGCGCGCTCGTCCATGCAGCGCGGATCGCCGCCCTGCTCCTCGATCACGCGCACGAATGTCGCGCGAGCGCTGCCGTCGTCGAGCGAGCGCGCGATGCGTGCCTTTCCGTCCTCGAGCGTGCGCACGAGCCCGCCGAGGCGCAGCATCTCGCCGCCCTGCAGGCACACGAGCTCGCGCAAGTCCGCCGGCCCGCGGCCCTCGAGGCAGTCGAAGCTCTCCGCGATCTCGAGCGCGTGTCCCGCCATGCGACCGAGCGGCCGCTCCATGTTCGTGTGCAAGGCCGTCGCGCGCACGCCGAAGTCGCGCGCGAGCCCGAGCATCGTCTTCGCGAGCACTTCGCCGCGCGAGCGATCCATCATGAATGCGCCCGATCCGAACTTGACATCGAGCACGAGCGCGTCGAGGCCCTCCGCGAGCTTCTTCGACATGATCGAGCTCGCGATCAGCGGGAGCGACTCGATCAGGCCCGTCACATCGCGCAGCGCATACAGCTTGCGGTCCGCAGGCACGATGTCGGGCGTCTGCCCGCCGAGCGCCACGCCCGTGCGCTCGAGGCAGCGCGCGAAGTCCGCCTCCGAGAGCTGCGTGCAGAAGCCCGGGATCGCCTCGAGCTTGTCGAGCGTGCCACCGGTGTGCCCGAGCCCGCGCCCCGAGATCATCGGCACCGCGAGCCCGCAGGCCGCCGCCGCCGGTGCGAGCGGAATCGAGACCGTGTCGCCGATGCCGCCGGTCGAGTGCTTGTCGACTTTCGGCCGCGAGATGCCGGGAAACTTCATCACGCGCCCGCTCTCGAGCATCGCGTGCGTCCACGCCGCGAGCTCCGCCTCCTCCATCCCGTGGAGGAAGATCGCCATCAGGAGCGCCGACGCGTGATGGTCCGTGATCTCGCCCGCCACATACCCTGCCATGAACCCTCGGATCTGCGCCTCCGAGAGCCGCTTCCCGTCGCGCTTCGTCGCGAGGATCCCGCGTGCGTCCATGGCTAGCGCGCGATCTCGCGCCAGAAGGAGCGGCCGGGACCGGCGGGGGCGAGGCCGAGGAACTCCTCCACGGTCGCGCCGATGTCGGCGAAGCTCTCGCGCGTGCCGAGCGCGGCGCCGGGGCGCACGCGCGCTCCGGCGGCGAGCACGGGCACATACTCGCGCGTGTGGTCGGTTGTCTGCGTGAAGAGCGGGTCGTTGCCGTGGTCGGCGGTGAGCAGCACGAGGTCATCGGGCCGAAGGCGCGCTTCGAGCTGCGCGTACTGCGCGTCGAATTCCTCGAGCGCCGCGCGATATCCGCGCGGGTCGCGGCGATGTCCGTAGAGCATGTCGAAGTCGACGAGGTTCACGAACACGAGACCGCCCTCCTGCGTCGACGCGAGCTCGATCGTGCGCTCCATGCCATCGCGGTTGCCCTCGGTGTGCACCGAGCGCGTCACACCGACGCCGGCGAAGATGTCCTCGATCTTGCCCACGCCCGTTACCGGCAGCCCCTCGCGCGCGATGCGCACGAGCGCGGTCTCGCGGAACGGCACGAGCGAGTAGTCGCGGCGGTTGTATGTGCGTTTGTAGCTGCCCGCTTCGCCGACGAACGGTCGCGCGATCACGCGGCCGACTCCGTACGGATCGAGAATCTCGCGCGCGATCTCGCAGCAGCGATAGAGCCGCTCGAGCCCGAAGTGCGTTTCGTGGCACGCGATCTGGAACACGCTGTCGGCGCTGGTGTAGACGATCGGCTTGAGCGTGCGCACATGCTCCTCACCGAGCCGCGCGAGCACCTCGGTTCCCGACGCCGGCGCGTTGCACAGCACGCCCGGCACGCCCGCGCGCGCCACGAACGCATCGATGATCGCGGGCGGAAAGCCGCTCTCGAACACGGGGAACTGCGCGTCGAGCACGCACCCCATCATCTCCCAGTGCCCCGTCGACGTGTCCTTGCCCGGACTGCGCTCCGCGCAGCGCCCGAACGCTCCCGTCGGCGTCGCAGCGCGCGCCACGCGCGTCACGCCCGGCACATGCCCGAGCCCGAGCCGCACCAAGTTCGGCACCTCGAGGCCGCCCGCGCCCGCAACGATGTGATCGAGCGTGTGAGCCCCGACATCGCCGAAGCTCTCCGCATCTGGGAGCGCTCCGACGCCGAGTGAGTCGAGCACGAGCAGGAAGACGCGTTTCACGGTCATCGATCTTAGGCGCCAGCGCGCCCGCCGTCGCGCCTCAGCCGCGTCGCGCGCGCACGGCCTGCTCGATCAGGCCCTTGACCGCGTTCTCCATCTCCTCGACCCACTCCGCGCCAAAGTCGCGCTCGAGGATCTCGCGCTCGGAAAACTCGTAGCGGCCCGAGCGCGGGTCGAAGTCGAACTGGTAGTCGTGCTCGCTGCCGTCATCTTCGGTGACCATCACCATGACGATGTTGTTGGGGGCGTCGAGCTCGCAGCGAAACGTGGCCATGGGAGGTGTGCGGGGGTCGAAGGCGGCGAAAGCGGGAAAACCACGGTAGCGCGGGCGTTTCGGGCGGCAACAGGAGGCCCGCGGAGGGCTGCGCGGGCAGCCGGCGCCAGCCGTGCGGCCCGAGTGGCTGGACAGGCGTCGCAAGCTGGCGCACGATCTCGCTCCATGCGTCGTCTGCTCCTCCTCGCGCTCGGCCTCGGACCGCTCCTCGGTGGGTGCGCGAGCTGGACGCCGGTGTTGCGAGACGATTCGTGGACGCTGTATGTCAAGGACGGCGAGAAGGTCGATGTCGAGCGCTTCGGCGAGGCGCTCGAGCCCGCCATCGCGGCCGTCGAGGAGCGCATGGGCGCCTTTGCGCGCCCCGTGCGCGTGCACGCGCTCGACCCGCAGTCGCGCGACTCCGCGCCGCCGAACGGGCCCACGACCGGCGAGCTGCAGATGATCCCCGACATCGGACCCGCCCGCGTGCGCGCCTACCACGTGCGCAGCGGCATGTTCAGCTTCGAGCCCTCGGGTGTGTTCCTCGGCACCAGCGCCGCGGACACCGCCGTGCACGAGCTCGTCCACGCGCGCATCGCTGACCTCGGCCTGCGCCTGCCGCTGTGGTTCGAAGAAGGCCTAGCGTCCTACTGGGGCGACGGCATGCTGCACGACGGGCGCTGGCACGGCGACGGACTCGCCTGCTGGCCCCTGCACGAGCTGCGCGACCTCAAGGCGAGCGATGCCGAGATCGAGCGCTGGATGAAGCTCGAGGCGAGCGACGACTACGACTCGCGCGACAACCTCGTGGCGCACTTCCTCGGCTGGGCAATCGTGTTCGACCTCGCGCGCGAGCATCCCGACGAACACTGGCGCGCGTGGCACGAGCGCTTCGATCGCGAAGCACACGAGCAAGGGCTCGTGAAGGCCGCGCGCGCGCGTCTCGAGCGCACTCTCGACCAGGAGACGGAGCGCCGCTGGCTCGATCGCCTCGGCTTCGAGGACCCGGGCGCGCGCATGGCTCTCGCCAAGGGCCTGTGGAAGCTGCGCAGCCCCGAGGTCGTCGACCGCATGCTCGATGCACTCGAGCGCGAGCAGGATCCGCAGGTGCGCGTGACGCTCGCGCTGAACATCTTGCTCGCGAGCGGCGAGACGCGGCTGGGGCGCACGCGCTGGAGCCGCGTCGGCAATGTCGCGCTCCCGGCCCTGCGCGAAGGCAAGCTCGCCGATCCGCGCGAGCAGGAGGCACTCGTCGCGCTGTACGACGCGATGCGTCGTTGGGACTCGCGCGGCCAGCGCTCGCGCGACGCGCTCGACCTGCTCTCGCGTCTGTGGGAAGAGTGAGCGACGCGCTCAGTCGCGCTCGTTGCGACGCACGAGCTCGACCTTCCCGCTGCCGTCCGTCTTGGCGCGATACATGGCCTTGTCCGCGCGCCGCAGGAGCGTCTCCGGCTCGTCGCCATCGTCGGGGTACAGCGCGAGTCCGATGCTCGCGGACACCTGCAACACCTCGCCCTGCCACTCGATCGGCCGCCCGACCGCAGCCACGAGCTTCTCCCCCACCTTGCGCGCTTCGTCGGGCCCAGCGACGGAGGGGAGCAGCAGCACGAACTCGTCTCCGCCGAGGCGCGCGACCGTGTCTCCCGAGCGCAGCGTCGACGCGAGTCGCCGCGCTGTCATCTGGAGCACATGATCGCCGGCCTCGTGACCCTGCGTGTCGTTGACGAGCTTGAAGCCGTCGAGGTCGAGGTACATCACGCCGAGCGCTTGCTTGCCGCGACGCGCGTGCGCGAGCTCGAGCTGGAAGCGATCGAGCAGCGAGACGCGGTTGGGAAGTCCCGTGAGATCGTCGCGATAGGCGAGCCTGCGGATCGCCTCCTCGTCCTCCTTGCGCGAGCGAATGTCGCGGAACACGATCACTTCGCCGAAGCGCGCTTCGCTCGTGGAGGGGATCACCGAGCGCGAGTACTCGATGTCGATGCGTCGTCCACCGAACACGAACAGCTTGCCTTCGCGCGCGTCGCCGATTCCGAGCTCCGCGAGCTCGACCACGGGCGGCCGAGCCGGAACATTCATGTCGCGCACGATGAACACATCGCCGAGCGGGCGTCGCAGGAGCTGCTCGCGCGGGCGTGCGAGCATGCGCTCGGCCGCGTTGTTCACGAAGACGACATGCCCGCTCGTATCGACGGAAATCACGGCCTCCGACAGCCCTCGCAAGGTCGTCACCGCCCAGCTGCGCACGCGCTGTAGTTCGCGCTCGCTCCGCAGACGCATCACAGAGAGCGACGCGGCTATCGAGATCGCGAACAGGTTCGAGCAGCGTCCGAGCACGATTTCGTGCAGGTCATCCGCAAGCACGTGGTGCGAGGGAATCGCGGCCAGCACCAGCGCGGCGCACACGAGCGCCGCCGCGATCGTCAGCTCGCGGCGACCCAGCCACAGCGTCAAGAGCACCGGCACCGAGTACACCACCCCGATCGAGGAGTGCGTGTCGACGAGCAGGTCCGTGCCGAATGTGAGCGCCACGAGTCCGAGGATCGTGCAGCCAAGGTAGAGCGGCCTGCGCAGCAGCAAGCTCCCCGTCGCCAGCCCCGGCTCCTCGTCCAGCAGGTTCATCGGTCCTAGGGGACACTCTGTTCCCGCGCATGTCGAGACGCGCGCGGCGAAAAGCGGCGGCGGCAGGGACGGCTTGGTAGAGTCTGTCGCGAACGCCCACCGCGATCGAAACATTGGCCAGCGGGCGCAGAAAAGAACCGCGATGCAGACCCTTGCCAAGCCCAGCCTCGACAGCCTCCGCCCGCACTTCCAGCACTGGGAGAAGGTCGGCGACCTGATCGACCAATGCATCGACCTGATGCTCAACCTGCGCCAGAGCGGCCACCCCGGCGGCTCGCGCTCGAAGACCCCGCTGATGGTCGCGGCGACCTTGGGCGTGATGCGCTGGGATGTGCGCCGCCCCGAGCTTGCCTTCGGCGACCGCTCGGTGCTCGTCGCCGGCCACTGCAACCCTGTGATCTACGCCATGCTCGCGGTCTACAACGAGGCCCTGCGCCTGCGCTACGCCCAGACCGGCGACCCCAAGTACCTCGTGCCCCACGCCAAGGAGCGCCAGCTCACTTGGGAAGACTTGCTGTGGCTGCGTCACAACGGCCACCTGCCGGGCCATGCGGAAATGGAGGGCAAGACGCTCTTCTTCAAGTTCAACACCGGCCCCTCGGGCCACGGCGCCCCCGCCGCGCTCGGCGAGGCCATGGCGCTCAAGCACGCCGGCGCCGGTGATGTGAAGGTGTTCGCGATCGAGGGCGAGGGCGGCCACACCGCCGGCGCCCACCACGAGGTCAAGAACTCGGCTTTCGGCCTCGGTCTCGACAACTTGATTTACCTCTTCGACTGGAATGACCACGGCATCGACCATTTCGCGAACAGCGAGGTCGTGCACGGCACCCCGGTGGACTGGTTCGAGCCCTACGGCTGGCGCGTCGCCGGCACCACGCAGGGTGAAAGCTACGAGGAGATCACCAAGGCGCTGCTCGAGATCGTGTGCGCCGACTCGACCGGCGGCCGCCCGGGCTGCGTGTGGGTCAAGACGCGCAAGGGTCGCGGCTACCACAAGTTCGATTTCCACTCGCACGGCGCGGCGCACAAGCGCAACAGCGAGCTCTTCTGGAAGTGCCGCGAAGACTTCGCGCGCAAGTACGGCGTGACCTTCGAGGGCGCCGGCGACACGACCGACCCCGGCGAGTCGAAGTGCCGCGAGCAAAGCGAGAAGTGGTTCCGCACGGTCTTCAGCGTGCTGGCGAACGACCCCGACCTGATGGAGTACCTCGCCGACACGCTGGTCGAGATCGGCGAGAGCGTGCCGGCGAAGGCCGAGGGCTTCCGCCTCCAGAGCAAGGTCAACCTCGCCGAGGACACGAGCTGGCTCGACCCGCAGAAGCTGCCCGCGGAGCTCTTCGCCGCGCCCGGCACCGCGATCGCCAACAAGAACGCGTTTTTGACCTTCGGCTCGTGGTTCAACTCCTACGCGCGCGAGAAAATGGGCCGCCCGCTGGTCCTCGCCTGCTCGGCGGACCTCGCCGAGTCGACCGGCATCTTCGGCTTCGCCAAGGATTTCGGCGCCGCCAAGAACTTCGGCTGGTACGAGCGCACGAAGAACCCGCACGGCTCGCTGCTCCCGCAGCAGATCACGGAATTCACCAATTCGGGCCTCACGGTCGGCCTCGCGACCGTCAACATGAGCTCCGAGCCGGAAAAGGAATTCCTCGGCTATTGGGGCGCGTGCTCGACCTACGGCTCGTTCTCGTACCTGAAGTACGGGATGTTCCGCCTCTTCAGCCAGCTCGCGCAGGACTGCCCGCTCAAAGTCGGCAAGACGATCTGGGTCGTCGGCCACTCGGGCCCCGAGACCGCCGAGGACAGCCGCACGCACTTCGGCATCTTCTCGCCGGGCGTGACGCAGCTCTTCCCCGACGGCCATGTGATCAACATCCACCCGTGGGAGCACAACGAGGTCGCCCCCGCGCTCGCCGCCGCTCTGCGCTGCAAGCAGCCGATCGTGGCGATCCACCTGACGCGCCCCAACGTCAAGGTCCCCGACCGCGCCGCGCTCGGCATCCCGTCGCACCTCGACGCCGCCAAGGGCGCCTATGTGATCCGCGACTTCGATCCCAAGCGCCCCAAGGAAGGCACGCTCATCATCCAAGGCACGAGCTCGACCGAGTCGCTCTACGCGCTGTTCCCGCGCTTCGCCAAGGGCGAGGGCCCTAATGTGAAGCTCGTGCAGGCGGTCTCGTGGGAGCTCTTCCAGCTCCAGCCCCAGTCCTACCGCGACAGCGTCCTCCCGTGGTCCGACTGGATGGACTCCACCTGCATCACCAACGGCGCCCGCCGCCTGATGCACGACTGGCTGCCCCACAAGGTCGCCGAGGAGTATGTCCTATCCAGCGACTGGGACAACCGTTGGCGCACCGGCGGCAATGTCGAAGAGCTCAAGAAGGAAGCCCACATCGACCCCGACTCCCTCTGGTCCGGCATCGCCCGCTTCGCCGCCGACCGCCCCACCCGCCTCTCCCGCATGGGCCTGCGCTAACCCCCGACGCCCCACGCTCACCTCCCTCGCGGGCCGCCTTCGAGCTTGGCGCGGTAGTGGTGCGTGAGCAGGGCGATGGCGAGACCGCCGATCAGGCCGGGGGCGATCCAGACGGCGAGGCCGGGAATCACGCTCCGAAATGCGGCTGGGGTGTGGCGGTAATTGACGACGAAAAAGGCGGTCAATGTGCCGATGCAGGCGACCAGCATTCCGAACAGGTGCTCGTACCACCACCAAAAGCGGCTCGACGGGGCGCGGCCGAGGACAAATGCAAAGCGCAGGCCGAAGACGATGTTGAGCGCGCCGAAGATCGCGATGAGCAGCATGGCGCCTTGGAGGAAGTAGGCGACAGCGAGGGCGCCGGAGAGGAGCAGCGCGGCGGCGGCGATCCAGTCAGGGAGCGAGCGGCTGCGCGCGTCGCGACCCTTGCGGCGCAGGACTGCGATCCCCCACCATGTGGCGGCGGCGGACTGGATCGCCACGAGCGCGAGCAGCAGGGGTCCCTGCGGCGCTTCCGGGCGTTCAGCGAGGCGCAGGCAGCTCGCGCACACCGCGCTCGTCGATGCGCACGCCATCGCCCATGTGAATACGCGGCCCACTTTGCGGTGAACGGCCCCGCCCTTGCGGCTGAACATCGGAATCCACATCGCGCCGAACGCGATCGCACCGGTGAGCGCGTGCAGGCGAATGACGACATCCGTGAAGCTCATGTGCGCGGAAGTTAGGCCTGGCTCCCCGAAGGTGCAATGCGGCGCCCTGCCGCTCGCCGCACTCGGGCGTGGGCGGGCGGCTAAACTGCCGCGATGAAGACGCATCGCATCGGCACGCTGGTTCTCGCGGCACTCCTCTCGGTTTCGTCGGTCGCTCGGGCGCAGGATCGGCTGAAGTCGATGCCGGGGTACGAGCGCTATCAGGCGGCGGGGAAGAAGGCGGCGGGCGCGTGGAAGTCGGGTGCGCTCGGCGTCGAGTGGGAGGAGAGCGGCAAGGCGCTGCAGTATCGGCGAGATGGCAAGACGCTGCGCTACGAGCTCGGAGCGGCGGAGGTGGTGGAGGCGCCGAAGGAGGCGCGCGAGGAGAAGCGCGGCGAGCAGGGCGCGCGGCGCGGGCCGGCGCCGGAGCGCGGGCGGCAGTTCGCCAGCGCGCTCTCGCCGGACGGGAAGCTCGAGGCGTTCCACAAGGATCGCAACCTGTGGCTGCGCGAGGCGGGCGGCGCGAACGAGCGCGCGATCACGACCGACGGCGATGCAGCGCAGCGCACGAAGTACGCCATCGGCAGCTGGGTGTATGGCGAGGAGCTCGACCAGAACACGGCCATGTGGTGGTCGCCCGACAGCGCGAAGCTCGCGTTCTATCGCTTCGACGAGAGCGGCGTGCGCGACTTCTACCTGCAGCTCGACCAGACCAAGGTGCAGAGCACCATGGACATCGAGGCCTATCCGAAGGCGGGCAGCCCCAATCCCGTGGCTGAGCTCTACATGCTCGACCTCGCGAGCGGCGCGATCACCAAGGTCGATGCGCGCGGCGGGGCGCCGTTCACGGATGAGGTCGTCGGGCACTATGTGTACGACATCGCGTGGACGCAGGACTCGCGCGAACTCCTGTTCCACCGCACGAATCGCTGGCAGAACGCGATGGAGCTCGTCGCGGCCGATCCGGCGAGCGGTGCGTGCCGCGTGGTCGTGCGCGAGGAGTGGCCGGACAGCTGGACCGAGAACTCGCCGTCGATGACATGGCTCGCGGACGGCGTGCGCTTCCTGTGGGTCTCCGAGCGCACGGGCTTCCGCAATTTCTACCTGTACGAGCTCTCCGGCAAGCTGCTCGCGACCGTCACGGCGCATCCGTTCGAGGTGTCGAGCGTCGTGCGCGTCGACGAGAGCTCGAACACGCTCTTCTACATGGCGCGCAGCGGCGACAACCACATGAAGCTGCAGCTGCACCGCGTCGGCCTCGACGGCACGGGCGACCGGCGGCTCACGGATCCGGCGCTGAATCACTCGGTGACGCTCGCACCCGATGGCGCGCACTTCGTCGATGTGGCGCAGGCGCACGCGACGCCGCCCGCGACGCGGCTCGTCGATGCGGAGGGCAAGCTCGTGCGCGAGCTCGCGGCGAGCGACCTCGCCGAGTTCGAGAAGCAGGGCTATCGCCGCGTCGAGCTCTTCACCTACAAGGCCGGCGACGGCACGAGCGACCTGCACGGCCTGCTGCACTTCCCCTCCGACTTCGATCCGGCGCGCAAGTACCCGCTGCTCGTCAGCGTCTATGCGGGCCCGGCGACCAACGGCGCCAAGGAGACATTCACGACGCCCAGCGGGCTCACGGAGTACGGCTTCCTCTACGCCACGCTCGACTCGCGCAGCGCAGCGGGCCGCGGCAAGCGCTTCCTCGACGCGATCTATCGCAAGCTCGGCACGGTCGAGATCGATGACCAAGCGGCCGGCGTGAAGGAGCTCGCGAAGCGCGCCTATGTCGACGGCGCGAAGGTCGGCATCTTCGGCACGTCCTACGGCGGCTATGTCTCCGCGCTCGCGCTCCTGCGGCACCCCGACACCTTCGCGGCCGCGGTCGCGTGCTCGGCGGTCACCGACTGGCGCCACTACGACACGATCTACACCGAGCGCTACATGCGCACCCCGGAGGTCAACGCCGAGGGCTACGACGCCGGCAGCGCGGTCAAGCTCGCGGCGAACCTGAAGGGGCGGCTGATGCTCTTCTACGGCACCGCCGACAACAATGTGCACCCCAACAACACGATGCAGCTCGTGGCGGCGCTGCAGCGCGCGGGGAAGAGCTTCGAGCTGCAGGCCGGGCCGGATGTCGGCCACGCAGCCATGAACCCCGAGCGCATGATGGAGTTCTTCATCGAGAACCTCGTGCTGCGCGGCTCGCCCTGAGCGATTCGGCTGGGTTTCTGTCGGCGCCCTATGGACGGCGCGGGTTGTCACGCCCTATGGTGCGGAATGTCACGATCCAAAGACGAGACACCTCCATGACAAGCTGGCATCCGCACATCGAGAAGGGCGACGAGCCCCTCTATGTCACCATCGCGACGGCCCTCTACCGTGACATTCAGGAGGGCCGCCTCGCCCCCGGCACCCGCCTCCCGACCCACCGCGCCCTCGCCCGACGGCTCGAGTGCAATGTCGGCACCATCACCCGCGCCTACGCCGAGGCCGCCCGCCGTGGCCTGATCGACGGCGAAGTGGGTCGCGGCAGCTTCGTGCGCCACCCCGCCGCTCGGGGTCGCCTGACCGCCCCGCCGCCCGAGTCGATCCCCGAAGGACTCGTCGACCTCGCCTTCAACCTGCCCGCGGGCGGGCCGAGCAGCGCCGAGCGCTCCGAGGCCTTGGCCGGGCTCGCGGCGCGAGCGGACCTCGATGGCCTCTTCACCGGCTACCACCTGCAGGGACTGCCCGCCCACCGCGCGGCCGGCGCGCGCTGGCTCGCCGAGCGCGGCGTGACCTGCGCGCCGGAGCGCATCCTCATCACGGGCGGCGCCCAGCACGCGCTCGCCGTCGCGCTCGCGACCTGCGGCCAGCCCGGCGACATGATCCTCGCCGAAGCGCTCACCTACACGGGCCTCAAGCCGCTCGCGCGACTCTTGGGCCAGCGCCTGCAGCCGGTCGAGCTCGACCTGCAGGGCATCGTGCCCGCCGCGTTCGAGGCCGCGTGCGTCGGCAAAGAAGTGCGCGCGCTCTATGTGCAGCCGACATCGCAGAACCCGACCGCGGTGACGCTGCCGCGCGCGCGCCGCGAAGAACTCGTCGCCATCGCGCGGCGCCACGATGTCGCGCTCGTCGAAGATGACACCTACGGCTTCGTCGACGCGTCGGGCACGCCGACGCTCGCGAGCCTCGCGCCCGAGCGCACCTACCACTTCACGAGCCTCTCGAAGAGCGTCTCGTCGGGCCTGCGCGTCGGTTACCTGCTGCCGCCCGCGGGCTCCGACGATGTGCTCGAGCGCGCGATCGGCGCCGTGACCGCGATCGGTTGGACCGCGGCGCCGCTCGTCACCGAGCTCGCGACGCGCTGGATCGAGTCCGGCGTCGCACGCCGCGTCGCTGCGGAGAAGCGCGGCGAAGCGCGCGCACGACAGGAGCTCGCGCGCCGCATCCTCGGCGACATTCGCACGCCGTCTGGACACGACGGTTGCCACCTGTGGCTCGAGCTGCCCGACCCGTGGAGCGCCAACGAGTTCGTCGCGCGCGCGCAGCTCGCGGGTGCGGCGGTCTCGAGCGCGGAAGCGTTCGTCGTCGGTCGTGGCAATGTGCCGCATGCGGTGCGCGTGTGCCTCTCGACGCCGCGTACGCGCGCGGAGCTCGAGCGCGGCCTCTCCGCTCTCGCCGCGACGCTGCGCTCGACGCCTGCCAACGCTCCGGCGCTCGTCTGAAGCATGCGAGGCGCGAGCGCTCGCATCGGAGCGCCCGCGCCTCGTGCGTGAAATGCAGTGGCGGCTCAGCGCTTGCCGCGGCCGCCCTTCTTCTCGCCGCCGAGCTTCACTTCGACCGGAGTGACATTGCCCGCGGCGTCGACCACGAGCGTCGCCTCGGCCTTGCCTAGCTTCTCGTGCCAAAAGCGCGCCTTGTGCTCGCCAGGCGGCAGGCCCGTCAGCGTGAACGCCCCCTCGGCATCCGTCAGCGCGAAGTGATTCGTGTTGACGACGATCAGCCACGAGTTCATCCACGGGTGGATGTCGCACTTGATCTCGATGCGGTCTTCCTTGTCGAGCTTCTGCGACTCGAACGCGCCCGCGCCGACCATCTTGTTGAGCCCCTCGTTCTTCGAGGGATAGCTGTGGACATTGTGCGAAATCGCATCGGAGTTGCGGTACTCGACCGTCGTGCCCACGGGAACGATCGCGATATGCGGCTCGAAACGGCAGGTCTTCTGGTCGAGCACGAGCGGCTTGTCCGCAGCCTTCACCGCCGCGCGCGCGAGCTCCACCGTGACGACGACATTCGCGATGCCGCCGTTCGCGCCGACGAGCAGGCCCTGGTCCTGCGTGTCGACGCTGCCGCAGCCGTCGGACTTCGCGGCGTCGATCACGAGCGGCTTCGGCGCGGGCTTCTCGCCGTCGAAGAGCACGCGACCGCTGCTCGGAAGTTGCTCCGGCGCGGGCGCCGGAGCCATCTCGACCTGCTTCGCCGGCTCGCTCACTTCCGCGGGCTTCGCCAACGCGGCGACGCCGGGGAAGTCGGGCGCAATGCGCGTCGCGCGAAAGATCGCGCGCGCGTCGGCGGGGCCACCGCCACCGCCCGGCCCGCGTCCCCCACCCGGAGGGCCGCGACGATCTCCGCCCGGCGGACCGCGACGGTCTCCATCC
>VGYZ01000012.1 GCA_016872795.1 Planctomycetota bacterium
GACCCGCAGCAGTCGGCGCACGCCTTCGTCGTCAATTGGGATCCGAACTGGCAGGACCAGCAGGCCGGTGTTCCGATCGCGAACATCCTCTACTGGCAGACATTCGTCGTGCCGATCTCGATTCCTGCGGGCGCGAACTCGCTGACGGGCTTCCTGCAGCCGGTCGCGAACGCGGGCTCGGAGTTCGCGCAGATCACGGAGCTCGCGACGGCGGAGCTCACGGAGTGGGTGCGCTACGACACGATCACGCCCGACGGCCATCTCGTGCGCAACGAGCGCACGGCGCTGATCGACCTGCGCGCGACGCTGACGCTCAACAACGACGGGCGCACCGTGCAGGGCGGCGTCCCTGGCGGTGGCGGCGGTGGCGGTGGCGGCGGCGGTCCGTCGCTCCTGCTGGCCGAGCCCGCGAGCGCTGCGCAACCTCAGGGCGGCTCGTCGGCCGCGTCGCTGTGGCAAGCGTGGTGGGGCACCAACGAGGACACGAACCTGCCGCTCACCCGCTCGGCGCGCTCGGTGTTCCAGTTCCGCGGCGTGTGCGGGACGCACAGTCACGATCACGCCGCAGGCGTCGAGATCCTTCCGGTATGGCGCGTGCAACGCAACGGCGTCGAGGGCGGCGAGCCGGGACGCTTCGACTCCGTGTTCCTCATGGATCAGTCCGCGAATTCGCTGGGCTGGCCCGTGCGCGTTCACCGCACCTACCGACCTTTCGATCGCACGGTGGCGACTTGGACCTTCGATGCCGCGAATCCGATGGTCCCGACCGCGGATCAAGTCGGCACGGCGCCCGAAGATGCGTTGATCCTCGCGCGCAACGCTGTGATGGTCGCGCTCGACACGCAGGCGCAGGCGCCCGTGCCGATGACGGTGCAGTCGGGTACATCGACGCCGAACTTCGAGTCGCGCACCATGGCGCGCGTGATCAAGCATCCGAGCGGCGAGCGTCCGCGCGAGACCGATCGCGTGGTGATCGGCCGCGACCTGCGCGGCGGCGCGGCAGCGGACATGCTCCTCGATGAGGTCGTATTCCACACGACGGGCTTCGGCGACGGCGACAACTCGCCGGCGCAGGGCGGGCAGCTGGCGCTGAACCAGGATCTTTCCGAGGCTGGACTGCAGTTCAGCGTGCGTCCGCAGGGGCTGCGCATCGCGGCCGGAAACTGGAACCAGAACACGAACTGGCTCGACGGGCTGCCGCGTGATGCGGGCTTGCTGCAGCTCGGTGAAGAGATCCTGTGCTACTCGTCCTACGACGCCACGAGCGGCACGGTCAATGTGACGCCGGGCGGTCGCGGGCTGCTCGGCACGCAGGACCAGACGCACGAGATCGGTGCGACGGCGAGCTATCTCGAGCACATGGTGGTGAGCATCTTGACCGCGAACATCGGCGCCGGCGACGCGACCTTGCCGCTGGTCGACCTCGCGGGCTTCCCGCCGAGCGGTACGGTGCTCGTCGGCACGGAGGTCATCCACTACACGCGCATCGCGGGCTCCGGTCTCGACATGCCGAGGCGCTCGAGCGAAGCGGGCGCGAAGAACGGACAGGGCGACGGCATGTTCCGTGGTCGCTTCGGCACGGTTCCCGCGGGACACAGCGCGGGCACGCCCGTGATCCTGTTCCCGTTCCGCTACCACGACCGCTGGACGGAGAAGGCCGACGCGCCGGAGCTCGGTTACTTCGGGCTCGCGCTCGACCAGCCCAACGCCTATTGGCGCACGAGCTTCTTCGCGGCCGAGGAACCGGGAAGCGGGCAGGTGAAGATCGAAGTGCTGCAGCGCCTCTCGAGCCGCGGCCAGCCGCCGCCTCCGTGGGATGGCGAGCCCAACGCCACGCGCGGCCTCAAGCTGCTGAGCGAAGGCATGCTGCGCGGCGAGGGACATCCGATTCGCGCTCAGGCCGATCTCGTCGAGTGGCGCGTGCACGCGCGCTACCTGAATGGCGCTTTCGACGAGCAGGCCGGGCTCGCGCACGGCTGGAAGCAGTCGCCGCGCCTGCGCATGTTCGGCGCGGAAATGACGGCGCCGAGTCTCGTGCTGCGGAGGGTCGACGAGTGAAGCTGCGCACACGCCTCGCCGTGCGTTCGCGCCGCGGCCTCACGCTGGTCGAACTCGTGCTCTCCGCTGGTCTGCTCGCGATCCTGCTCGCCGCGGTGTTCCAGCTCGTGCGCCAATTCATGGGCGTGTGGGAGAAGAGCGAAGTGCGCCGCATGCAGGTCGAGGAAGCGACCGGCGTGTCCGAGCTGCTCGCCGCTGACCTCGTCGCCCTCGAGCCCGGCGCGCGCGGTGATTTCCTCGCGGAGTGGGCGTTCTTCGACCACGACCTGAATGGCACGGCGGAGACCAAGTGGCCGCGCGTGCGCATGGTGCGCCACGCTTCGCCCGCGGAGCTCGCGCGCCTGCAAGCGAGTGAGCAGGCGGATGCGCAGCTCGTCGGCGAGGGTCTGATCGAGGTCGTGTGGGCCGTGCTGCCGACGGAGACGGGTACGCGCGACAACGGTCGGCGCGCGGTCGGCACGCTCTGGCGCGGCGAGCGCGTGTTCGGCCCCGCGCGCGGCGCCGATGTGTCGATGTTCTCCGAACAGTTCCTCAGCCGCGGCGGCGTGCCGCGCCCCGGCTCGACGCAGGAAGTCACCGGTGGCGTACTCTGGCTCGGGATGCAGTTCGCGACGCAGACCACGATCCTGCGCGACGGCTGGCGCGTGGGGCGCGAGAGCGGCGACAGCATGGCGTCGTGGGATGCGTGGGATCGCCAGCGCCCCGTCGCCGAGCGCCATGTTTGGAACGACACGAGCGACTTCCTGCCGCAGGTCTCGGATGCGCCGCTACTGCCGCGGCGCGTGCGTCTCGAGCTCGAGCTCGAGCATGCTTCCGACCTCAAGCGTCGCACGCGGCTCTCGGTGTTCATCAACCAGCAGGACGGTTCGTTCGAGGTCGACGACCCAGCGCGCCTGCCCTCCGTCGGCGGCCACATGCTCATCGACGCCGAGTGGATGAAGGTGTCCAGCATCAGCGGGCGCTGGGTGTCGGTACGGCGCGGTGCCCGCGGCACGGCGCCGGCCGCGCACGACAACGGCGCGCTCGTGCACTTCGGTCGCACGATGGTGCGCGAAGTTCCGATCGCCACGCACCGCGAGGACTGGGACCTGTGAAGCGCGCCATCCGCAGCGGCCGCTCGAGCGGCTTCACGATCCTCGAAGTGCTCGTCGCCATGGGCATCCTGCTCGTCGGCATGAGCGCGATCCTCGGCCTCCTTTCGTTCGGCGCCTCGATGACGCGCAATGCGGCGCTGAAGAGCGCGGGTGCGAGCGCCGTCGAGGCCGTCGTCGCGGACCTCGAGGAGAGCTTCTTCCCGCTCGTGCGCGACGAGGTCACGGGCGAGGTGCGTGTCGGGGCACCGGTGGCGATCGAGAACCGGCCCGTGCCCGGCCACGAGGGCCTG
Organism: Planctomycetota bacterium; assembly: GCA_016872795.1. Taxonomy (GTDB): domain Bacteria; phylum Planctomycetota; class UBA1135; order UBA1135; genus F1-120-MAGs118. The sequence continues at coordinate 3,443 of VGYZ01000012.1, forward strand.
CACTACTGGGCGCGCGGCAGCGGCGATCCGCGCGACCGCGTCACGCCCGGCGGGCCGCTGCGCTGGCGTGTCGACATCGAGATTCGCTGGACCACTGCGGGGCGCGTCAAGTCGCGCACATTCACCACCTTGCTGCTGCGCCAAGTGCCCTTCGGGGAGCGCCTGCGCCGCGAGCTGATCGAGGGCGCGAGCCCTGCGAGCGAGAACCACGAGCCATGATGAACTTTCTCCTTCTGTCGCTGTTCCTGTCCGCTCCTCCGCAGTCGGCGTTGCCCGTTGCCGAGCAACCGGCTGCCGCACTCGAGCTCACCATGCTGCGCCTCTACGACGGCGGGCTCCTGTGGGGCTCGATCGCGGGACACGACGCGCAAGCGTTGCACATCCAGCGCCTCGACAACGGCGGCTTCGTCAAGCTGCCGTGGACGCGGCTCGATCCGGTACTTTCGGAGGAGCTGCTCGCGAAGTTCGGCTATGTCGATCGCTCGGGCGAGGAAGTGTTCGTCGAAGTCGATCGCCTGCTGCTCAACGACGGCACCGATGTGATCGGGCTGATCGTCAACCGCACCGGCACCGAGCTGTGGGTCAAGACCGCGCAGCGCACATTCCCCGTGCCCGTGCGCTCGCTCTCCGGCGCGGCCACGCGCGTGCGAGCCCCCGCGCTCGATGTGTACACGCGCGAGGAGCTCTACCAGACCGAGCTCGCACGCGCGAACCTCGCTTCGTCGTCGTCGCTGTGGGAGCTTGCGGTGTACTGCGAGCGCATCTACGACTTCGCGCACTGCGTCGAGCATCTCGAGGCGCTGGCGAAGCTCGACCCCACATCCAAGGCGAGCGAGGTTGCGATCGCGCTCTCGCGCAACCGCGGCAAGGCCGCAAATCAGGCCCAGCTCGAGGCCCTGCGCGAGATCGATCAGGACCGCGCGCGCGGCTACTTCGACCGTGCGCTCTCCAAGATCGAGGCCTTCGTGGCCGCGAGTCCCTCGAGCGGCTTTGCGCAGGACGCGCTCAAGAAGAGGGCGACCGTCGAGAAGGCGCGCGAACAGAAGCTGCGCGAACGCGCCGCCGAGGCTTGGCACGCGTGGGTTCCGCGCCTGATCTCGGCCAAGGCGCGCGAGCCGCAGCTGACGCACGAGGCCGCGGTCGAGTGGCTCGAAGAGGGCATCGAGAAGCCGCTGGTCGAGGCGGTGACCGCCGAGCTCGTGCGCTCCGTGTCCGCAACGGTCACACCCGATCAGGTCACGCGCTACTGGAAGGAGCGCGTCGGCGGCCGCTGGCGCCGGGCGAGCTACGGTCAGGGCACATTCCTGCTCGGCGACGCCGAGGCGCGCAAGGGTCTCACCAAGGACGACTCGAAGTCCGCGCCGACGAGTGAGACCGACAGCGCGCGCAGCGAGCTCGAGGAGCGCCTGCAGCGCTACCTCGCCGCGCAGGAGACCGTGCGCGCCGCGCGCGCGGCCGCCGCGGAAGGCGAGGAGAGCAAGACCGAGGCCTTCTGGAAGGGCTACGGCTCGGCCAACCGCGGCCAGTGGATGCTCGCGTACTTCGCCGAGCATTCCGGCGACTTCCAGCTGCGCGATCCGCAGTTTTCCAATTGCCCCGACTGCGGTGGCAGCGGTCGGCGCGAGATCGTCAACGCGGTGGGGCAGCAGAATCGCGGCGGGCAGGGCGGCGCACAGGGCGGCTCGACCGGCGGCACGATGCAGATGGTCGAGTGCCCGGCCTGCTTTGGCATCGGCGTCATCCGCCGCGTGAACTACCGCTGATGCGCGCGTCGCCCTTCCTCGCGCTGCTCCTCGCCGCCTGCGCGGCCACGCGCAACCCCGAGCGCTCCAAGCTCCAACCCGCACCGACTCCAACGCCCACGCCGGAGTCGGTCGCGGTCGCTTCGAACCCCAACGCGCCGAGCCCGAGCGCGGCTCCCACGCCCGTCGCGCCGGTCGAGGCCACCGTCGCGCCCGTGCGGGAGACGCAGTTCGAGCTCGGCCGCGTCGGTGACGAGCCGCTCACCTCGCGCGACTTCCTGCGCAAGCTGTGGATCGCGGACAATCGCCTCGCGCGCCGCGTCGTCGAGCAGCTCGTCTTTTCGCGCCTCACCCAGCTCGAGGCCACGCGCCTGGGCATCCGCCTCGTCGAGTCGGCCGTCGACGCCGAGGTCCTGCGCGCGATGGGGGAGCTCGAGCGCAAGCTCGTCGACCGGCAGTCGAAGCTCACCCTGCGCGAGCACATCGATCAGGTGATCGGCATCGAGCCCGAGCTGTACCTCGCCGACCTGCGCGACGAGGCCATCTTGCAGATGCTTGCCGAGCGTTGCGTGCGCGCCTGGGCCGTCGAGAACGACCGCTGCGATGTGCGCGTGACCGAGCTGCGCTCGCCCGAGGCCCTCGCCGCCGCCCAAGCCGATCTCAATGCCGGCAAGACCTTCGCCGAGGTCGCCAAGGCTCACGGTGCCGGGGACGACGCCGTCACCGCCACCACGCTCCTGCGCATCACCCGCGCCGAATCTCAGGACCTCGCCCGGGCAGTCTTCGCGACCGCCGTGGGCACCGTGGGCGGGCCTCTGGAGCAGGGTGGCCGCTGGCTCCTGTTCGTTCCCGAGGTCCGCCGCGAGGGCCGCGAGGGCTCTTGGGTCGAGCTGCGCGAGGAGGTCGAAGGCAGCCTCACCATGCAGCCGGTCGGGGAGCTCGAGTTCGTCCAGTGGCGGGCCGCCATGGTGCGCCGCTATCGGGTCGACCTGCAGCCCTTCTTCCAAGAAGTGGAGCGCAAGGGCGCCGCGGGCAGATGAGCGTCGGCCGGTCGGCCCCGTCCTTGACCCGAGGGGGCCGCTCGACGAACCTGTTGCCGCCATGACCCAGCCCGACGATCCCACGCCGGATGCGCCCCCGTCGGCCGCGGCCCGCGCCGCGACCGAACCCGAGCTCGGCGCGCAGGCCACGAGCGAGGTCGCGGTCTGCGAACCCGCGCTCGCGATCGCAGGTCAGGGGAACGAGTCCGCCGCAGTCTCGGAGTCGGAACTCTCGGAGTCTGAGCTCGAGCGCGACCTCGCCGCGCTGCTGTTCGTCTCGACCGAGCCGCTCTCCAAGGGACGCTTGGCCTCCTTGGTTGGTGGCGCGAGCGAGAAGCGCATCGCCGAGGCCCTCGCGCGCCTCCAACAGCGGCTCGCGACCGCGTGCCTGCCGTGGGAGCTGCGCGAGATCGCCGGCGGCTGGCAGCTCTTCACCACGCCCGATGTGGCCGAGACCGTGGCCCTGCTCGGCAAGGCCAAGAAGGACGAGAAGCTCTCCGGGGCTGGGCTGGAGACGCTCGCCATCGTGGCTTACCGCCAACCCGTCACGAAGGGCGAGATCGAAGCCATCCGCGGCGTGCAGGTCGGACCCATCCTGCGCACGCTGGTCGACCGCGGATTGGTCAAGGTCGGCGGCCGTTCGGACGATCCCGGTCATCCCTTGCTGTACATCACCACCCGCAAGTTCCTCGACGCCTTCGCGCTCGCGTCCCTCGACGACCTGCCGCGCGACGGAGAGCTGCTCCGCGACTAGTCGCGCGGCCACGGCCCAAGCCTCCGCGCCCGGCCGCCGCGCTCCCACGAACCACCGCCGCTTCCCACACCGACGCCCGAATCTCTCATGTCCAAGCACGAAAAAGAACCGCAGCAGGAACCGACCCCGGAGCAGCTGGCCGCCGCCGATGAGCCGGTCCATGTTCCCAAGGGCCAGAGCCGCGGCAAGTTCCTGCTGATCCTCGGTCTGATGATCTTCACGCTCGTGATCTATGTCGTTCCGGCGGAGTTCACGCAGATGTTCCGCTCGGGCGACCCTGCGGAGAAGTCCTACTTCGCTTGGAACCATCCGCGCCTGGGCCGGCAGGAGATCAACGCGCGCGCCTTCATGCTCGAGTCGCAGCGCATGAGCAACCTTCTGTACTTCCTCGGCGTGGTCAGCTCGGACTTCCAGCCCTACGCCGACGCGCTCGCCGACGCCCGCGACTCGATGCTCGAGGAAGAGCAGGTCGGCCGCACGATGATCCTCGATCGCCTCGCGCAGGACGCCGGCATCGAGATCACCGACAACGAGCTGCGCAAGGTGATCATGGAAGGCGCGATCCTCCAGTTCTCGCGCCCGTCGCGCGACACCAAGAACGCGCAGTACCCGCTGATCACGATCCCGATCCGCCCGATCTCGGACGGTGCGCTGCTCAAGCAGGTGCTCGCCTCCGCGAACCTCTCGCCGCTCGACTACGAGAGCGGCCTGCGCCAGCTCCTGCGCATCGAGCGCTACGAGTCGCTCGTCGGCGTCGCGGCCCAGCCCAAGCCCGAGGCGATCGAGGCCTCGTGGAAGAAGCAGCATCAGGAATACGGCCTCGACTTCGTCGTGTTCGATGTCGACGCCGCGCGCGCCGAGGCGGAGAGCGCCACGGCCGACGAGGCCACGCTGCGCGGCTGGTACGACGCTCTCGACTCGATGACCAAGCGCCAGAAGTTCAGCGCCGAGTGGGTCGCCGAGCGCGCGGGCGCCGAGCTGCTCATATGGAACTTCGCGGACACCACCGAGCCCGCCAAGTTGTTCGAACGCTTCCCGCGCCCCGAAGGCGTCGACCTCGAGAAGCTCGCGCAGGACTACTACAACCAGTTCGCCAACATGCGCTTCCGCCGCGCGGAAGAGAAGGCGGACGGCGCCTCGGCGGCCGAGCGCCTGTACCTGCCGTTCGAAGAAGTCGCCGATCAGGCGCGGCGCGAGTCGAAGATCCACGCGGCGCTCGTCGACTACTCGCTCGATGTGCAGAAGCGCATCCGCACGGGCCTTGCCGGCGACGCACTGGCGCTCGAGGCGGCGGAGCTCGGACTCGCGTACATCCGCGATGACTCCGCGCGCACGCAGACCGACTGGAGCAGCTATCCGGGCGTCGGCGACGCGACCTTCGCGGTCTCGATCTTGCGCGCGGCCCGCGGCGACAAGTTCATTCCGCTCCACATCGGTGCGGCGAACATCGCCTTCGGCCGCGCGGGCGCGATCACCGAGTCAGGCGCCCCGAACTTCGAGGATGTCGCGGCGCGCGCGCTCGAGGAATGGCGCAAGGACCAAGCATTCAAGATCGCCAACGGCAAGGCGAGTGACCTCTACAACGCCGTGCGCGCCAAATCGGGCATCACCGATTCCACCGCGCCGCTCAAGGTCGACGAGGCCATGTTCCTCGAGGTCGCGACCGGGCAGGGCTCGACGGTCATCTCCGCGGGCTGGGTCGACGAGGCCAAGCTCAGCGGCGAGACGCTCGACAACCCGACCGAGGTCGAGCGCTTCAAGACCGCGCTCGCCCTCACGGGCCGCACCGCGATGAATGTGGACGACAGCGTCGTCGCGCTGCCCTTCACTACGCTGAATCGCGATCGCGTCTATGTCGTGCGCAAGCTCGGCAAGCGCGATCCGCCCGTGGTCCGACTCGAGCCGCGCGACTACAAGTCGCTGCGCGACCAAGCCGCCACCGAACGCTCGAACGAGATGCTGGACGAGATGTTCGGCGCGGCCGCGCTCAAGACGCGCTTTGGCTTCAGCTTCCCTTCGCGCGAGGCGGCGGAGAAGGAAAAGGCCACGCAGCAGCCCGCGAATTCCTAGGACTGCTCGCGACTCTCGGCACAACCGCGGCCCGTCGCGCTCCTCGCGGAGCACGGCGGGCCGCGACGCTTGGCTCTCCCTGTGCTCGAGCGCCGCGACTTCGACGAGCTCGAAGCGCGTTCAGCTCGCCGCCGTCGGCGCGTAGGGGAACAGCACGCGGAACAGTGCGCCGCCGCCGGGGCGTTCCTCGACCTCCGCGCGTCCGCCGACGCTGCTCGCGTGCAGCGCGACCAAGTGCAGCCCCAGTCCCGTGCCGCGCACGCTGCGCGTCGACTCGTCTCCCGTGCGGTAGAAAGCCTCGAACACGCGCGCGCGCTCGGTGGCCGGAACGCCGGGGCCTCGGTCGGCGACCTCGAGCGCGAGTCCATCGCGCGCGCGACGCACTGCGACGAGAATCGGCTCGTGTCCCGCGCGCGATGTGTCGACGGGCGCGTACTTGCGTGCATTCTCGACGAGGTTGACGAGGACCGAGCCCACGGCCTCCGGCGTCAGCATCACCGGCGGAAGTTGCTCGGGCAGCTCGAAGGCGAGGTCGAGCTCCTTGCTCGTGCGCCAACCGTGGAGCTTGTCGACGTGGCGAGCGACCTCGGCGCACAGATCGCCGGGCCGCGGCCGCGCCGGGCCCGCCGACAGGCGCGCCTTCTCGAGCACGCGCTCGACGAGTGTCGAGAGGCGCGCGGTCTCGCGCACGATGCGGCGGTGAAACTCGTCGCGCTGCTCGGCGTCCTTCACCCAGCCGTCCTGCAGCATTTCGGCGTGCAGCTGGATCGTCGACAGGGGGGTGCGCAGCTCGTGGGTGACCGCAGCCACGAAGTTCTCCGTGCGCCGCGCCTGCTCGATGTCCTTGCGCACGCCGTGCAGGAGCAGCACGAAGCCTGTGCCGAGTGAGAGCGCGAGCATCAGGGCGACGCCGAGGAAGCGCCGCTCGCGCTCGAGGTAGCGAGCCTCGATGCCGGCCGTGTCGATTGCGACGCCGAGCTCGCCGAGCAGCCCGTCCGCGTCCGACTCGGACTCGAAGCCCGTGTCCGCCACGGGGCGCACATGTGCGAGGTACCCGCGCTCCTCGGCCGCTTCCGCGCTTCCGACGCGCAGGCAGCGCTCGCGCTTGGTCAGCACGCGCGCGGCGAGCGCGGCCGGCAGCTCGTCGAGCCACCAGCGTGGGTCGAGGAAGAAGCCCTGCACGATGCGGCGCCCCGGGGCGAGGCGCTGCAGGCACTCGCCGCGGCCGAGGAGCTCCGGCAGCGGCTCGATCAGCACCGTGCGATGGGCCGCGAGGCGCGGCGTGCCATCGTCCTCGCGGTAGGCTAGCAGGCCGAAGTCGCCGACCACGGAGTGGACCGGATCGAAGATCGACATCTGCTCCGCGCTCAGGCAGTCCGCATCGTCGGCGCCGGCCGCGCTGGCCGCGAGCGCGCGCACGGAGAGCGCCAGCTCCTCGGAGCTCGTGCCGAGCGGCATCGATGTGCGCAGCCACAGGCTGTCGAAGTGGCGCGAAGAGAGCCCCGCGGTCGCGGCCTCAAGCGGGCCGCGCGCCACCGGCGAGTCATCGGCGCCGGAATACACCTCGACCTGCGCCGCCTCCGGATCGGACAGGTCGAGCTTGTACCAGCCGAGCACGCCGACCGGCCGCTCGCTGCGCGCCAGCGGCGAGTCGAGCAGCGCGAACTCGCCATCGGGCGTGTCGGGGCTGTAGTAGCGCGCGTAGTGCTCGAACGGGCGCGCGGTCTCGCTCGCCACGAGCCGGTCGAGCTCGCCCTGCAGCGCCCGGCGCAGTCGCGACGCCGCATCCTCGGCATCGCGCGGCACCTCGCCGAGCTCGCGTTCCGCTTCCGTCTGGATGTGGTGCCACTGCAGGAAGCCGAGCACGAGCGTCGGCAGCACGAGCAGCACGCCATACAGCGCGAGCGCGCCGCCGTGGGTTCGCAGGCCGATCTGGGGCTTCACGAGAGGGGCAGCGGCTGCGCCGCGCCGCGCTCAACTGTACCAGCGGTAGCCCTTGCCCCTCACCGTCTGCACGACCTGCGGGGTCTCGGGCACGAGCTCGATCTTGCGCCGCAGGCCGACGATGTGGATGTCGACCGTGCGCGTCTCGACATTGGCGCTCTTGTAGTGCCACACATCGAGCAACAGATCGTCGCGCGTGACGACGCGCGTGCGATGGCGGATCAGGTACTCGATGATGTCGCCCTCGCGCGGCGTGAGCGGGGTCAGCTTGCCGTCGCGGTGCACCTCGAGGCGCGCTAGGTCGACCGAGATGCCGCCGGGGAGCTCGAGGCGCGCGGGCGGCGCCGAGTCGAGCGCGCGCCGCCGGAAACGGGCCTCGACGCGCGCCACCAGCTCGCGCGGCGAGCACGGCTTCGAGAGGTAGTCGTCCGCGCCGGCCTCGATGGCGCGGATGACCGCGTCCTCACCACCGGCGAGCGCCGTCAGGATCAGCACGCAGGTGTCGCTGCGGAACGTGCGGAGCTCCTTGAGCACATCGATGCCATTGAGCCCGGGCAGCATCAGGTCGAGCAGCACCAGCTCGTAGGGGCGCTGGCGCAGGGCCTCGAGCGCTTTGCGGCCGTCGTGCACCACATCCGCGCGGTAGCCCGCGTGCGCGAGCGCATCGCGGAAGCCGAGCGCGAGATCGACCTCGTCCTCGACGATCAGGAGGTCGTGCTGCGCCGTCGGCGCGGTGGAATCGCTCGCGGCAGCGGGGCGAGCGGAGGACTGGGACGGGGACGAGGGAGTGCCTTGCATGGATCGGGACCTCGAGGAGCGGGACAGGCTAGCAGCGCGCGCCCGGGGACCGTGCCCGCCGCTGCCCCTGCTAGCCCCACGCACCACACGGAGTTACGCCCCCTCGGGCCCGCTGTGAGCTACTTTCCGCCCCAAGTTCATGCCGCCCGCAGGCCGTCGCTCGCGAGAGAGCAGCTCGACGGCGCCGCTGCTCTTTCCTCCCGCGCGCCCCTTGACGAGCCTCACTGTGGCGCTCAACGCGATTGTTTCCGAGTTGGCGTAGCCTTCAGGACCGCGGCCATAGCCTCCAAACCTCCTCCCACGGGCGGGACCAGGAGGACCGATGGATGCGAGCAAGTGGTCAGGGAGGCACGACGCCGGGGGCGGCGTCGCTGCACGCCGGAAGAGCGCCTCGGGCTGATCGAGGGCTATCGCCGGGGCGGGGAGACGATCGCGGAGTACTGCGCTCGGCACTCGATCTCGGTGTCGGCGCTGACGAAGTGGATGGTGCGCTTCGACGCGGGTGGGGCGTCGGCGCTGGTGGGCCGTCCCAATCCCCGCAATCAGGGCGGCTGCTCGCGCGGAAATGATTCGACCGAAGAGCGCCGGGCGGCGCTGGAGGCCTTGGAGCGCTCCGGGATGCCGCTGCGGGAATTCGCTCGCACGCGGGGGGGGCGATTCCCCATGCCTCATGCTCACAAGGGTGTGCCCGAATGAGCTGCCGGTGAGCGGTGATCAATGGACAGCAGGCCGTCACGTTTGCACCGCGCACTTGCGTGCGAGCGCTGGGATGGCGAGCGGGCAAGCGACAGCGAGAGCCCGACCCCGAAGCCGATCCTCAGCCCGAGGAGCTCGAGTGCCGCTTGGTGCGCCGAGCGCCCCCGAGGCTGGTCGACCCATCGGCTGGTCACCGGGCGTGGGCGGGGAGCTTGGCGGCGACTAGAGGCCGCGGCGCCACTGGGGGCGGAAGGGGGCGTGCTCGGGGTGGGCGAGGACGCCGTCGAGGGCGGCGAGGAGGTCGGGTTTGTGCCGGGGAAGGGTGCCGTTGAGGGCGAGGTAGTTGCTGGCGTGGTTGGAGCGAAAGACTGCGCCGGAGAGCTCGAGGCCGGCAAGGAACTCCCGCAGCTCGCGCGCGAGCTCGAGGGGCGAGAGTTCGTCCACTTCTCCGCGCTGACTCTGCTCGTACAGCGGGGTGCCCTTCACCGGCGTCATCACCAGCGTGCTCACGAAGCGTGGGTCGATGCTGCTCACGACCCGCGCGCTGGCTCGCGCGTGCTCGAGGCTGCGAGCGCGACCGGCTGCGCCGAGCAGGATCATCGTGGAGAGTCGCACGCCGGCTTCGTGGGCCTTCAGCGCCACGCGGACCATTTCCATCGAGTCGACGCCCTTCGCGAGTCGCGCGAGGGTCGCGTCGTCGCCGCTCTCGATTCCAAGGTAGTAGAGCGTGAGGCCGCGCTCGCGCAGGAGCGCCATCTCGTCGACGGAGCGCACGGCGAGGGACTGCGGGCTCGCATAGCAGCTGACGCGCTTGAGCGGTCCGAACGCGGCGTGCAGCCGCTCGAGCAGGCTCGCGAGGAAGGCGCTCTTCGCCATCAGCGCGTCGCCGTCGGCGAGGAACACCTTGCTCACGGGGCCGAGGTTCGCGCGCGCCCACTCGATCTCGGATTCGAGCTCGTCGAGCTTGCGCACGCGGAAGCGCTTGTCGCGGTACATGGCGCAAAACGTGCACTCGTTGTACGAGCAGCCGATGGTCGCCTGAAGAATCAGGCTGTCGGCCTCCGACGGCGGCCGGTAGAGCGTGCCTTCGTAGCGGATCATCTTCCGAGAAGTCCGTTCTCGAACAGCGCCTGTCCGGCCCACTCGGGCACGCGCGCGAGCTCCGAAGCCGAGAGCGCGCGTGAACCGAGCTCCTTGCGCGCCTCGTCCACGCGTCCGAGCGCGGCGAGAGAGCCCGCGACTTCGAGCGCCAGTCCGGTCTGCAGCTCGGAGCCGTCGCGGGGCGCCAGGCAGCGCTTGGCTTGCCGATAGCTGCGCAACGCATCCTCGAAACGCCCCGCTTCGCCGTGCTCGCGCGCCCACAGGAGGTGCGCCGTGCCTTCGAGCGCGAGTTGCCCAGGTTCGTCGAGTCCGCTGTCGCCGGAGCGGGCGAGCGCGTGGGCACGGTCCGCGCCGAGACCCGCGAAGCGCGCGTCGGCGAGCGCGAGCAACTCGAAGCCGCGCGCGACGCGCAGCTCCTGCAGCGCGCTCACACCGAGCGAGCGCCACGTCTCGGCGGTGTCGCTGCCGAGCTCGGCCGCAAGCGTGCGCGCTTGCGCGAGGTCGCCGAACAACGCGTGCATGCGCACGAGGTTGCGGCGCGCGATTCTGTGCCCGGGATCGAGCTCGCGGACATGAGCGAGCGTCTCCAGCGCGCGCGCCTCGCGTCCCGTGCGGGCCTGCGCGGTCGCGAGCTGGATCAGCGCCTCGACATTGTGCGGGCGCACGTCGAGCACGGCCTGCCACGCGGCGACGCTCTCTTCGGACGGCTTTCCAGCGGTCGTCTCGTCCGCGCGCCGCGCCGCGATCGCGCGCGCGACGGGCGAGTCTTCGCACACTTCGAGCGCCAGCTCGGCAAACGCTGGATTGCCCGAGCTGGAGAATTGCGCGAGCGCGCGGCCGTGCCACGCGATCGACCACGCGCGCGCGAGCTGCGACGCGACGAGTCCGATCGAGAGCAGCACGAGTGCGCTGCGCAGCCAGCGCGCGCGCGTGGTCGCAGGCGGCTCGTCGATGGCGAGCAGCGCGCCGAACAGCGCGAAGGCCGCGCTCGCGGAGGCGGGGTTCCACAGGAGCGGCTCGCGCCACAGTGCGTTGACGAGCACGGCGAGCGCTGCGGCCGCGAGCGGAGCTCGCAGAATGTCGTCGCGGTCGCGCAGGCGCTGCCAGCTCGCGCGCGCCACGAAGCCGAGGAACGCAAGCCACAGCGCTCCTCCGAGCCAGCCGGCGTCGACGCAGGCCTGCAGCAGGTCCGAGTGCGCGTGCTCGACCTCGGTCTCGGCCTCGGGCAGAGTGCGCTCGTGGGTCGAGAGCTCGATCTCGCGCGGATCGCGGAACGGCGGGTAGGCAGCCTGGAACTGGCCGGGGCCGGCACCGAGGAGCCCGTGGGCCTGCACCATGGCCGGCAGGGAAGACCACAGGAACTTGCGCACGGCGATGCCACCGGTGTCGCCGGGCGCGTTCTCCGCGGGGCGCGCGGAGGCGGGGAGTTGCGGATGTGGAACGAAGCGACCGCCGGCGAAGAGCAGCGCACACGTGGCGCCGAGGAGCAGGGCGAGACGCCGTGCGTCGGGCAGCGCGACGACGAGCAGCGCGAGCACGAGCGCGAAGCTCGCGGCGCCCGCGAGCACGGGCGCGACGCCGATGTAGAACGCGTACAGGCCCGCGGCGAGCGCTCCGACCCAGCGCCAGATGCTCTCGTCGCGCAGTGCGAGCCACAGGCCGACGACGGCCCCGAGCAGCGCGACTTCGGAGGTCGAGCCGCTGTTGCCGAGGCGACCGGAGAACTGGTTGTCGCCGTCGAACAGCGCCGGAAGGACGGTGAGCATCGAGAGCAGCACGAGGCCGCGCGCGAGTGCGGAGAGTCCCGCTCGAGAGAGGCTCGCGCCGCCGGCGAGCGCCGTCACGCAGACGGCGGCGAGCATGAGCGCGCGGCTCGCGCCGAATGTGTCGCTCGGCGGGTTGAGGCGGAGCGAGATGTAGCCGAGCGCGAGGAACGCGAGGTAGGCCCAGATTCCGCGAGCGCCGGGCTTGGCGCGGCGCGCGATCAGCAGCGCGATGGCGAGCGTACCGGCGACGCCCGCCACGCCGGTGCCCGTCGGGATCGGGAACGGATCGCCGGCGATGGGGGAGCGCGCCCCGGGCCAGACGAGGAACAGGGCGGGCACGAGCAGCACGAGGGCGTGCAGAGTCTCGAGCAGCGCGCGCTGGAAGTGCTGCGGATCGACGGCGGGCTTGGTGGCCATTGGATGCAGGGTACGACGGAGCGGCCGTCGGCTTCCACGGACGGCGGAAACCACCTCCCCGCGCTATCGTGCTCGGCTCGAACGCGCGCATGTCCCCCTCCGACCTCAACTGCGAATCCGAGCGCGTTCGCGAGCACTGCGTCCTGCGCGCGCTCGCCCCTGCGGGATGCGGGCGCATGCGAGTGCCGGTGGTCGGGAACCGCAAGCTCTTGTGGTGTGACCGGACTGCGGGCGAGGACGGACTCGCGCCGCGCGTTCTCGAGGAGCCGAGGCGTTGAAGCGACGCATCGTGTCCCTGTGTCCGAGTCTGACGGAGCTCGTGTTCGATCTCGGCGCGGGCGAGGAGCTCGCCGGCATCACCGAGTGGTGCGTGCATCCGGCGGCGCGCGTGGGCGCGATCGAGAAGGTCGGAGGAACGAAGAATCCGTGCGTGGGGCGCATCGTTACGCTCGCGCCCGACCTCGTGTTGATGAACGAGGAGGAGAATCGCGTCGAGGACGCACAGGCGCTCGAGGCGGCGGGTCTGCGCGTGCATTCGAGCTTTCCGAAAGACACCGACGGGACGGCGGAGATGGTGCGCTCGATCGGGGCTGCCCTCGGGCGAGCGGCCGCGGCGGAAGCGATCGCGAAGGACATCGAGCGGCGCGCGGCGCGCGTGCGCAGCGCGGCGGCTGGCCAGCGCGAGATGGGCTGGGCGTACCTGATCTGGCGCCAGCCGTGGATGAGCGTCAATCGCGACACATTCGTCGATGCGCTGCTCGCGCTCGCCGGTGGTCGCAACGTGTTCGGCGCTCGCGCGGAGCGCTACCCAAAGATCACGCTGGAGGAACTCGCGCGACTCGCGCCGGAGCGCGTGTTCCTCTGCACCGAGCCGTTTTCGTTCAAGCCCGAGCACGCCGACGAGCTCGCGCAGGCCACCGGCCTCCCGCGCGAACGCTTTGTGATCGCGGACGGGGAGTACCTTTCGTGGCACGGTTCCCGCACTCCGGACGGGATCGACTACGCCGAGGGCCTGATCCGGGCGGCGCGCGCGGAATCCAAGTAACCTGCGAAGAATTCCGCTTTAGCGGGGCGGCGCATGACGAAGTGGCTCAAGTGGTGTTGCGGGGGATGCTTGGTGGCGCTCGTGCTGGCTGCGCTCGCGGGCGTCTTCGTGTGGCGCTGGGTCGAAGATCTGCCGCGCGAGTGGACCAGTGAAGCGCAGATTGAGATCTCCGCGCCCGTTTCCGAGGTGCTGCCGCTCGTGGCGGACTTGCGACGGTGGAAAGAGTGGTCGGCGTGGAATCGCGACTCGCACGAGGACGTCGAGCGTCGCTTCCTTGGGCCTGAGCAGGGCGCCGGCACTCGGATGGAGTGGGAGTCGGAGGAGAGCGCCGGCAGTGGCTGGCTCGAGCTCCGCGGGGTGGGTGCGAGCGGCGTCGAGTACGAGTCGCTGCACTTCGGCGCGCTGGTGCTCGCCGGGCACGAGGAGCGCAGCTCCGCGCGGCGCAGCATCTCCGTCGTCTTGCGCGAGTTCGATCACGACTATGCCGTGCCGGGCTCGATCTCGGTGGAGGCCACGGAGCGCGGCTCGCGCGTCACCTGGCGCGAGTCGATCGACCTCGGCGATTCGCCGGTTGCGAAGTTCTTTTCGATCGTCACGCTCGAGTCGATCGCGCGCAACGCGCACCGCAAGCTGCTCGAGACGTCGCTCGAGGGCCTGAAGGACCGCGCGGAGCTTCGCTGACCGCGCTCAGCGCGGCGGCGCGGTCTGCAGGCGCGCATCCTGCGCGAGCGCAAGCGCGCCGAGCACGCCGGCGTCGTCGCCGAGCTCCGGCGGAACGAGAAAGCCGTCGAGACCGCGGTCACACAGTGCCGGCGATTCGATGTAGCCGCCGGGGGCGCGAGCGAGCTCGGCCCGCATGCGGCGGAAGAACTCCGCCTCGCCGAGCTGGCCCGCTCTCCGCACGCTGCCGCCGAGCACGATGCGCCGCGGCGACACGACGCAGGTGAGCGGTCCCTGCTGGCGCTCCTGCTCGGAGAACCACTCGCACACCTGCGCGAGCAGCGCACTCGGGTCGTCACCGGTGGAAAAACGGGTGCGTGCGAGCGTCCCGCGCGCCGGATTCGTGCTCACGGCGCACACGAGCTTCGTGCCGTCGGCCTCGATGCCGCCGAACAGCGGCACGCCCGTCGCTCCGGATCCGAGGTTCGCTCGCATGGGGACCGGACTCCAACAACGCGGCGCGCCGCGCTGAACGCCACGCGAGCTCTTCCGCGATCGGCCGCGGGCTGGTATCCCACTAGTCCCCGTCAGGTCCCGCACAGGAGAACCCATGAGCGCTTCGCGTCGTCAGTTTCTCGCCACTTCCGCCGGCATCGCCGGGCTCGCCGCGTTCGGCTGCGGCACGACCTCGTCGCGCAAGAGCCTGCCGTTCCGCATCTCGCTGGCCGAGTGGTCGCTGCACCGCACGCTCGGCAGCGGCGCGATGACCAACCTCGACTTCCCGCGCGTCGCCCGCGCGGACTTCGGCATCGAGGCGATCGAGTATGTGAACTCGTTCTTCAAGGACAAGGCGCGCGACAAGCAGTATCTGGACGAGCTCTTGGAGCGCTGCGACGGCGAAGGCGTGAAGAGCCTGCTGATCATGGTCGACGGCGAGGGCGAGCTCGCACATGAAGATGGGGGCGAGCGCAAGAAGGCGGTTCAGAACCACCAGCGCTGGCTCGACTGCGCCGCCTACCTCGGCTGTCACTCGATCCGCGTCAACGCGGGCGGCGGCGGCGACGAGGCCGAGAAGCAGAAGCGCGCGGCGGACTCGCTCGTGGAGCTCGCCTGCTACGCGGACTCGACGGGCCTCAATGTGATCGTCGAGAACCACGGCGGCAGCTCGTCGAAGGGCGATTGGCTGGCGGGCGTGATGAAGCTCGCGGCGCACCCGCGCGTCGGCACGCTGCCCGACTTCGGCAACTTCAACTTGGGCAACGGCCAGAGCTACGACCGCTACAAGGGCGTCGAAGAGCTCATGCCCTACGCCAAGGCGGTCAGCGCCAAGAGCCACGAGTTCGACGCGCGCGGCAACGAAGTGCACACCGACTATTCGCGGATGATGCGCATCGTGCTCGCGGCGGGCTACTCGGGCTTCGTCGGCATCGAGTACGAAGGCAGCGTACACGAGGAGTACGAGGGCATTCGCCTGACGAAGCAGATCCTCGAGCGCCTGCAGCGCGAACTCGCGTCGTGAGCGCCGCGCTGCTCGCTGCGTGGCTCCTCGCGCTCGCCGCGCAGGAGTCGTACCAGCCCTACCAGCCCTATGTCGCGCCCGCCTCGGGCGACGGCGCGGCGGCGATCGCGCGCATGAAGGCGCCGGACGGATTCCAGGTGAAGCTGTGGGCCGCGGAGCCGCACCTCGCGAACCCGGTCGCGATGTATGTGTCGAACAAGGGCGAGGTGTATGTCGCCGAGACATACCGCATCAAGAGCGGCGTCGACGACATCCGCGACCGCATGGCCTGGCTCGACGACGACCTCGCGTGCCGCACGGTCGAGGATCGTGTCGCGTACCTGGCGAAGCATCTCGGAGACAAGTTCGAGAGCGCGTACACGAAGGACCGCGAGCGCGTGAAGTGGGTCGGAGACACCGACGGCGACGGCGTCGCGGACGCGAGCGCGGTGTTTGCCGACAACTTCGGCACCACGGCGGACGGCATCATCGCGGGCGTGCTCGAACACAAGGGCAAGGTCTATGCGGCCTGCATGCCGAGCCTGTGGGAGCTCTCCGACGCCGATGGCGATCACAGCGCGGACGCGAAGCGCATCCTGAGCACTGGCTACGGCGTGCGCTTCGCACTCATCGGCCACGACCTGCACGGACTGCGTGTCGGACCGGACGGGAAGCTCTACTTCTCGTGCGGCGACCGAGGCTTCAGCGTGCCGCTGCCCGACGGCTCGCGACTGCGCAACGAGTTCAACGGAGCGGTGCTGCGCTGCAACCTCGACGGCTCGAACCTCGAGATCTTCGCCACGGGCCTGCGCAATCCGCAGGAGCTGGTGTTCGACGAGTACGGCGAGCTGTGGACCGTCGACAACAACTCCGATGGCGGCGACAAGGCGCGCCTCGTGCATGTCGTCGAGGGCATGGATGCCGGTTGGCGGCAGGCCTACCAGTGGATCACCGAGCCCAACCTGCGCGGGCCGTGGAACGACGAGGGCCTGTGGAAGCCGCACTTCGAGGGGCAAGCCGCGTACATCGTTCCGCCGCTCGCGAACATCTGCGACGGCCCGAGCGGCCTCGCGTACAACCCGGGTACCGCGCTCGGCGGCGTCCATCCGAGCACATTCTTCATCTGCGACTTCCGCGGCGACGCGAGCTACTCCGGCATCCACACATTCACGGTGAAGCCCAAGGGCTCGGGCTTCGAGCTCGACACATTCGAGAAGTTCCTGTGGGGCACGCTCGTCACCGACTGCGACTTCGGTCCGGACGGCGCGCTGTGGTTCTCGGACTGGGTCGAGGGCTGGAACAAGACCGGCAAGGGCCGCATGTACCGGCTCGAACCGAATGTGGCGCACGACGAGGCGGCGGACACTCGTCGCATGCTCGCGGCGGACTGGTCGAAGCTTCCCGACGCCGAGGTGCGCAGCTGGCTCGTGAGCAGCGACTCGCGCGTGCGTTTCCTCGCGCAGTTCGAGCTCGTCGCGCGCGGCAAGCAGCAGGCGCTCGCGCGGCTCGTCGAAGATGCGACGGCGACGCGCTTCGCGCGCATCCATGCGATCTGGGGCCTGATGCAGGCCGGATTCGCGGAGCCGGGACGGCTCTCGCTCGTGCGCGCGTGCGAGGACGAGGATCCGATGCTGCGCGCTCAGGCCGTGCGCGCGCTGGGCGCCCACGACGCGTGGAAGTCGCTCGAGGCCATTCGGGCACGCTTGGACGACGAGCACGCCTCGGTGCAGCGGCATGCGCTCGTCGCCTGCGTGCGCGCGGGAACTCGATTCCATCCGGGAATGGCCCTCCCGATGGTGGCCATCCTCGAGCGTGCCGGCGAGGGTGATCCAGCCCTGCGCTCGACGGCGATCCACGCGCTCGCGAGCTGCGCGACCGAGGAGCAGATCCTCGCCCTTGCCCGGCACGAGTCCGTGCATGTGCGCGTCGGAGCGGTCGTGGCGCTGCGCCGCCACAGGCGGGCAAGCGTCGCTCGGTTCCTCGCCGACAGCGAGCCACGCGTCGTCGTCGAGGCGGCGCGGGCGATCTATGACGAGCAGATCACGGAGGCGATGCCGGAGCTGGCGAAGCTCCTCGGGCGTACGGAGCTGTCGGACACGGCGCTCGTGCGACGCGCGATCAACGCGAACTTCCGCCTTGGGCAGCCCGAAAACGCTGCGGCGCTGGCGAACTTCGCGGCGTTGGGCGAGGCGGACGAGCTGCTGCGCTGGGAGGCGCTGGAGCGTCTTTCCAGATGGAGCGTGCCTCCGGGCCGCGACGCCGTGACCGGAGAGTGGTGGCCGCTCGAGAGGCGCGACGGTCCCGTTCTCGCGGCGCTTGCTGAGCAACTTGCAGGCAAGGACATCGCGAAGGCGCCGGAGCGCATCTCGCGGGCGTGGATCGAGCTTGTCGAAGCGAGCGACTGCCGCTCGGTGGGCCCGATACTGCTGCAACTTGCGAACGACGCAGCTGTGCCCAAGGAAGTGCGCGCCGCTGCGGTGCGGGCTGCCAAGCAGGTTGCCTCGGCGGAGCTCGAGCCATCGCTCGCGACGCTCGTCGGGGATTCCGAGAGCGCCGTGCGCGCCGCCGCGCTGCGCGCCATCGCGGGCGTCGAGCCCGCGAAGGCGTTCCCGCTGCTCGAGGAAGCCGCGCTGCACGGCTCCGTCGAGGAGCGCCGCGTCGCGTATTCGCTCTTCGCGCAGCTCGAGGACGCGCGTGTCGAGGCGCTGGCCGCTGGCGAGCTGCGTCGCCATGCGGCCGGCCTCGTGCCGCGCGAAGTCGCGCTCGATCTCGTCGAGCTTGCCGAGACACGCAAGGAAACAAGCGTTGTCGATTCGCTCGCGGCGCTGCGCTCCCTGCGCGAGATCGACGCGGCGCTGGCGCACTTCGCCGACTCGCTCTACGGCGGCGACAAGGCCCGCGGCAAGGAAATCCTGCGCGGCAAGGCCGAGACCGAGTGCCTGCGTTGCCACAGGATCGAGTGGGGCGAAGGTGGGCAGGTCGGGCCCGACCTCGTCGGAGTCGGCCAGCGCCTGTCGCGCGCCGACCTGCTCGCGTCCATCTGCGATCCCAACCGCCGCATCGCGGAGGGCTATCAGGGCACGATCCTGTTCCTCGAGAGCGGTCGCAATGTCGCCGGAATCGTGGTGCGCGAGGATCGCGACACGATCGTCGTGCGCACTCCTCAAGACGAGCTCGTCGAGGTCGCGACGAGCGAGGTCGAGAGCCGTCGCCCCGACCTGTCCGCGATGCCGCAGGACCTCTCGAAACACCTCACGCGCAGGGAAATGCGCGATCTACTCGAATATCTTGCCAACCTCTGAACCGGAGCCTGTCCATGCGCCTCCTTGATCGCCGCACATTGATCGCCGCCTCCGCCGCGCTCGCTTCGGCTTCGCACTCCTTTGCATCGCGAGCCGGAGCTTTCTGCCTACAACCAGCTCCCGACCCCGACGAGGTCGCGGCGCGCGTGCGCCAGCTGAAGACACGCTTCGCGGTGAACGCGGAGATCTGGTGGGGCGCTCTGCCCTTCGAGCAGCGCGTCGAACAGGCGCTCGCACACGGCTTCGACGGGATCGAGTTCTGGCCGTGGCGCAACAAGGACCTCGCGGCGCTGGAGAAGCTCGCCAAGGACAAGGGCGTGAAGTTCGCGCAGTTCACGGCGTGGGGCTTCGAGCCGGGCCTGTGCAATCCCGACAACCACGCGAAGGCTGTCGAAGAGGTGCGCGCGGCCTGCAAGGCGGCACAGCGCATCGGTGCGCCGATGATGACCGTCGTCGCCGGGAACAACCAGAAGGGCATGACGACCGAGCAGATGCACGCGCATGTCACGACCGGCCTGAAGCTGCTCGCGCCGATCGCGGAAGAGCACGGCGTCATGCTGATCCTCGAGCCCATGAACGGCCGCGTCGACCACCCCGGCCACTGCCTGTACGGCTCGGAGGCCGCCGTGCGCATCTGCCGCGAGGTCAACTCGAAGCATGTGAAGATCAACTGGGACCTCTACCACATGCAGCTCGCTGAAGGCGATCTGTGCGGGCGCCTCAAGGACGGCCTCGACCAGCTCGGGTATGTGCAGGTCGCCGACACGCCGGGGCGCAACGAGCCCGGGACGGGCGAGATCCACTGGCCGCGCGTGTTCCGCGCCGTGGCGGAGCTCGGCTACAAGGGCTACATCGGACTCGAATGCTGGCCGAAGGACGGCGAAGCGCAGGCGATCGAGCGTTTGATCGCCGCGGACCAGTGGTGAGCCCCTCGTCGCGCTAGCGCGACGAGGGCGGGAGCTCGAGCGTGAGCTCGAGCGGCGCGCCGTGATCGGCGACGGTCGCTTGCACGAGCGTCTCGGCTCCGTCGAAGGCGAGGCCCTCGACCTGCCATGTGCCGGGTGCCAGTCCCGCGACGAACGCGCGGCCGCCCGGCGCCGGATGCTCGCTGCGCACGCCCGCTGCATCGCTCAGCGCGATGGCCCCTTCGACGGCGGCGCCGCTCGCATCGACGAGGCGCACGGACAGGCAGCCGGGCGGCAAGTGCGCTTCGACGCGCACATCGTCCGCGCCGATCCGAGCGCGCGCGACCACGAGCGCTCCCTCGCGACCTGCGACATAGGCGCTCCATGTGCCCGGTCGCAGGTTCACATCGAAGCTCCCATCGGAGCTCGCGCGCGTCGTCGCGTGCCAGTCGTGCTCGTCCTCCCGCCAGCGCAGCGCGACTTCGGCGCCGAGCGCCGCTCCACCCGGTCCGACGAGGCGACCCTCGCAGCGACTGCCCACCGCCGCAGGTCCGAGTGCGACTTCGCGCACGGCTCCCTCGGGCAGTTCGACGCGCACGGCATGCCCCGGCGTCAGCCAGCTCACATCGGGATGTCCGTCGATGGCGAGCGCGGAACTCGGCGGCAAGTGGAGGAACTCGAAGCGTCCGAACTCATCGGTGCGCGCGCTGGCGAAGAGCTCCGTGGCGCCGCAGTAAGGCGCGAGTGCCAGCCGCACGGGCGAGTCGCGCCGCGGCTCGCCGTCATGGTCGATCACCGTGCCGTGCACTCGCGCGCTGCCGAAGCTCACGACGCAACGCTCGCGTCCCTTGCGTGGTTCGATCTCGACGCTGCACGAGAGCTCGGCTCCGTTGGGGTGGCGCACGAGCGTGTCATAGCGGTCCGCCCCCAGCTCGACCCACGCGGCGAGGCCGCTCGAGTCGGTCGTCGCTCGCAGCAGCGGCGCGAGGTCATCCGTGCAGCCGTGATCGATGCCGCCTTCCTTGCGCGCGACGACGAGGACCTCCGCGCCGGGCACGGGGCTCTCGTTCTCGAGCACCAGCAGCTCGAGCGTGCCGGCAGCGCACGGCGTCGGCAGCGCCGGAAGCTCTAAAGCCGCCTGCGGCTCCACGGTTTCGGGGAGCGCGGGAACTGCGTGCTCGCTGCTTACTTCGAGCGCATGGCGCTCGAGCAACCCACCGAGCGTGTCGCGCGTCGCGGCGCCGCGCGTCCGTGCGGCTTCGAGCTGCACCGAATCCGTGCGCGGTGCGCGCGTCTCGAGGAAGCGCACGAGTGCCACGAGCGATGTCATCGCGGCCGCGGCAGCGGTCATGGCCAGAGCTCGGTTGCGCGCGCGCATGCGGCGGGGGTTTTCGGCAGCGGCCCGCCGTGGTCCGCACTCGAGCGCCCGCTCCCGACGCGGCCTTCGTGGTACGCGAGCGCCGCGGGCAGCCCGGCCGCGAAAAAACTGCGCGCTCGCGCTAGCGCAGCTCGTCGGGCAGGCGGAATGTGATGGTCTCGCGTTCGCCGTCCATCTCGGTCACCGAGCCGACGCCGAGCTCGCGCAGCCGCAAGAGCACCTGCTGCACGAGCGACTCCGGTGCGCTCGCTCCCGCCGTGACGCCGATCTTCATTCCGGGCCGGAACCACGCGCGCTCGATCTGGTGCGCACCGTCGATCAAGTGCGACGGAACGCCCTTGCGCAGGCCGAGCTCGCGCAGGCGGCTCGAGTTCGAGCTGTTCTGCGAGCCGACGACGAGCAAGAGCTCGATCTCGTCCGAGAGCTGCTTGACCGCGTTCTGGCGGTTCTGCGTCGCGTAGCAGATGTCCTTGAGCTCCGGCCCCTTGATCGCGGGGAAGCGTCGCACAAGCGCGTCGATCACCTCGCGCGTGTCGTCGACGGAGAGCGTCGTCTGGGTCACATACGAGAGCTGGCGCGGATCGCCGACCTCGAGGCGCTCGACTTCCTCGACCGTGGAGAGCACATGCACCGGTCCGTCGATGCGACCGCGCGTGCCCTCGACCTCGGGGTGGCCGCGGTGACCGATCAGCACGACCTCGCGGCCTTCCTTGCGATAGGCCTGCGCCTGCAGGTGCACCTTGGTGACGAGCGGGCAGGTCGCGTCGATCACGCGCAGCTTGCGCGCGATGCCGCGCTGCACGACTTCTTCCGCGACGCCGTGTGCGCTGAAGATCGTGACCGCGCCCTCGGGCACCTCGTCGAGGCTGTCGACGAACTTCACGCCGCGGCTGGCGAGGTCGTCGACGACATAGCGGTTGTGCACGATTTCGTGCAGCACGAAGACCGGGGCGCCGTACAGCGCGAGCGCGCGTTCCACGATCTCGATCGCGCGATCCACGCCGGCGCAAAAGCCGCGCGGCTGGGCGAGGAGCACTTGCATGTCGAGACTCATGGTGGCGTCCGTCCGCGCGCGCTTCTAGTGGTGGTCTTCGCGCACGAGGTTGCGATTCCAGCTCGGGATCTCGACCACGACATCGCAGCGCCCGTCGGGCACGGCTTGGCAGGCGAGGCGCGAACGCGGCGTGATGCCGCGCGCGTTGTCGAGCTGGTCGAGTTCCGGCTCGGACGCTTCGTTGCAGCTCTCGAGGCCCTGTTTCACGATCACATGGCAGGTCGAGCAGGCACATACGCCGCCGCAGGCGTGGTCGATCTCGATCCCGTGCCCGAGCGCGATCTCGAGAATGGACCCCTTGGCGCCGTCCCGAGAGTAGGGGAGCTCCTCGGGCCGCACCTCGATCGTCCGGCCCAGCGGCAGGAAGGTGAGCTTGTAGGGCCGCGTCGGGAGCGCGTACGCGGAGGAGTGGATGTAGGGGTTCGAGCCGCCCATGGGTCGTTTCCCTGCGCCCTGCCCGGGCCACACGGGGCCAAGATGCTACTCGCTCGCGGCGCTAGCTGTCGGAGGGAAGTCGACCTTCGCGCTCGCGCCGCAGACGCTCGCGCGTCGACATCGCCCGCTTGGGCCGGTCGCTGGGGACACTCGGTGCAGAGTGAGACGCAGGAGCGGTGGGGGACGCAGGAGTATGTTGGTGCGCGCGCTCCGGAGGCGGTGCAGCGGGGCGGCGCTCGTCCCCGCGCGGCTCGTCGCGACGCGTCGTACGGCGCGGCGCGTCGGATCGTCTGCCCTCGCGGCGCACTTGCGCGCCTCGACGCCCTTCCCCGCGCGCCCGCTCCTCGCGCGGCGCTCGCTCGCCGCGATCGGAGTCCTCACGCCGGGGCTCATCACGGCGGGGCTCGGCCCACGGTGCCTGCGCTCGCCGACGCTCGTCCACACGCGGGCGCTCGTCGCGCTCGGGCGCAGGGCTCCGGCCGCGAGCGCTGCGACCGGGAAGGGGCAGCTCCGTCACATTCCACTTGGTCTGGCGCAGGATGTCGTGCCAGCGACCGGCCTGCTCCGGGCTCACCAGCGTGATCGCCGTGCCCGTGCGGCCCGCGCGCCCCGTGCGGCCGATGCGGTGCGTGTAGTCCTGTGCGTCCTGCGGCACCGAGTAGTTCACCACATGCGTCACGAGGTGCACATCGAGGCCGCGCGAGGCGACATCGGTGGCGACGAGCGCCTTGACCTCGCCGGTGCGGAACGCGCTCATCACGCGGAAGCGCGAGGCCTGGTCGAAGCCGCCGTGCAGCGCCTTGACCGAGAACGGCATGCGCTCGAGCTGGCGCATCAGCGCGTCGACTTCCGTGCGCCGGTCGCAGAACACGAGGAACACATCGTCCGCCGAGCTCTGCTCGATCAAACGCATCAGCGCGAGCGAGCGATCCGAGCGGCCGCAGGCCATCCATGTCTGGTCGATGGTCTTGACCGTCGCGTGACCAGCGGCCGTCGCGACTTCCATCGGGTCGCGCGTGGCCTCGCGCGCGAGCCGCAGCACAAGGTCGGGGAAGGTCGCCGAGAACAGCATCGTCTGCCGCTCGTCGGGCGTGTACGAGAGGATCTTGCGCACGTCGTCGATGAAGCCGATCTCGAGCATCTGATCGGCCTCGTCGAGCGCGACGAACTCCGTCCACGGGAACGAGAGGAATTTCTGGCCGTAGAGGTCGATCACGCGGCCGGGCGTGCCGACGACGACCTGCGCACCGGCTTTCAGCGCGTCGATCTGCGGGTTCATCGGTTCGCCGCCCACGATCAGCGCAACCTTGGCACCGATCGGCTCGCCGAGCTTTTCGAGCACCTGCGCGACTTGCTGCGCGAGTTCGCGCGTGGGACACAGCACCAGACCGAGCACGCTGCGTCGCGAGGGGTCGATCTTCGACATCATCGGCGCGCCGAAGGCGAGCGTCTTGCCTGTCCCCGTCTCGGCTTTGGCGATCACATCGCGCCCGTTCATCACCGGCGGGATCGCGAGGCGTTGGATCGGCGTGGGCTTGGTGATGCCCATGGCGTGGATCGCGTCGAGCACCTCCTTGCGCAGCGGCATCTCGGCGAAGGTCTCGAACGGCGGCAGCTCCGTCGAGGGCTTGAGGGGTGCGGCCGAGCCGCGGGATTGGGGCGCGGAAGCGCTGCTCGGGCCTCCACGCGCGGGGCCACGTCGTCCTTGGTGTCGATTCACGGCCGCATCCTAGCGTTCCGCGCGCTCGGCCGCCGCGCGCCACGGTTGACGGGCTCGCCGGGGGCGGTCACGCTCGCGGCCATGAAGATCGCGACGTGGAACGTCAACTCGGTGCGGGCGCGGTTGCCGCGGGTGCTCGACTGGCTCGAACAGGAACGCCCCGACGTGGCGCTCCTGCAGGAGATCAAGTGCCTCGACGAGCAGTTCCCGCGCGAACCCGTCGAGGACTTGGGCTACTCGATCGAGACCTTCGGCCAGAAGACCTACAACGGCGTCGCCATCCTCGCTCGCACGCGCATCGAGGACGTGCGCCGCGGAATGCCCGGCGAGGGCGAGGACGCGCAGCGGCGCGTGATCAGCGCGCAGGTGGGGGACGTGCTCGTCGTCAACTGCTATGTCGTCAACGGCGAGGCGGTCGGCAGCGAAAAGTACGCCTACAAGCTCGACTGGCTGCGGCGCTTCACCGACTACCTCGCCAGCTTCGACATGAAGGAGAAGGTCGTCGTCGGCGGCGACTTCAACATCACCTTCGACGACCGCGATGTGCACGACCCCAAGGCTTGGCACGAGAAAATCCTGTGCTCCAGCCCGGAGCGCGAGGCGCTCGCCCGCGCCATGGCCCCCGGCTACGTCGACAGCTTCCGCCAGTTCCACTCCGATGCCGGCCACTACTCGTGGTGGGACTTCCGCACCAAGGGCTTCGAGCGCGGCCAAGGCCTGCGCATCGACCACCTGCTGATGAGCCCGCCCGCCCTCGCCGCCTGCACTCTCGTCGAGATCGAAAAACGCTACCGCGGCGGCGAAAAGCCCAGCGACCACGCCCCCGTCAGCGCCGTGCTGGCCTGACGGCGGCCGGGACGCTTCCGTCGCGGCTCGCGCGTGTCCGCTCACGGAGTCGTTTTTGCGAGGCCCACCTTGCGTGCTTGGCCCCGGCGTGGTTGCCTTGAGACAGTCCCAGTGCGCGGGGGCTCTCATTCCTCGCGGCCACCCGTTGGCGATTGACTCGAGACGCCCTGGTTCCCAGGAGCCGTCGATGACGACATCTCTGCGCGTAGCCCCCCCCTAGGGCGGAAGTCTGCTTGGACTTCTGCTCCAGCCTGCCTTGCGCTGCCGAGCGCCGCGCCATCGCAGACCTCGGGCCCGCCGCCCGTCCCGGTACGGATGAATGCCGCCGCTTGGGTGCATCCCTCCGACGGATTCGATGAGCCTGACCTCGACGCGGCGATGACCTACGCCAATGACCCGTCGCAGAAGTTCCGCACGCTGCAGCGCGCCATCGACGTGCTCCAGCTGTACCTCGTCGACCAGTACCACGCCGTCTCCAACCCCGACCAGCAGGGCATCGTCTACGCGCTGCCGGGCACCTACGGGCCGACGACTCACGGTCCGGCCAGCGGCGATGTCCTCCCGATCGTGATGCGCGACCGCGTCCACGTGCAAGGGCTCGGCGCTCGTCGCTGCACGATCCGGGGCGCTGGGACGAGCCAACAGTCCGCGCCCAATGGCGTGGTCAACTGGCCGACGCAGTCCGCTGCCAGTGCGACGGCCAGCGTCGAGCTGCTCCTGACCTACCGAAACGCGACCGTCGACATGCGGACCCCCCTGTTCCATCAGGCGCTGCCTTGGCTCGACGGCTCCTCGCCCCACCGGCAAGGTGAGGACACTCCCGAGACCCTCGACGGGTTCACGTTGACGGGTTCGCGTTTCAGGGGGGTGACATCCAGGTCCTGCTCACCTATTCCGCGAGCAGCGCCAACTTCTTCCCTGCGGCGAGGATCAGCCACTGCATCTTCGACCTGCGCCACCAGCTCACTCTCCCGGCAGCCCCGGAGGCGAAGCTCGCGGGCGCGCACTTCGGGATCATGATGCAACGGCCATCCACGGTCGACACTGGACTGTCTCCCGCCTTGGTCGGCTACCTGGACAGCCGCACCCTGATCGCCCACAACACCTTCATCTTCGCTCGCTGGAGCGGAGAGGAAGGCAATGGCGGTTGGGAGACGGAGAGCAGAAGTTCAGCCGTGGGGATCATCGACTTCACGGCGAGCATCTGCGGGAGCACTCTGGTCGACGGAAACGACACGCACAGGGGCGTCGGCAACTCCTGCATCGTCTCCAACCTGTTCCGAACGCGCCCGCTCGCTCCCGGAACGACGGTCCGGCCATTCGCGATGCTGGGCATCGGGAACGAGGACACCCAGGTGCTGAGCGGCGGGACCTATGTGAACACCAACGCGTTCGATCCCTCGCGGGTCGGCAGCACCAACGGCGCGTTCCATTCGGTTCCCGTGCAGAGCTCCGTCGTCTCCAGCTCTTTTGCGGCGTGGGAACACTGGAACTGCCAGTCGACCCTCAACCAGTCTCCCTGCAACAGCGTGGGCGGCAGCATGCCGGCCTGCACGAATGCCTCGCCGTTGCCGATCCCCAAGGTCGCGCTCTGGGACATGGCCGCGGGCGTCGATCCTGGCTTCGTCGGGGAGTACGCGGCGAGCGTGCTGTTCTCACCCACAGACTCGGACTACATCGACTGGCGCATCATGCCAGGGTCTCCACTGGAGAATCAGACCGTCAGCCCCACGCCGGGCGGCCCGCGAGGCTTCGTGACGCAGCCGCACGCTGGCGATTCGAGCTGGATCTTCTCGACCGATACGCCCGAGGAGTGTGCCCTCTTCCGCTGGGACGGCGAGCACTGGGGGAACCCGGGGATCGCCGACGGCGCGCCCGACATCGGGTTCGACGAGCGGGGGCTAATGATCTAGGCCGGAAACTGGGCCAACGGTTCGAACAGCCACAACCAGCCGGGCTTCCTGCAACCGACTGGCACTGGAACGACCTCGAGGTGGTTCATCCTGCCGACGACGGCGGGAGGCGTGAACCTCATCGCTCCGAATCGCTATCTGCGGTTGCACGACGCGACCGTAACGCCGATCGGCACCAGCCCTGGCAACGGCTGGATCAACCCGCCCGGCGCGCTCGCCAACCCGCCGAACATCGGGACGCTGCCGCTGGGTTATCGGACGAAGTATGTTTCCTTCGCGACGATTCCGTGGGCTCCCATCTCTCTCACGGGGGCCGCGACCCCTTGGTTGCCGTTAGGAGGAAGCACGAATCAACCACAACTGTGGTCGATTGCTTTGAACAAGCCTGACGACGAGTGCGCTGGCGGATCGTGTGTGCATTTTTACTTCAGTTTGCAGGGTGTAATCGTTGATGATCCCGTACGGCCCGGCTCGTCCGCCCCCGCAGAAATTCTCCGCGGCAATCTTCAGGCGGAGTACAAATGAAGGATCTGATCACAGGACTGGTGCTCGGACCGCTCACGGTGATTCCTGTAGTCTGCGGCTCAGCGGGGGCGGCGCAGTCCGACTGGCTATATGGAGTCCGATCCGAGCCCAGCGGCGGCAGTTTCAAGCTGGAGCGCATGGATCCCGGATCGGGGAGCGTCGTGTCCACTTCCGCATTCTCTGGAGCTGGCACTAGCCCTTATGGATTGGCGTACGCTGGGGAACGACTGTTCACGATCAATTTGTTTCCCTTTCCGACAAGGCTGAGCAAACATCATCCCGCAGATGCTGGCCGGCAGGCGATTGGCTCACTTGGCCTCAGCTATCAGTGGATTGGGCTCGGTCTTGACTTGGACCCGAGCTCGGGGGTGATGTACTTCTCAACGAAATGGCAGTTCTACCGCATCAACCCGACCAATGGCAGCTTGGCGTCCGTGGGGCCTTACATCGGGTTCGTTGCGCCGTGGGATCAGATCGAGTCCATCGCGATCGACTCCAACGGGCAGGCCGTCGCGATAGGGATGGATGATGGCTCGACTCGGCATGCGTTTTACGACCTCGACTTGGGCACCGGCCAACTCACCTGGATTGCGGACATCCTGATTGCGAACGGGCACGGCTGGTACTGGGACCTGGCATTCAACACGTCGGGCGAGCTCTGGGCGAGTTTCATGGACAACGGCCTCAATCCATCCGCTCAGGGTCTCTACAAAATCGACCGCAGCAGTTTCGCCGTCACGCTCGTGCGGCCCACGCCAAGTTATTATTACGGAATCGCCTTCGTGCCCGCGACGGCGCAGGCGACGTACTGCGTGGGCAAGCTGAATTCGCTGGGGTGCGTGCCGGAGATCGTCGGTGACGGGTTCCCGAGCCCGACGGCGGCGAGCGGGTACACGATCCGCGCTACGGAGGTCCGGAACCGCACAACCGGGACGCTGGCTTTCTCGGCCGGAGCACGGGCGAACCTGCCGTTCGGCGGCGGGACGTTGTGCCTGACGTCGCCGCTGCGCCGCACGGGTGCGCGCGACTCGGGCGGCTCGCCGGCCGGCGTGGCTGACTGCAGCGGTGTGTGGCAGCTCGACTTCAACACTTGGATGGCCCACAACGCGACGCTCCCCGCCGGCACCACCGTCCGTGCCCAGTGGCTCGGCCGCGACCCCGGTCTGGCGGCGCCGAACAACTGGTCGATCTCCAACGCCCTCGAGTTCGACCTGCGACCCTGACGCCCGAGGGCGCTCAGGGGGCGCTCAGGGGGCGCGCGGGGGGCGGGCGACGTGCAGGGTGAGGGCGCGGCGGGCGCGGACGCCGATGTCGAGCGTCGAGTAGAGCGGGAGCAACTCGGAGACTGGCAACTCGAGCCGAATGAGCAGCAGGTCGGCGAGCTGGGAGAGCTGCAATTGCGCGGGCAAATCGAGGGCTTCGGGGCTGCGCGCTTGCAGGGCGGCGACGAGGTCGGCGCGCAGGGCGATGGCGTCGATCGGGTCGGGCTCGTGTTCCTCGAGCGGCAGGATCTCGACCTTGCGGTAGGCGCGCTCGCTCGGAGCCTCGCGGAGACGCACGCGCGCGAGGCCCGCGAGCAGGATCAGGAAGCGACCGTCGGGCAGGCGATCGTGGCGCATGATCTCGCCCAAGCCCGCGATGGCGTGCACGGGCGGCGCGAGGGCGAGCTCGGGCTCGTGCCCCTCGAGCACGGTGCCCATGACGATGCGGCCCGGCCCGTCGAGCGAGTCCTCGATCATCTGCCGGTAGCGCGGCTCGAAGATGTGCAGCGGCATCATCGTGCCGGGGAACAGGAACACTCCGGGCAGCGGGAACATGGGCACGACCTGTCCCGGGCCGGCGAATTCGGGCCAGGGCGCTTGCGACGCGCGTTTCATGCGCGTTCCTCGCCTTGCGTGCGCTGCGCGATGGCGCGCGCGACGCACTCGAGCAGGCGCACCTCGCGCTCGAGTCCGCGCTGGCGGTAGCTGTGGTGCAAGTTGCCGACATGTCGTCCGAGGAGCGCGCGATCCGTGGCGTCGACGAACCAGCGCGGCTCGAAGGGCAGCCCGTGCTGGGCGAGGTACTGCAGGCAGTCGCGATCGGAGAGCGCCGTGCCCGCGTGGAACGGATCGAGCAGCGCCGCGCGGCCGTCGGCCTCGTAGACGCGCAGGATCACATGCCCGGGCAACGCCACCGGCGCCGCGCGCAGGCCCGCGCGGCGCGCGACGAACAGGTACAGCGCGCTCAGCGTCAGCGGCAATCCGCGCTTGCGCACGATCGAGCGGTGCAAGTAGACATTGTCGGGGTGGTGGTAGTCCTCCGCGTCGCCGCGGTAGCCGAGCTCGCGCCCGAGGTAGCCCCCGAGCAGCGCCGCGCGGCTCGGCAGGCCGGGACCGGCCTCGAGGCGCTTGAGCACCTCTGCCGCCATGGCATCCATGGCGAGCATGTAGGGCCGCACATCGAGCTCGGGCTCCTCGAAGCGCGAGAGGAGCAGCAGGCCGCGCTCGAGATCGACCGTGGGAGCCAAGGCGAGCTTGGCGAGCCGCGCGGCGACCCGGGAGCGACCGTGGCCGAGCAGGATCGCGCGCGCCGCTGTCCGAGCGCGGGCCTCGCCGCCGCGCGCGACCGCGGTCAGGAGCGGCAGGGCCTGCTTGCCGCGCCGCTCGAGCTCGCGCCGCACTTCGCGCTGGACGAGCGGCGAGGAGTCCGCGAGCAGCGACCCGAAGGTCGCGAGCTCGCGCTGGCGGCGGGCGTGCTCGGCCTCCGCCGCGATGGGCGGCGCACTCTCGGTGGGAGACGGTTGCAACACTACCGGATTCTGGCTCGGCCGAGCGGCGAGCGAAAGCGCGAGAAACTGCGCACCGGTCGCGGCCTTGACGGGGGCGATTCGGTCTGCCCGGGCAGGGTTGCGTCTCGGCGGGGTCGTTCCTATCTTTACTGGCCTGAAAATCCGTGGAGGATCCTCCGAAGTGCGGAGAGATGCTCCGCGGAGCCGCTCCCGGACCGTCCCGGAGCGCGGCCAAGCACCCACCCCATCCCTGCTCCCGAAGTTGCAAGCGTGTCCAAGGCGTCCCGCCCCCAAGGCCCGGCGGTCGTGGTCACCCACGCCGTCCGCACGCCGATCGGCAAGTTCATGGGGAGCCTCTCGGAGCTCTCCGCCGCCGATCTTGGGGTGCACGCGGTCAAGGGACTGCTCGCGCGCTCGGGCCTCGATCCCTCCCGCGTCGGCGAGGTCGTGATCGGCAACGCTCGCCAAGCGGGCGGCGGTCCCAATGTCGCGCGCCAGATCGCGGTGCGCTCCCTCGTGCCGACGACGACGCCCGCGTGGACCGTCAACATGGCCTGCGGCTCGGGCCTCAAGGCGCTCGCTCTGGTGGTCGACTCGATCCGCCTCGGCCGCACCGACATCGCCATCGCCGGCGGCACCGAGTCCATGAGCCGCCTGCCGTTCCTCTTGCCGGACTTCCGGCGCGGCTACCGCATGGGCCACCAGCCGGTGGTCGACGGCATGTACAAGGACGGCTTCCAGTGTCCGCTCGCCAACATGCTGATGGGAGAGACGGCCGAGAAGCTCGCCCGCGAACTCGGCATCGCGCGCGACGAGCAGGACCGCTTCGCGCTCGAAAGCCAGCACAAGAGCCAGCGCGCCCGCGAGGCCGGGCGCTTCGCGGATGAGCTCGTTCCCATCGAGCTCGCGGGCAAGAAGGGCACGACGCTGTTTTGCAACGACGAGCATGCGCGCGACCACGCGACGCTCGAGGACATGACCAAGCTGCCGCCGGTGTTCCACAAGCAGGGCAGCGTCTCGGCCGGCAACTCCAGCGGCATCACCGACGGCGCGGCCGCGCTGCTCGTGATGAGCGCGACGCGCGCCGACGAGCTCGGATTCGAGCCGCTCGCGACGGTCGGCCACATGAGCGAGGCCGGCGTGCCGCCGGAGGTCATGGGCCTTGGGCCGGTGCCCGCGGTGCGCGCGCTCGAGGCGAAAAACGGCCTGCAAGTGGGCGAGTACGACCTGATCGAGCTGAACGAGGCCTTCGCGGCGCAGGTGCTCGCCTGCCAGCGCGAGCTGCGTTTCCAGCCCGAGCGGCTCAATGTCAACGGCGGGGCGATCAGCCTCGGCCATCCGATTGGTTGCACGGGCGCGCGCATCGTCGTGACGCTCCTGCACGAGATGCGACGCCGCAGCGCGCGCAACGGACTCGCCACGCTGTGCATCAGCGGCGGGCTCGGGCTCGCGACGGCCTTTGAGAGACCCTAAAAGGACACGAGACTTCATGGCGATTTCGAAAGTGGGCGTGGTGGGCTGTGGGCTGATGGGCCACGGCATCGTGCAGGTCGCGGCCCAGGGCGGCTGCACGGTGGTCGTGCTCGAGGCCGAGCAGAAGTTCCTCGAGAGCGGCCTCGGTCGCATCGACAAGAGCCTCGCGAAGCTCGCGGAGAAGGCCGTCAAGGACGGCAAGGCGACCGAGGAAGAGGCCAAGGCCAAGGCCGCGGCGACGCGCGCGCGCATCAGCGGCACGACTTCCGTGCAGGCGCTCGCCGACTGCGACCTCGTGATCGAGGCCATCGTCGAGAACCTCGACGCCAAGAAGGCGCTGTTCGCGGAGCTCGGCGCGCTGTGCAAGCCTTCGACGATCTTCGCCTCCAACACCAGCTCGTTCCCGATCGGCGAGATGGCGACCGCCTCGGGCCGCCCCGCGCGCTTCGTGGGCCTGCACTTCTTCAACCCCGTCCAGCTGATGAAGCTCGTCGAGGTCGTGCGCACGGATCGCACCGACGCGCAGGTGTTCGAGGACGCCCGCGCCTTCGGCACCGCCTGCGGCAAGGCGCCCGTGGCCTGCGTGGACACCCCGGGCTTCGTCGTGAACCGGCTGCTCGTTCCTTACATGAGCGAAGCGATGCGCATGCTCGAACGCGGCGATGCTTCGGCTCAGGACATCGACACGGCCATGAAGCTCGGCTGCGGCTATCCCATGGGCCCGATCGAGCTCACGGACTATGTCGGTCTCGACACCACCCTCTCCATCGTCGAGGGCTGGACCAAGCGATACCCGAACGAACCGGCCTTCCAGGTGCCCAAGCTGCTGCGCGACCTTGTCGCGCAGAAGAAGCTCGGGCGGAAGACCGGTGAAGGCTTCTACAAATGGGAAGGCGACAAGCGCGCATGATCCTCTCTCTCCTCGCACTCGTGCCGACCGCGGTCGGCGGTCCCGAAATCCGCTGGAACGCGCCGTCGATGTTCATCGCCGGCCAGCCCTACAAGGTCCACATCGAGGTCACCGCGCCCAAGGAGGGCACGGTGGTGTCGAGCTGGCTGATGACGCCGAGCGCCTTCAGCATCGACGGCGTGCCCCTCGCCAAGCGCGAGGAGTCGGGCACGCTGCCGCTGCCGGGCGGCTTCAAGCTCGAGGGCGACCTCGACCTCGGTCCCTACTTGGGCAGCGCGAGCGCGTTCCAGCTGCGCTTCGCGCCGGAAGTTGCCGACACCAAGCCGGTCGAGGTCAAGTCGCTCACGGCCGCGCCGGCGGATCTGAACTTCCTCACGATGCCGTCCGAGGATCTGAACAACTACCTCGTGCTGTTGCAGACCAATCGCGGTGACATCCTCGTGCGCATGTGGCCCCACATCGCTCCCGAGCACGCGCGCAACTACCTCGATCTGGCGTACATCAAGTTCTACGACAACACCGTGTTCCACCGCGTGATTCCGCGCTTCATGATCCAGGGCGGCGATCCGCAGGGCACCGGCACGGGCAACGGTCCGCGCCAGCTCAAGGCCGAGTTCAACGCCAACGTGAAGCATGTGCGCGGCGTGCTCTCGGCCGCGCGCACGAGCGACCCGAACTCGGCCTCGTGCCAGTTTTTCATCATGCACGACAAGGCCGCGCACTTGGACGGCCAGTACTCGGCCTTCGGCGAGACCGTGCTCGGCCTCGATGTGGTCGACCTGATCGTCAACACGCCGCGCGGGCAGGGCGACAAGCCGAACGCGACTCAGAAGATCGAGCGCGCGACGGTCGTGCTGCGTCCGGAGTGGGTCAAGGCCGAGCCGAGCCAGAGCGCTCAAGGCCCCGCGCCCGCCCCGGTTCCGATTGGAGGAGGCAAGTGACCATGGCACACGCACTCGAGGGCGTCACCGCGACGCTCGAGACTTCCGCCGGCAGCCTGACGCTCGAGTTCTTCCCCGCCAAGGCCCCCGGCCATGTGGAGAACTTCGTCAAGCTCGCCGAGAAGGGCTTCTACAACGGCACCGTGTTTCACCGCACGATTCCGGGCTTCATGATTCAGGGCGGCTGCCCCGAGGGCTCGGGGATGGGTGGTCCGGGTTACAAGATCAAGGCCGAGTTCAACGACACGCCCCATGTGCGCGGCGTGCTCTCGATGGCGCGCTCGCAGGATCCCAACTCCGCCGGTTCGCAGTTCTTCATCTGCCACGGCAACGCGGGCTTCCTCGACCGGCAGTACACGGCGTTCGGCAAGCTCGTGGCGGGCGATGACACGCTCGACAAGATCGCCAAGGCGCCGACCGTGCGCGGCGGCGAGAACAGCAAGCCCGTGAGCCCGGTCAAGATCGTCAAGGTCACGATCACGCGGCCCGCCGCGAAGGCCTGAGTTCCCATGCAGCTGCAGTACCTTTTGTGCGAGACACTCGAGGGGATTGCGACGGTCACGATCAACCGTCCCGACAAGATGAACGCGCTGAACGCCGCGGTGCTCGGCGAGCTCGCGTGCTGCTTCGACGCGCTCAAGGCGGATGCGAGCGTGCGCGGTGTGATCCTCACCGGCGCGGGCGAGAAGGCCTTCGTGGCGGGCGCCGACATCGGCGAGCTCGCCAAGATGGAGCCGCTCGGCGCCAAGGACCTCGCCTTCTACGGCCAGACCGTGCTCGGACGCCTCGAGACCCTCGGCAAGCCCTCGATCGCCATGATCAACGGCTTCGCCCTCGGCGGCGGCTGCGAGCTCGCGCTCGCGGCCACGCTGCGCACGGCCTCGAAGACGGCCAAGATCGGCCTGCCGGAAGTCTCGCTCGGCATCATTCCGGGCTACGGCGGGACGCAGCGCCTCGCGCGCATCGCGGGCCCCGGCGTGGCGCGCGAGTGGGTGCTCACCGGCGACATGGTCACGGCCGAAGAGGCCTGGCGCGTGGGCGTCGTCAATCGCCTGTTCGAAGCGGCGGAGCTCAAGGAAGGCACGACCAAGCTCTTGAAGACCATCCTGTCACGCGGCCCGGTGGCCGTGCGGCTCGCGATGGAGACCATCCGCCGCGGCCAGAACATGAGCCAGCAGGAAGGCGAGATCATCGAGACCGACATGTTCGGACTCGCAGCGGCCACGGCCGACATGAAGGAAGGCATGCAGGCCTTCCTCGAGAAGCGCAAGGCGAACTTCAAGGGCTGCTAGCGAGCCTCGCGGAAGCTTTCCCACGCAATTCGAAGGCCGGGAACGGTCGGGCGGCCCCCAGCGGGCCGCCGCTCGCTCTCCCAGCCGTTTCGCAAGCCAAGTCCACGAGCAGGCAACGATGAGCAAGAAACTGGTGATCGTCGGTGGCGCGCGCACGCCCATGTGCGAGTACATCGGCACCCCCGGCTACGGCAAGTTCAAGGACACGAGCGCGATCGAGCTCGCGGCGCACGCGAGCGTGCACGCTCTCTCTCGCGCGCGCGTGAGCGCTAGCGCCATCGACCATGTGGTGATCGGCAACGCGCTGCAGACCTCGTCGGACGCGATCTACGGCGCGCGCCATGTCGGCCTGCGCGCGGGCGCGCCCCAGACGGCGGGCGGGCTGACCGTCAACCGCCTGTGCGGCTCGGGCATCCAGTCGATCGTCAGCGCCGCGCAGATGCTGCTCTTGGGCGAGTCGCAGATGGCGCTCGCGGGCGGCATGGAGAACATGTCGCAGGCGCCGTTTTGCATGTACGGCACGCGCGCGGGGATTCCGTTCGGCGTGCAGCCCCAGCTCGTCGACATGCTCTTCGGCAGCCTCAAGGATCCGCTCGCGGACCTGTTCATGGCGCAGACCGCCGAGAACCTCGCCAAGCGCCTCGGCATCAGCCGCGAGGAGCAGGATCGCTTCGCGCTGCGCAGCCACCAGCTCGGCGCCGCCGCCGTCAAGGAGCGCCGTTTTGCCGAGGAAATCGCGCCGGTCACGATCAAGGGCCGCAAGGGCGACGAGCTCGTCGACACCGACGACCACATCAAGCCCGACACGACGCTCGAGGGCCTCGCCAAGCTGCGCGCGGCGTTCGGCAAGGACGGCACGGTGACGGCCGGCAACGCCAGCGGCATCGTCGACGGCGCCGCGGCCGTGGTCGTCACGACCGAGGAGCGCGCCAAGGCCGATCAACTCGATGTGTTCGCGGAGATCGTCGGCTGGGCGGTGGTGGGCTGCGATCCGCGCGAGATGGGCATCGGTCCCGTGCCGGCGATCCAAGCCTGCCTCGCGCGCACGGGCGTGAAGCTCGGCGAGCTCGATCGCGTCGAGATCAACGAGGCCTTTGCGGCCCAGTACCTCGCCTGCGAGAAGGAACTCGGCCTCGACCGCGAGCGCTGCAATGTCAACGGCGGCGCGGTCAGCCTCGGCCACCCGCTCGGCGCGACGGGCACGCGCCTGGTGCTCACGCTGATGTACGAGCTGCGCCGCAAGCAGCTGCGCTATGGCATGGCGTCCGCGTGCATCGGCGGCGGGCAGGGCATCGCGATCCTCGTGCGCAACCCGAGGGCCTAGGGCGATGCCGAACCCGGTGATCCACACGCGGGCAGACGGCCGTCGCGTGGTGCGCCTCTCGCAAGGCAAGCGCGTCCTCTACCTGTTCAAGGATGTCGAGAAGATCCGCGCCCAGCTGCGCGGCGAGCTCCGCGTCCGCATGGGGGACGTGAACTCGGCCGAGCTGCTCGACGACATCAACACGGACGCGATGACGCCCGCGTGGGTGTGCTTCCGCCACAAGCCCGAGGACATCGCGCTCGATGCCTACGCCGGGCTGATGGACGCCTCCAACCAGCGCGTGTTCGGCACGCGCGCGCTCTTCGACGGCGGCTTCGAGGCCATCGTCAGCGGCCAGCGCAAGGGCACCGGCTCGTCGCGCGAGACCGCGCCGCAGGCCGAGAAGTGGTCGGGCATCGGCCTGGTGATCGCGCACTCGTTCGCGCCGATCCACGCGCGCAACAACATCAACCTCGGCCAGCTGATGGGGGACTACGAGCAACTGCGGCGGCTCGAGGCGGGCGAGGAGATCGCGCTCGAGGAGTTCACTGAGCGCTACGACGAGGTCACGCGCGCAATCCTCGAGGCCGGCGGCCTGTTCGAGTTCGGCGCCAAGTACAAGGCGGGCGAGGTCAAGGTCGCGCCGCCGCGCCACGCGCCGCGCGCGATGACGATGGCCGAGAAGATCATCGCCACGCACTTGGTCGGCGGCGAGCGCGAGAGCTGCGTCAAGCCCCTCGACGCTACCCTCGTCAGCGTCGACGGCGGCTACAGCCACGAGTTCACCACCGCCCAGGTGCACTACTTCCTGCAGCAGGAGTACGGCGCGAACTACAAGGTCACCAACCCCGCCAAGTTCGCGGTGTTCGAGGACCACCTGCTGTACGCCACCGGCGTGCCGCGCATGAAGCCCTTCGAGGCGCAGATCGAGACCCTGCGGCGCCTGCAGCGCGAGTTCCAGAAGCACACCGGCGTGCGCGACTACTCCGCGCGCGACGGCGTCAGCCCGGGCATCTGCCATCAGGTCGCCCGCGAGCACTTCGTCGACCCCGGCGACTTCATTCAGGCGACCGACAGCCACACCTGCATGGGCGGCGGCAACAACGCGCTCACATGGGGCGTCGGTGCCACCGAGTACGCGGGCCTCGCCTACTCGGGCTTCACCTTCGTCAAGGTGCCCGAGTCGATCCGCTTCGAGCTCACGGGCAAGCTCGCGAGCGACTGCACGGCGAAGGACGTGATCCTGCACATCCTCGCCACATTCGCGGTGCGCGAGGAGACGCTCGATCGCGTGATGGAGTTCGGCGGTCCGGGGCTCGCGTCGCTCTCGGTGGACGAGCGCGCGACGCTCTGCAACATGGCGACCGAGTGCTCGGCGCGCTCAGGCATCTGCGAGGCCGACGCGCTCACGCTCGAGTGGCTGGCCGCCCGCCGCGGTTCGATGTCGAAGGCCGACATCGAGGCGCGCTTCGTGTTCCCCGACAAGGGCGCGCACTACGACGGCGGCGTGCACACGATCGACCTCTCGAAGCTGCGTCCGATGGTGGCCAAGCCCTCGGACCCGACCTACGGCGCCGATGTGGCCGAGCTCGGCGACATCAAGATCGACATCGCCTACGGCGGCTCCTGCACGGCCGGCAAGGCGCACGACATGGACATGTACGCCACGGTTGTGCGCGAGGCGCTCGCCGCCGGTCGGCGCGTCGCGCCCGGAGTGAAGATGTTCCTGCAGTTCGGCAGCGAGGATGTGCGCGACTACGCGCGCGCCAAGGGCTACATGGAGCTCTTCGCTTCCGCGGGCGTCGAAGTCATCAACCCCGGTTGCGGCGCGTGCATCGGCTGCGGGCCCGGGGTTTCGAGCGGACCCGAGCAAGTCACGGTCAGCGCCATCAATCGCAACTTCACCGGTCGCAGCGGCCCGGGGAAGCTCTACCTCGCTTCGCCGCTGACCGTCGCCGCGAGCGCCATCGAGGGCAAGATCTCCTCGTTCCGCCCCGGCATGTTCCGTACCCGGCCCGCTTCGGCGGCGCGCTAGTCCTCCCAAGTCCCCCGAATCTCGAGTAGCCATGACCGAACATCAGATCGCAGTCATCGCCGGCGACGGCATCGGTCCCGAAGTCACGCGCGAGGCGCTGAAGGTCGTCGACGCCGCCGCCGAGATCTGGGGCTTCCGCGTGCGCTGCACGGAGTATCCCTTCGGCACCGAGCACTACCTCGCCACGAAGGAGATCTTCCCCGACGCCGCCTTCAGCGAGGTCAGGCAGAAGGACGCGATCTACCTCGGCGCCATCGGCGACCCGCGCGTTCCCGTCGGCCTGATCGAGTACGGCATCATCGCCAAGTGCCGCTTCGACCTCGACCTGTATGTCAACCTGCGCCCGATCAAGCTGTACGACGAGTCGCTCTGCCCGCTCAAGGACAAGAAGCCGGAGCATGTCGACATGGTGATCGTGCGCGAGAACACCGAGGACGCGTACTCGGGCGCGCACGGCTTCACCCACAAGGGCCACGACACCGAAGTCGCGGTGCAGACCATGGTCTACACGCGCCACGGCGTCGAGCGCGTGATCCGCTACGCCTTCGAGCTCGCCCGCAAGCGCCCGCGCAAGCAGGTGACCCTGATCGACAAAGCCAACGCGGTGCGCGCGCAGGACCTGTGGACGCGCACCTTCGCCGAAGTCGCGAAGGAGTACCAGGACATCAAGACCGACCACGCCTACATCGACGCGGCCTGCATGTGGATGGTGAAGAACCCCGAGTGGTTCGATGTGGCCGTCACGACGAACCTGTTCGGCGACATCATCACCGACCTCGGCGCGATGGTGCAGGGCGGCATGGGCATCGCGGCTTCGGGCAACTTGAACCCCGGCAAGGTCTCGCTGTTCGAGCCGATCCACGGCTCGGCGCCGAAGTACGCGGGCAAGAATGTGTCGAGCCCGATCGCCGCGATCCTCGCCGGCGCCATGATGCTCGACTACCTCGGTCAGAAGGCCGCTTCGGTGGCGATCGAGACCGTGGTCGCGGACCTGCTGCGCACGCGGCGCCTCAAGGGCGTCCACACCGGCGCGCACAACACGCAGGAAGTCGGCGACATGGTGGTGGCCGAGCTGCGCCAGCGCGCGGCGGCCAAGGTCTGAGCCACCGCATCCGAGGGCCCGACACGAGCCTTTTCTGCCCTTTCCGGGGGCCTTTGGCGTCCGCCAGAGGCCCCCGGTTCGTTGATTCCTGACAGGGCGATGGGATCGCTCAAGGGGGGCCTTCCGGCTGACGAAGGTGTTGGAAGCCTCGCGGCCGGGATCCACGAGCTTCGCTTCCAAGTGCACGACATGCGCCATCCACTCCCCATGCACGCGCTGATTCGCTGCGGCGTGCTAGCCGTCGTCGGGGTCGTCGTCGGGGCCTGTGGCGGCGGCGGAGGCGGTGGCGCTGCGAACCCGCCGCAGTCGCTCGGCTACCCGGGCTTCGCCAGCGTGCCGCGCACATGTGAGGAGCTCGCGGAGCTCGTTCCGAGCATCGCGGGAGGGGCGCCGACGAACTACTCGGTGTCGCCCGCGTTGCCCAGAGGTCTGCAGCTCGATGCCGCGACCGGCGTGTTGCGTGGCGCGCCGCAGGATTCCGCGACCGAGCGCGTGTACACGATCACGGCCTCCAACTCGGCGGGCTCGGCGAGTGCGCAGGTCGTGTTCGAGGTGCTCGAAGTCGTGCTCGCGGGACTCGACTACGGTGGCGCGGCGCAGCCGCTCGCGATCGGAGTGCACGCTCGACTCGCACCCCAAGTCGCGAGCGGACGGGCTGCGACATTTGAACTCACCGCGGGTGTGCTGCCCGACGGAGTCTCGCTCGATCCGACGAGCGGCGTGCTCGAGGGCCTGCCTGCCGCCGATGCCCTCGCGCAGTCGTTCGCGGTCACGATTCGCGTGCACGACTGTCGTGGCGCGTGGATCGAGAGCGAGTTCACATTCGATGTCGGATTGCCGCAGGCTCGGGCGGCGATCGTGCTGAACGACGGCGAGCCGGTTCTGTCGACATATCTGCCCGCGAGCGCGAGCGGCGCTCTGGAGGCCTTCGAGCACGCACTCGGCGTCGACACGGCGGCGAGCGAGGTGCTCGCGAGCACCGATGGACGGGTGCTGTTCCTCGCGGAGGGCGATCGCGCGGCCGTGGCAACCCTCCTGCGCGGCGACGATGGTCGCTGGCTCGCGAGCGGACATGTCGCGAGCACCGGTTCCACGGCGGCGATCGCGCTCGCGGTGAGCGGCGCGCGACTGTGCGCACTCACGGCCGAGCCGCGCCTGCTCGTGTGGCATGTCGATCCGACCAGCGGAGCGCTCTCGCTCGCGGGCGAGACGAGCGATCTTCCGAGCGAACCCACCGCCTTGGCGGTCGATCCGACCGGACGCTTCGCGTTCGTGGCCGGCGCCTACGACGCGGAGCTCGCCACGCTCTCCATCGACCCCGACGACGGAATTCTCCTCCCCGTCGCGCGCCTCGGTGGCGTCGGCGCGCTTGCCTCGCTCTCGGTCGCACACCGAGGTGACTACCTGATCGGCGCCGACCTCTCGGGAGGCTTGCGCGTCTTCGCAATCCAGCCCCAGAGCGGCGCGCTGTCGGCCGTCGCGGGTTCTCCCGTCGCAACGGGCAGTGGCACCGGCGCCGTGTGGACCCACCCGCACGCGGACCTCGTCGTCAGCGCGCGCTCGTTCGAGGGCTTCCTCGATGTCTTCACGCTCGGGGCCAACGGCAGCTTGCTGCCTGCGCCCTCGTCGCCCTACTCGATCGAGCGCGCGGCGACGCGCCTGTGCGCGACGCCGGATGGAGCGCGCGTGTACGCGCTCGTCGAGCACTTCGGCTGGCTCGCTTGCGAGCTTGCGAGCACCGGCACGCTCACGCCGAGCGTCGTGCCACGCTGCATGTCGCGCGGGAGTGCGCGCTCGATGGCGTTCGTGCCCGGTGCGCGCGCGGATGCTCGTGTCGCGCGCGAGCTGCTTGCCGCGGGCGCGCCGCAGCCGCGCGTGTTCGGTGTCGAGTCCGATGGCTCGCTCGTTCCCAGGCCGCTCGACGAGTCGGTCCCGGGCCTGATCACGCGCATCGAGCCTCACCCGTGGATGCCGGTCGTGTATGTCACGCGGACCGGAGCGCCGCCGCAGGTGAACGACATCGCCGCCGACGGCACGCTGCTCCCGCGCGACACGCTGCTGCCGAGCGGCGGATCGAGCGGCTTCTTCGTCGATCCCTCCGGGCGCTTCGCCTACGAGGTGCTCGAGGGAGCGTCCGCGCGCATCCGCTGCTGGGTCGTGCAGTCCGACGGTTCGCTCGAGCCCGGCGGCGAGACATTCCTCCCCGACGGTCCGCTCGCGCTGGCCTTCCATCCCTCCG
Source organism: Planctomycetota bacterium (assembly GCA_016872795.1). GTDB lineage: Bacteria > Planctomycetota > UBA1135 > UBA1135 > F1-120-MAGs118. The sequence continues at coordinate 45,117 of VGYZ01000012.1, forward strand.
GTGAGTTCCTGCATGTCGCCTGCACGGGCGGCGCGTCGCTCGAGACCTACGCCATCGACTGGGCTACCGGCGAGTTGGTCGAGTGGGGCACGACGCTGTTCGGCTCCGCGCCGCGCACGCTCGCCGTCGACGCGAGCGGGACGATGCTTGCGGCGCTCGACGACGCTGGCTCGGCCGTGCACATCTTCGCGCTCGATGCGGCCTCGGGCATGCCCTATCTGCTGCCGGGAGGCTTCCTGCCGCTCGCTGGCGCGACATCGCTGCTCTTCACGCCCGACGGCGATCGGCTGCTGATCGGCGGAGCGCATGGCGCGCTGCTCGTCGCCTTCTCCGTCGACCGCGAGAGCGGCGCACTCTCCGCACTCGGATTCGTGCCGGGACCGGCGCCGCTGGCGACCGTACTCGGCTCCGACGGCAGCACTGTGTATGCGTCGCTCCCCGGCGGGATCGTCGAGCGCATCGATTCCAGTGCGCTCACGCGCATGGACTCGACGCCGCTCGGGGCGAACGCGACGGCACTCTCGCTGCGGCTCAAGCTGCGCTGATGCGCGGGATCCAGCGCTCCGCCGCGTAGGCGAGCGGCGCGACTTGGAGCAGCACGAGCGCGGGAGTTGCCGTCAGGTAGAAGCGCTCCCAGTCGAGCGGCAGCCATGCGATGGTGCCCAGCACGAAGATCACCGCGAACGCGAGCGTGGCTTGGGCGTGCGAGCAGCCCTTCGCGGCGCGAGAGGCGAGCAGCAGGAGTCCGCAGCTCGCGAGCGCGACTCCGACATAGCCGAGCACGAAGCCGCCACCGGCGAGCGTGCGGGCGAAGAGCGCGAGGCGCTCGGGGATGGTGCGCGCGACGGCGACGCCGGTGCGCGGCGCGAGCTCGTCCTGGAAGAACGCGAGCAGCTTGTCCCAGCGCGCGAGCATGTCCTGCACGCCGGCGAGGGGCTCGCCCCACAGGCGCGGGTTGAGCGCGTAGAAGCACACGAGGGTGAGGCCCGCGGCGAGCGCGAGTGCAAGGGTCGCGCGCTTCCAGTCCTGTGGCGCGCGTCGCGTCGCCAGCGCCACCCAAGCGGCCGTCGCCGCGCACAGCAGGCCACCGTTGAACTTGCTCGACACGGCGAGTCCGCAGGCGAGGCCGAGCATGGCGCCGGTCGCGAGCGACGCGCGCGGCCGCCGCAGCGCCACGAGCAATCCGGCGAGGCAGAACGGCAACATGAAGTGATCGGTGCGCAGGTAGTTCGAGGTCGCCTGCACGAGCGGCGTCGCGAACCAGCACGCGAAGGCGAGCGCGCCGGCGAGCAGGCCGGCGCGACCCGGCACGAGCTCGCGCGCGCAGAAGAAGAGCAGCATGGCGGACAGCGCGCTGAGCGCGAGCACCACGCGGCGTGCGAGCGGCTCGGCGGGGAGCAGCGCGGACTGGGCCAGTGCTCCCGCTTGCGGATCGTCGCGATGGAACACCTGGAACGCGCGCGGAGAGGCTTGGTCGTGGCCGGCGGCTGCCAGCGTGGCGCCCCACACGAGCTTGGGCAGGCACGGGTTCATATAGCCGAAGGTCGTGCGCTGCACGCCCTGCTCCCAAGGGCTCTCTCCGCGCTCGGCGGGCGGCTCGAGCTGTGCTCCCGCGGGTGGCGCGCCCGTGACGATCTGCTGCCAGTGCAGGATCGAGATCGCGATCCACTCGGGCTCGTCGCTGCCGAGCCGGCCGTCGTGGCGCCGCTCGCGCGTCGCGAAGGCGAGGCCGCAGGCCAGCGCGAAGAGCGCGAGCGCGAGCGCGAGCTCGGTGCGGAGCGTGCGATGTTCGGTCACGGATGTGCGCAGAGCCTACGTTCTGGGCTCGCGCGAGGCCAAGCGCGCGCCGCGTGGCCTATACTCGGCCGCGATGTTCCGCACTTGCCTGCTCGCCGCCGCCACGGCGTTGTGCGCCGCGGCCTGCGGTGTTTCGGAGCGTCCGCAGAATGTGCTCGTAGTGCTGCTCGACACGACGCGCGCCGACCATCTCTCGTGCTACGGCTACGAGCGCGCGACGACGCCGGTGATCGACCGGCTCGCGGCCGAGGGCGCGCGCTTCGAGGACATGCGCTCGCAGTCGTCCCTCACTCCCGTGTCCGCCAGCACGCTGCTGACGGGCTCGCTGCCCTATCGCCACGGCGTGCGCAGCTTGTTTTCGGTCGGCGGCGAGACGCTCTCGAAGGATGTCGCCTGCGTGGCGGAGCTGTGGCAGCGCAGTGGCCGCCGCACCGCGGCGTTCGTGAGTGCCAAGCCGATGGGGGCCCAGTACGGGCTGGCGCGCGGCTTCGAGACGTACCACGACGATCTCGCGCCGAGCTTCGAGCGTCACGGCATCGAGCGCGCGAGCGATGCCCCGCAGCGCCCGGCCGACGACACGACCGAGCTGGCGCTGGCGTGGCTCGAGCAGCACGGACGCGAGCCCTTCGCGCTGCTCGTGCACTACTTCGATGCCCACGATCCGTCGTTCGTCCCACCGCGCGACTGGCTCGAGCGCAATGTGTCCTTTCCGCTGCCGGAAAACCTGCGACGCGCCGGCCCCGAGCAGCGCATTCCGGCGCTCACCGTGCCGCGCCATCGCGTCGACCTGTACGACGCGGAGCTGCGCTTCATGGACGAGCAGCTCGGACGCATCGTCGAGCGCCTGCGCGCGCAGGGCACGCTCGACGAGACGCTCATCGTCGTGCTCGCGGACCACGGCGAGGCCTTCGGCGAGCACGGCTTCTGGACGCACGGGATCCTCTACGAGGAGCAGCTGCACGTGCCGTTCGTGCTGCGCGGCCCCGGCATCGAGCCGGGCACGGTCGTGCGCGAGCGTGGGCGCGTCGTCGACGTGCTGCCGACGCTGGCGGAGTTGCTCGACCTTCCAGCGCCGTCGCAGGCGCTCGATGGCCGCTCGCTCGCGGCGTACCTGCGGGGTGGCGCGAGCAGCGAGCCGCGCGATGTGTACGCGGAGGTGCACCATGCGCCCGGGGACCGTCTCGCGCGCGACCGCGAGATGTACGCGCTGCGCAGCCTCGACTGGAAGTACATCCACCGGCCGGCGACGGGCCGTCACGAGCTCTACGACCTCGCGAGCGATCCGAACGAGCTCGTCAATCTCTACTCGCCGGCGCACCCGCGCGCCGTGGGGCTCGCGCTGCGGCTCACGCGCATGGGCGCGCTCGGTGGAGCGGGCGTCTCGCTCGATGGGCTCTCGGAAGCGCAGCTCGAGGAGTTGCGCGCGCTCGGCTACCTGTGACCGGCGCTTGCGGTGATATGCTGGCGGCATGCCGCTCCACGACCTCAACACGAAGTCCACGCTCAAGCTCCTCTCGCGCATCATGGAGTTCGAGCTCGCGGGCGTGGTGCGCTATACGCACTACTCGCTGATGGTGACCGGCCCCAACCGCATTCCGATCGTGGCCTTCATGAAGGCGCAGGCTGCGGAGTCGCTGTTGCACGCGCAGCAGGCGGGCGAGCTCCTCACGGGCCTCGGTGGCCACCCGACGCTGCAGATCGCGTCGATCGACGAGACATACCGCCACGCGGTGAAGGACATCCTCGAGGAGAGCGCCGCCCACGAGGCGCGCGCGCTCAAGCTCTACAAGGAGCTGCTCGAGACCGTCGAGCACTCGAGCGTGTACCTCGAGGAGTTCGCGCGTACCCAGATCGCGGCCGAGGAGATGCACTCGCTCGAGCTGCGCAAGATGATGCGCGACATCGGCGTCGGCGGTGGCCACGACGACCATTACGACCACGGCAAGCCGGCCAAGATGGTGAAGAAGCGCAAGAGCTAGCGCGACGCGCCGGCCGCCGGGCCATGCGATCTACGGGCCGAGGCGCGGCAGCGGAAGCCAGCGCGGCTCGCTCCCGGGAACAGTCGCGCCGTCGAAGTAGCCGAGCATGCGCAGCTCGCGCTCGGTTTCGGCATCGAGCTGGTAGCGCTGCGGCGGGCCCGAGGCGCGCTCGCGGAAGGCCTGATCGACATCGCGCTGGGCGCGCAGCAGCCCGAGCATGCGCTCGGCGATCTTGGGGTTGTCGGCGGCGATGTCCGCGAGCTCCAGCGGATCGCTCTCGAGGTCGAAGAGTCCGCCCTGCTGACGCTCCTCGTCCCACACGAAGCGCCAGCGACCTTCGCGCACCGACCACTGGCGCGCCTCGCGGTCCTTGCGCGAGAGCGAGTGGGTGAAGACCGGCGCGATCGGCAGCTTCTCGCCGCGCAGAGCCGGCACGAGCGAGCGCCCCTGCAACAGCAGCGAGGTGCGCGGCACGGCCGCGAGGTCGAGCACGGTTGGCATCACGTCGATCGAGTTGACGACATCGCCGACACGGCGCGGCGCGAGCTCGGGCGCGCGCAGCATGAGCACCACGCGCAGGGCCTCGTCGTGCAGCGCATTGCCGTGGCCGACATATCCGTGTTCGCCGAAGCCCTCGCCGTGGTCGGAGACGATCACCACAATCGTGTTCGGTGCGAGGTCGGCGCGTTCGAGCCGCTCGAGCAGCCGCGCGATCTCGCGGTCCGCATGGCGGATCTCGGCGTCGTACAGGTCGCGCCAGAACTCCATGATGTCGGGGTCCGAGGTGCGAATGCCGAACTCGTTGAGCTTGGCATAGAGCCCTTCCTGCTCGGGGCCGTTGCCCGCGTTGCAGTGTTCCTTGTGCTTGAGGATCAGGCGCACACCCTCGGCGTCGATCTCGCGCTGCTCGAGCCAGCGATCGATCACCGCCACGAGCCGGTCGTGCTCCGCCTGCTCGCGATACTCGGGCCGGTAGGCCTGCAGGTCTGCTTCCGGCGGCCGGTAGGGGCCGTGCACCTCATAGGTGTGGAAGAACAGGAAGAAGGGCTCGTTCTTGAACTCCTCGATCCAGCGCAGGGTGCGCTCGAGGTTGGGCGCGAGGCGGCTGGGGTGCAGCACATTGGAGGCGTGCTCGTCGGGCGTGTCGCCTTCGTTGAGCGGGTACAGGTCGAAGCCCTGCCCGAGGCCGAACTGTTTCTTCGCGTAGCCGCCGTCGGTGAAGGCCGCAGTCGCGTAGCCGCGAGCTTTCAGCACCTCCGCGAGCGTCGTCACGCATTCGTTCATCGCGCCGGGATCGGGGAAGGTCGTGACGCCGTGCACGCTCGGGTAGAGCGATGTCATCACCGAGACGAGCGAGGGCGCGGTCCACGGAGCGGCCGACTGCGCGTTGTCGAAGATCACGGACTGTGCAGCCCAGCGATCGAGGTTCGGGCTCGTTCCGCGCCCATGCCCGTAGCAGCCGAGGTGGTCCGGTCGCAGCGTGTCGAGCGCGATCACCACCACATTGGGGGGGCGCGGCGGCTCTCCGCATTGCGCGAGCGTGAGCGCGAGGGCGGCGAGCAGGATGTTGCGGAGCACGAGTCGCATGAACTCGATTCTAGGCACGGCGCCGCACAGGATCGGCCCCCGTTTTCCATCTCTTTCACGGCGTCGCAGGGTTGACCCCGTTCGCGGAGGGCGGTTCGATCACCGCTCATGGAGTGGCTGCGACCTCATGTTCGACTTGCGCGCGCGTTCGCCGCGACGGTGTGGTGGTACGGGCTATGGTGTGGCGGTCGACTGGCGCTGTGCCCCGCGCCGCGCGCGCGGCAGCGCTGGCGCCGCTGGATCATGCGCCGCTGGTGTCGCGCCCTGTGCGCGGCCTTTGCCGTGCGCGTCGAGCTCGTCGGCACGCCTCCGCCGCCGGCCGCGCTCCTCGTCTCCAATCACCTGAGCTACCTCGACATCCTCGTGCTCGGAGCACATGTCGATGCGGCCTTCGTGTCCAAGGCCGAGATCGCGCACTGGCCGCTCATCGGCCGGCTCGCGCGCGACTTCGACACGCTGTTCCTCGTGCGCGAGCGACGCCGCGACCTGCCAGCGATGAACATCCAGATCGCACGGGCGCTCGCGAAGGGCATCGGCGTGGTGATGTTCCCCGAGGGCACGAGCCATCGGGGCGACACGGTCCACGAGTTCCGACCGTCGCTCCTTGCGCTGGCGGCCGAAGACGGGCTCGAGGTGTGGGCCGCGTGTCTGGGCTATCGCACCGCGCCCGGCGATCCGCCCGCCTCCACCCATGTGTGCTGGTCGGGCGGAGCGCCCTTGGGGCCGCACGCGCGCGCGCTGGTGCGCCTGCGAGGGATCGAAGCGCGCATCGAGTTCCTGCCGCGTCCCGAGCGGCACCCCGATCGCAAGGAGCTGGCCCTGCGGCTGCGCGCAGCCGTGCTCGAGCGCTTCGTGCCGGTCCACTGAGGCGACGCCGACTCGCGGCGCTCGCTATCCTGTTGCGCGCCCTATGAGCACCAACCGCGTCGCGGTCGTCGAGAAGGCTTTCGACGACTGGCTCGAATCCGCAGCGCCGGCCTCGGCCCTGCTCGGCCCCGACGAACCGCTGCAAGCAGGTTGCAGCCTGACGGCGCGCGCCGCGATCGAGCTGTTCGAAGACCAGGTCGCGTCGCGTGCGCTCGACATTGCCGCGCGCGAGCTGAAGAAGTCGAACCGCAGCTTCTACACCATTTCGAGCGCGGGGCACGAGAACAACGCCGTGCTCGGCGCGTTGCTGCGCGCTACGGATGCGTGCTTCCTGCACTACCGCTCGGGCGGGCTGATGCAGGCGCGCTCGCGCAAGCTCGACGGCGGCACGCCCGTGTTCGACACGCTGCTCTCGCTCGTCGCTTCCGCTGAGGATCCCGCCAGCGGCGGGCGCCACAAGGTGTGGGGCAGCCGGCCGCTGTGGGTGCCGCCGCAGACGAGCACGATCGCGTCGCACCTGCCCAAGGCCGTCGGACTCGCGATCTCGCTCGCCCGCGCGCGGCGCCTCGGCATCGAGATCGAGCTGCCCAACGACTCGATCGTGTGCTGCTCCTTCGGCGACGCCTCGGCGAACCACTGCACCGCGCTCGCCGGCTTCAACTTCGCACGCTACGCCGCGCGTCAGGGCAGTCCCTGCCCCGTGCTGTTCGTGTGCGAGGACAACGGCATCGGCATCTCGGTGCCGACGCCGCGTGACTGGATTTGCGAGAGCTTCGGCGCGGTCGAGCACCTGCGCTACTTCCGCGCGGCAGGCGAGCTCGAACAGGTGTACGACATCGCGCGCGAGGCGATTCTGTGGTGCCGCACCACGCGCCGCCCGGCGTTCCTGCACCTCGAAATGACGCGCCTGTGGGGCCACGCAGGCTCCGATGTCGAGACCACATACCACAACCTCAAGGAGATCGAAGCGCTCGAAGCGCGCGATCCGTTGCTGCGCAACGCGAAGCGGCTCGTCGCGTGCGGCGCGGCGACTCCGGCCAGCTTGCGCGCGCTCGTGCGCGACACACGCGCGCGCGTGAACGCCGCCGGCGAGGAAGCGACGCGTCGGCCGAGGCTCGAGACGCGCGAGTCGGTCGTCGCGCCGCTCGGACGCTGGGACGAGGCCGCGGTGCGCGCGGAGGCGCGCGCTGCCATCGAGCCCGAGCGCCGCAAGGCGCACTTCGGGACGCTGCCCGAAGAACAGGCGAGCGCCACGAAGAAGACGCTCGCGGCGCATGTGAACTCGACTCTGCACGACGAGTTCCTGCGGCGGCCCGAGGTGCTGCTTTTTGGCGAGGATTCGGGCAAGAAGGGCGGTGTCTACGGCGTCACCGCGGATCTGCAGAAGCGCTTCGGCGTCGCGCGCTGCTTCGACACGCTGCTCGACGAGACATCGATCCTCGGACTCGCGCAAGGTGCCGCGCACATCGGGCTGCTGCCGCTGCCGGAGATCCAGTACCTCGCCTACATCCACAACGCGCTCGACCAGCTGCGCGGGGAAGCCTGCTCGCTGCAGTTCTTCTCGAACGGCCAGTTCGCCAATCCGATGGTGGTGCGCGTGCAGGGGCTCGCCTACCAGAAGGGTTTTGGCGGCCACTTCCACAACGACAACTCGTTCGGCGCGCTGCGCGACATTCCCGGCCTGATGATCGCGGTGCCGGCGCGCGGCGACGACGCGGCGCGCATGCTGCGCGGCGCGATCGCGACGGCGAAGGCCTGCCAGCGCGTCGTGGTGTTCCTCGAGCCGATCGCGCTCTACCACGAGCGCGACCTGTACGAGGACGGCGACAACCGGTGGCTGTTCCCGTATCCGCCGCCGGAGAGCGATGTGCTGCTGCCCGGCGATGTGGGCGTGTACCACGAGGACGCGCGCGATCTGCTGATCGTGAGCTACGCGAACGGCCTGCGGCTCTCGCTGCGCGCCGCGAAGGTGCTCGCGGAGCGGCACGGCATCCGCGCGCGCGTGCTCGATGTGCGCTGGCTCAATCCGCTGCCCTTCGACGCGATCGCGCGGCACGCCGTGCAGTGCCAAGGTGTGCTCGTGGCCGACGAGTGTCGTGCGACCGGTGGCGGCATCGCCGAAGCCGTGCTCGCCAATCTTGCGGAGCGCGGCGCCGGCGGCAAGCTGCGCTCCGTGCGCGCGGCGGACACTTATGTGCCGCTGGGATCCGCGACGAGCGTGGTGCTCATGCAGGACAGCGAGATCGTCGAGGCGGCGCGGAGGATGGCATGAAGCGCATCGCGATCCTGTGCCCCGGACGGGGCTCGTACACGGAGAAGACCATGGGCACGCTGCCCGCGGGGCACCCGTGGGTCGCGCGCGCGGACGAGCTGCGGGCCGAGTACGGTCTGCCGACTCTCACCGAGCTCGATCGCGCGGCCAAGTTCAGCGGGGCCGTGCATCTGCGGCCTGCGAATGTGTCGCTGCTCATCTGGCTCGTCACGATGCTCGATGCGGCGGCGGCGATGGAGCAGGACGAGTGCGTGGCCGTGGCCGGCAACTCGATGGGCTGGTACACGGCGCTCGCCGTCGGCGGCGCGCTGTCCTTCGACGACGGCTTCCGGCTCGTTCAGGAGATGGCGCTGGCGCAGGAGCGCCACGCCGGCGGCGGGCAGATCCTGTATCCGCTCGTCGACGATGACTGGCGCCGCGATGCGGCGCGCGCGAGCGCGGTGCGCGCAGCTCTCGGTTCATCGAACGGCCATGCGCTCCCTTCGATCGAGCTCGGCGGCTTCGCGGTGCTCGCGGGCACCGAGGACGGGATCGCGCACCTGCTCGCGAACCTGCCGCAGGTGAAGCTCGGCGCCAACACCTATCCCTTCCGGCTGATGCAGCACGGGGCCTACCACACGCCGCTCGTGCAGCCCGTCAGCGACGCCGCGCTGGAGACGCTGTCGCGCCTGCGCTTCGGCGCTCCGCGGACGACGCTCATCGATGGCCGCGGCGTGCGCTTCACTCCGTGGAGCACGGATGTGACGGAGCTCGTGCGCTACACGCTCACGACGCAGGTCACCGACCCGTACGACTTCACCAAGTCCGTGCGCGTCGCGCTGCGGGAGCACGCGCCCGACCAGGTCGTGCTGCCGGGGCCCGGCAACACCCTCGGCGGCATCTGCGGGCAGATCCTGTGCCACGAGGGCTGGCGCGGCATGGCCTGCAAGGCGGACTTCGAGCGCGAGCAAGCGGGCGAGCGCCCGCTGGTGCGCTCGATGCGGCGCTGAGAGTTTCGCCGAAGACGCGTAACCATCGCGTGGGGCTGCTTGAGACACTCCTTACCATGAAGTACCTCCTCTTCCTGTCGCTCTTCTTCCTCACCCCCGCGTGCGTCGTCGTTGTCGGACCCTGTGAATCGCAGGGTTCGCTGTGGGTGTCCGGCGACGGCTCAGCGAAGTTGCTCGAGGGTTCCGGGATCTCGTCCTCGCAGGCGCGGGAGGTCCCCGAGTTTCGTGCCGTGCGCCTCGAAGGCGGCTTCGATCTCCGCGCTTCGGTCGGGGACACGCGCTCGGTGGTGCTCGAGGGGGACGACAACCTGCTCGAGCATGTGCGCACGCGCGTCGAGGACGGAGTGCTCGTGCTCGACTTCGCGCCTGGCCGGTACCGCACCCGGCTCCCGCTGAGCATCGCGCTCGTGACCCCGGCGCTCACCGCGGTCGAGGTCGATGGAGCGGGCGATGTGCAGCTCGACGGGGTGATGGGCGAGCGGCTCAGCATCGCGATCCGCGGCTCGAGTGACGTGTCGGCGAACGGGACCGTAGATGCGCTCGAGCTCGCCATTTCCGGCACCGGGGACGCGCATCTCATCGGGCTCGATGCCAAGCGCGCCAGGGTGTCGATCTCAGGCGCGGGCGATGTGGTGCTTGCCGCGAGCGAGCGACTCGACGCTTCGATCACCGGCGCGGGCGATGTGCGCTACTGCGGGTCGCCGCAGGTTTCCAAGAGCGTTTCAGGGGCGGGTTCTGTGCAGCAGATCGGCCGCTGAGCCATCGGCGGCTTTCGGATAGACTGCCGCTGGTGGACAAGTCCAAGCGCTTCAGCGTCGTGCGCGACCCCGTGCACGGCGACATCTACCTGACCCACGAGGAGCTCGCGCTGCTCGACACGCGCGAAATGCAGCGCCTGCGCGGCATCAAGCAGCTCGGCTCGGCCGACCTCGTCTATCCCGGCGCGCGCCACAGCCGCTTCGAGCACTCGATCGGCACCGTGCATCTCTCGCAGGCGATCATCGACGGGACGAGCCGCGCGGCTGCGGACAATCCGCGCGAGCAGCTGAAGGTGGGGCCCGAGGAGGCGCGCGTGATCCGCATCGCCGCGCTCGTGCACGACATCACGCACATTCCGTACGGCCATCATGTCGAGGACCAGGCGGGTCTCTTGCACCGCCACGACTCGCCGTATCGCTTCGAGCGCATGCTGGGGGCCCAGACCGAGATCGGGCAGAAGCTCGAACGCCTCGGGCTCGCGCGCGACCTGCTCTCCGTGCTCTCGCCCGCAGGTCGGGGCGGCGAGCGCGTGCCGCCCTACTGGCGTCAGATCAACTCCGACACGATCTGCTCGGACATTCTCGACTACCTGCAGCGCGACGCCTACTTCACGGGCCTCAAGATCGGCATCGATCCGCGGCTCGTCACGCACTTCAAGGTCGATCGCGCGAGCGGGAACCTCTACATCGACCTCGCCAAGCACAACCTGCTGCGCGAGGACATCCTGAGCGAGATCGTGCGCATGCTCGAGGCGCGCTACTACTTCTCCGAGCGCGTCTACTACCACCACGCGAAGGTCGCCGCGGGTGCGCTGATCGCTCGCGGGGTCGAGCTGTGCCTGCGCGAGAAGCTGCTCGCGGAGGAAGACTTCTACATGACGACGGACGACTCGCTGCTCGACCTGCTCGAGCGCGCGCTCGAGCGCGCGCGGCCGGCGACCGGCCGCCGCATCCGTTCGCTCGTTCAACGCTATCGCGACCGGCGCCTGCCGAAACGCGCGTGCGTGTTTCCCCGCCAGCACAACGAAGGCGCGCAGGCCGAGTTCGTGTCGAAGTATTTCGCGCTCGAGGGCCATGCCGCGCGCACGGCGGTCGAGGAGCGCGTGCAGGACCTCGTGCGCTTCGCGACCGGGCGCGAGATCGAGATCATGGTCGTGTGTCCCGCGCGGCGCATGCAGCTGAAGGAAGCCGCCACGCATGTGCGCTGGCCCGGCGACGACGCGCTGCGCCCCCTGTCCGAGCACTCCGCCAAGGTCCCGCGGCTCGCGGATCTCGAACGCTCCTATCGCGATTTGTGGAAGTTCTATGTGTTCGCGGCGACCGACGAGCCGGAGTTGCTCGCCAAGGTGGGCGAGATCGCGGCTGGGGAGTTCCCCTTTGCGCGCAATCTCTACGCGGCCGGTCGCGGCGGCTGAGCCGCTGGCTGCCTAAGAAAGTCGCATTTTGTCAAGGTGGCTCGCTCGCGCTCCCGATGTCGGGGTCGGGAGAAGCACATGCAGCAGACCACCACCGTGCGCGCCGCTTGCGGCGTGCTTTGCCTGGGTTCCATCCTCGCGGCCGCGAATTTTGGACCGTTCGCCGGGGCCAACTTTGCGGACTCGTCCGCGCGCGATCCGTATCGACTCGAGGCCGCGCTCTCGCCCGACGGCCGCTGGGTGGCCGTCAGCGGCGCGCGCGGGTGGTCGGGTGAAACGCGTTGCTGGATCGTGCCGCTCGAGCATGGCGCGCCGCTCGAGATCCTCGACACGCAGTCCCACGGAGCGCAGACGATCGCGTGGAATGCCGCAGGCGAGGCGCGCGTCGAGGTCGTGAATCGCGAGTTCGGTGTGCCGGAGCTGCACTGGATCGAGCCCGCGACGGGCGAGACCGTGCGCCGCACGCGCGACCGCGACGCGATCCGCGCGGAGATGCGCGCCGTGACGCTCGAGTGGGGAACCGTTCAGGAGCGTCACACGCCGGATGGTCGCACACTGCGCAGGGTGCGCTGGACCGCCGAAGGCTCCCGCATCGACCTCGAGTCCGTCGGTCAGTCTCGCATCACGCTCTCGCCTCAGGCGGGAGCCGGCTTCTTCACCGCGACGCGCGGCGGAGTCACATACCTCACGCGCTTCGACATCGTCGAGGGCACGCAGCGCGACATCGTTCACAGCGGCGCGCTCGATCTCGAGTGGCGCTGTTCGTCGGATGGCCGCAAGCTGCTCGTGAGCGAGGGCGGTCTCGAGCATCGCGTGCGCATCGTCGATGCCCGCGTGGGCGCCCTGCTCGACGGTCCGTGGGTCGCCACCGAGCCGCGCTGGATCGAAGGCTGCGACGGCCGCTACTTCGCGGGCGTCCGCGGGGGCCAGCGCGTGCTGTTCGACCTGCTGCGCGACCGCGAGGTCTCGATGGGCCGCGACGAGGGTGCGTGGCCGGAAGTCACGGCGCTTTCCGACGGACGCTTCGTCGTCGAGAACGACCGTGAGGTCGCGCTCTTCGACGCGGACTTCCGCCGCCAGCGCTGCGTGTTCTACCCGCCCGCCGACACGACCGGCGCCCGGCGCTGAGCGCTCAGGCCCGCTGTGCCACGGCGAGAGCCGTGGCGCGGCGGGGATGCCGCTCGAGGAAGCGGCGCAGGCGCTCCGCGGCGAGCTGGATGCGCTCGAGCGAGAGCGCGTAGGAGAGCCGCACATGCGTGTCGACGCCGAACGCGGTGCCGGGCACGAGCGCGAGGTCCACTTGCTCGAGCACATCTTCGCACAAACCCCTCGTCCCGCGCTCATCGAGGTAGGCGCGCACATCGGGGAACGCGTAGAAGGCTCCGCGCGGCCAGGGGGCCGAGAGTCCCATGTCGCGCAGCGCATCGATCAGCCAGCGGCGGCGGCGGTCGAATTCCGCGCACATGTGCTCGATCTCGACCGGCTCGGGGCCGGAGAGCGCGGCGAGGTAACCGTCCTGACTGATGGTGTTCGGTGCCCCCGTGAGGTGGGAGTGCAGGCGCTCGATGGCGGAGGTGACTTCGCGCGGTCCGGCCGCGAATCCGATGCGATAGCCGGTCATGGCGAGCGACTTCGAGGCACCATCGAGCACGATCGTGCGCTCGCGCAGGGCCGGGCTCAGCGTCGCGGGGCTCAGGTTCGGCTCGCCGTCGTACACGAGGCGGCGGTAGATCTCGTCTGAGAGGATCCACAATCCGTGGCGCTCGCAGAGGCTTGCCAGCGCCCGCACCTCGTCGTGGGTCCACACATAGCCGGTGGGATTGCTCGGGCTGTTGTAGAGAACGGCCTTCGTGCGCGGCGTGATCGCGCGCTCGATGGCGTCGAAGTCGGGACCGCAGTCGGCGCGCGAGGGCACGCTCACCGGCACGCCGCCGCCGATGCGCACGATCTCGACATAGCTGACCCACGCGGGGAGGATCAGCAGGACTTCGTCGCCGGGATCGACGAGCGCGAGCACCGCGCCCGAGAGCGCGTGCTTGGTGCTGTGGCAGACGGTGACTTCCTCGACGGCGTAGGGCGCGATGCCGCGCACGGCCGCGGCGTGCTCGCCGATCGCCTTGCGCAGGGCGCGCGCGCCCGCGGCCGGCGTGTACCTGACATCGCCGGACAGCACCCTGCGCGAGGCCGCTTGCTGCACGATCGCCGGGGCCGGGAAGTCCGGCTCGCCCACGGACATGTTCACGATGTCGCGGCCTGCGTCGGCCAGCGCCTTGGCACGGGCGTCGAGGGCCAGCGTCACGGACAGCGAAATCGACTGGGCGCGTTGAGAGAGGGACATCGGAGTGGCGGGGCGCGCGTCCAAGGGGGCGCGCGGGGGGACAGAGCGTCGGGCATCCTCTGGCCGAGGTCAAGGCGCGCCCGGTCGAGGCGCGCAGGCCTCGGCCGGGAAGGCCCCAGCCCGTGGGTCGTCCAAGCCCGCGCCGCGCGTGTCGACACGGACGCGCCCTCGGGCGTGGACCACGCTGGACTCCCGCGCGCGCCCCCGTCACGCTCTCCGCGCATACCGCCATGACCCGCCGCTTTCTGCGCTACATCTTCTTCGCACTGCTCGTGCTCCTGTTCGCGGGCTACTTCGCCTTCGCGACCTTCGTGTTCAGCCCGACCGAGTCGGACTACGAGGCCGATGTGTCGACGCTGGTGCCGCGCGGCGTCGATTTCTTCGCCGCCAAGTCCAACTTGGCCGAGGACTTCGAGCGCGTGCCGCGGCTCGCGGTGCAGGCCGAACTCGAGCGCACCGCGAGCTGGCGCGCGTGGCTCGAGTCGCCCGAGCGTGCGGAGCTCGAGGCGCGCCACCAGATCGAAGCGCAGCTCGACGAACTGAAGGCGCAGATCGATGCGCTCGGCGTCGACCCGCTCGATGTGTTCGGCGGCGAGGAGCTCGCGATCGCCGGCTACTTCATGGGGCCGACGCTCGAGCAGGCCGACTGGGCCGTGTACGGCCGAGCGTCGTGGATGGGCAAGCTCGCCGTGGCGGCGCTCGATCACCCCGGACTCGCGGGCCTCGACCAGCGCGGGCTCGCCGTGACCGCGGAGGAGGGCTACATGTCGCTCTCGGGCGCCGGGCTGCCGCGTCCGCTGCACGTCGCGCGCCTGCAGGATGTCGTGATCCTCGGCACCTCGCGCGAGCTCGTCGCCAAGGCCAGCGAGCTGCGCGCCCGCGGCGGCCAAGAGAGCTTTGGCATGAGCGCGACCTACAACGACGAGATCGTGCAGGCGCGTCGCACGAGTGGGCGGCACGACCTCGAGCTGTACATCGACTGGCGCACGGCGATCGAGAAGCTGCAGCTCTCGCCGCGGCGCCCCGATCCGGGCTCGGACATGCCACTCGAGTCGATCTTGGGCCGCATGTTCCAGCTCGCCAGCGTGCGCACGATGGCCGGGACGATCGGCTTCGATCAGGGCGTGGTGGTCGACCTGCACGGCGAGCTCTCCAGCGAGACGATGACGCCGTTCCAGAAGACGCTCTACCGCCAGCGCGGTCGCGAGTCGAAGGTCATCGTGGACGAGCTCGCGCGCCTCGCGCGCCCCGACACTCAGGTGCTCGCGCACCTCGAGGTCGAGCTCGGCGAGTTTCTGACCGAGCTGTACTCCTCGCTCGAGCCGGCCGCGCGCCAGCTGATCGACGAGACGCTGCGCAGCACGGGCCAGTACAACGGCACCGCGGCCGCCATCAAGGAGCTGAACACGCTCTTCAAGGGACGCATTGGTCTGATCATGCGCCCCAACGACTTCCCGGTGAACGCCGAGAAGGACCCGCCGCACAACGATGTGCCGGTGCCGGCCTTCGCGCTCGTCCTGTGGACCGAGGGCTCCGAGCGCGCGCACAAGCGCATCCTCGAGCTCCAGAAGCTCGTGAACGACAACCAAGGCCGCTTCGGCTTGCAGGGCCGCAACGGCGGCCGCGGCGTGTTCATCAACAACCTCTCCGGCGGCTTCGAGGCCTGGGAGTTCTGGTCGCCCTTCATCGACGGCACCGGCCACATCGCCGTGGCGCGCAACGCCGAGCTGTACTTCCTCTCCAACTCGTTCCAGCTCGTCAGCGACCTGCTCAATCGCTCGAACCCGCTGCTCGACATCGAGCGCCTCTCCGACCGGCCCGAGTTCAACCAACTCGTCAGCGAGGCGCTGCCCGCGTCGAACCTGTTCTTGTGGCTCAATCCGCGCACGCTCTCGAAGACCCTGCGCGCCTTCGCCGAGCGCAGCGCCCTCGACGAGGCCAAGGCGCGCATCGACTGGGACCTCGAGCGCGCGCGCGAGGAGGATCGCGTCCTGCGCGAGCAGTTCCCCGGCAAGCGCCGCCATCAGCTCGACTCCGAGACGCAGCGCCAGCTCAACGAGATCGTCGGCCCGCTGCTCGCCGTGCGCGAGCGCGAGCTCCTGCGCGAGCGGGTCCCGGCCCTCAAGGCCAGCTACGATCGCCAGCTCACCTACCTCGAGGTCTGCTCGGTGGCCCTGCTCACCGTGGCCCTCGACCCCAAGTCCTTCGACCTCACCCTGACCGCCGTCACGCCCCTCGATCCGGCCTCCGACTGAGCTGGACCCCCGGAGCAGGCTCCGCCTGCGTAGGTCCACGCGTGGTGGTTCGCGGCAACGGAGCCAGCGGCGACGCTTCGTAGGCCATCCCCAGCGTAGGAGAGGTGGTGCCCTCGAGTGGATTCGAACCGGTAAGCCCCGTGCGACGGCCGCTCTCGCGGCCGTCGATGCAACGACGCCTTGGCGTCGTTGCAAGGGGACCCCCGGAGCAGGCTCCGCCTGCGTAGGTCCACGCGTGGTGGTTCGCGGCAACGGAGCCAGCGGCGACGCTTCGTAGGCCATCCCCAGCGTAGGAGAGGTGGTGCCCTCGAGTGGATTCGAACC
>VGYZ01000013.1 GCA_016872795.1 Planctomycetota bacterium
CAAAGACGCACAGGAACCACTGCACCTGCCAGCCCCAGAGCCAGTTCTCCCGCTGCGCGAGCGAAAAGACGATCAGCGAGACCACGGCGAGCAGCCATGTCGGAGCGCGGCCGCCGAATGTCGCGCGCAACATCCCGGCCAGCAAGGCGAAGGTCACGCACGCGACGACGAAGCTCGCTGCGAACTCCCAGTGGATGTTCCAGCCCGTCAGCGCGGCGAGCGACACCATCAGCGCCAACGGAGCGACGAGCCGGTGCTCGTTGTGCTGCTTCCACAGGTCCGCGAACGCGAGCTCGCCCGTGTGGAATTTCTCGAGGAGCGGCACCAACTCCCACGGATCCCACATCGGCACCGGCACGCCGTAGACCCCGATCAGCGCGCGCACCGCGAGCGCGATTCGCGCCGTCCTCGCTCTGCCCAGCACTCGCTCCATGCGCTCCCGCGCCTACCCCGCCCACCCGAAGGCCCGATAGCGCAGCTTCGAACGCGGACTCGCGAGCGGCGATGCCAGCCGAGTGGTCCACCCGCGCTCGCGGCCGCGCGCTATTCCGCGGCCTTGGCGCGGCGCCAGGCGGACATCATTTCGTCGAGGGTGCAGGCGCTGAACGGGCGCGCGAGGTCGCGCTCCATGGCGCGGAAGCGCGACTCGAAACGGCGCAGGGCGGCGCGGGTGGCGCGCTCGGGATCGAGGCGCAGGTAGTTGCCGAGGAACGCACCGGCCATGAGCACGTCGCCGAGTTCCGACTCGAGGCGCTCGCGCTGCGCGTCGCTGGGCTTGCCGTCGCGCGCGGCGAGCAAGTTCGCTGCCTCGATCTCGCGCGCGAGCTCGTCGACTTCTTCGCGCAGCTTGGCGAGCGCGCCCTGCACGTCGTCCCAGCGGAATCCCGCGGAGAGCGCCTTCGAACCCATGCGCTGCGCGCGCTGCAGCGCCGGCAGCGCCACGGGAATGCCCGCGAGCGCACTTGTGTCCGCAGCCTTGGCCTCGCGCTCCTTGCGCTTGATCGCATCCCAGTTGGCGAGCGCCTCGCTGGCGTCCGCCGCGACCACATCACCGAAGACGTGCGGATGGCGACGCTCGAGCTTCTCGCTCACGGCGAGCGCCACGGTCGCGAGATCGAAGCGTCCGTCCTGCTCCGCGATGCGCGCGAGCAGCACGAGCCCCATCAGCACGTCGCCGGCTTCCTCGACGGCATGGTCGAGGTCGCCCTGCTCGACGGCCTCGGCGAGCTCGTGCACTTCCTCGATCAGGTGCGGCACGGTGCTCGCGAGCGTCTGCTCGCGGTCCCACGGGCAGCCGTCCGGCGCGCGCAGGCGGTCGACGATCGCGACGAGCTTGCGCAGCGCATCCGCGCGCGGCTCGCCGATGGGCGCGGGGACTTCGAGGGGGCGGGGCGCGGGCTTCGCTTCGCTCATGTGCCCAGCATGACCCGCCACGCGCCCCGGAGGGAAGCGCCATGGCGGCGTGCAGACCAGACGCAGGAACCGCGCAGCGCTGCGTCGCCACAGGCAATCTCGCGGGAGAGGTTCGAGTGTCGCCGAACAACAGGCCGGAGAGCCGTCCCCCGACGACTCCCCGGCTCGCCGCCTCCTCGCGGGGCGGCGCGGTGCTCGCGCCCGTCGTTTCCGGTGCGCGGCCCATCACACTCCGATCTCAGGAGCGGCCTATCACGCCGCCACTTCCTTGGACGCCCGCGCGCGAACTTCCTTCCCGCATTCCTGCGCCCGCCACAGGCTCCGCTTTGCGCACCCCTGTGCGCGCCCCGCGGGCCTTTGATTCCCCCGCCCCCCCACCCGATCATGCCCCCACCATGCGCGTGGGACTGATCGGTGCCGGCAAGATCGGACAGCTGCGGGCGCGCACGCTGCGCGAGCATCCGCAGGTGGAGCTCGCGGCCGTGTTCGACCTCGACGCCGAGCTCGCGGCGAAGGCGGCATCAAAGAGCGGCGCGCGCGTCGTGCGCTCGCTCGACGAGTTCCTCGATGTGCCCATGGACGCCGTGGTGATCTCGACCCCCGTGCATGTCCACGAAGCTGCGTGCCTCGCGGCCTTCGCGCGCGGCCTGCATGTGCTGCTCGAGAAGCCGATCGCGAACACGGCGGTCGGAGCGCGCAAGCTCGTCGAGGCCGCGCTCGCCGCCCGGCGCGCCTTCGGCGTCGGCTTCAACCTGCGCTACTACCCGGCCTTCCGTTGCGTGCGCGAGACGCTCGCGCAAGGGCGCATCGGCACGCTCGACCATCTGCGCGTGTACGGCGGCCACGAAGGGCTGACGAAGTTCGCGCACGAGTGGGAATACAAGGCTCCGATCTCGGGCGGCGGCGCGCTGTGGGATGTCGGCATCCACATGAGCGACCTGGCGCGACACTTCCTCGGCGAGATCACCGAGGTGTACGGCGTCGCGACGGAGAGCGTGTGGAATGTGCCCGGCTCCGAAGACAACGCGCTCGCGCTGCTGCGCTCGCCGGCGGGCGTCGCGGCCTCGTACCAAGCGACGTGGAGCGAGTGGAAGGGCTACGGGATCTTCGTCGAGGCCTACGGCGAGAGGGGCATGGTGCGCGGCGCCTACGCGCCGATGTCGAACTTGCTCGTGCTGCAGGAGCGCGCGGGCGCGCCGCGCACGACGACCAAGCTGCGCTACCCGTGGATCCAAGTGCGCGAGAAGCTGTTCTCGTGGCAAACGACGGCGCTCGAGTCGTTCCGGCTCGAGCTCGACGACTTCCTGCTCCTGTGCCGAGGTCGCCGCGACCTCGTGATCGCCGACGGCTACGCGGGCCTGCGCGCCTGCGAGATCGCCGAGGCGGTACGGACCTGCACGCGCACCGGTGAGCGCGTCACGCTGCCGGAGCTCGGAAACATGCCCGCATGAGCGCGAGCGCGTCGGCTGCAGTCGTGGCGGGGCGCATGAGCCTCGTGATCACGGTCGTCGAAGGCGGCGACACGCTGCGCGCGTTTCTGCACGCCTTGCGCGCGCAAGTCGACGCTCCCGCGCTAGAGATCCTCGCGCCGTACGACGACTCGCGCCCCGACATCGGCGCACTCGCGAGCGAGTTCCCCGAGGTGCGCTTCTTCTCTATCGGAGCCCCGACCACGACGCATCCGCTCGCGTCGGCGGGCGGCCAGCACGAGCTCTTCGACCGGCGCCGCGCCGCCGGCCTCAAGGTCGCGAGCGGCGAGCTCGTCGGCATCCTCGAGGATCGCGCGCCGCCGCGGCGCGACTGGTGCGCGACGATGGCGCGCCTGCACGCGAGCACGAACCACGCGGCGATCGGCGGCGCGATCGACTGCGCCTCGAACGACTCGCTCAACTGGGCCTTCCACGCCTGCGACTTCAGTCGCTACGCGCCGCCGTTCGAGGCTGGAACGCGCATGTGGATCTCCGATGTAAATGTCTGCTACAAGCGCCGCGCCGTCGAGCTCACGCGCGACCTGTGGCACACGCGCTTCCACGAGCCGGAAGTGCACTGGCGCCTGCTCGAGCACGGCGGGACGCTGTTCCTCACGCCCGAGGCCGCGGTCGACTACCGCACGCGCTACACGAGCCTGCTCGGCGTGCTGCCCGAGCGCTTCGGCTGGGCACGACTGTTCGGCTGCGTGCGCGCGCGCAATGTGTCGGCGCTCGAGCGACTCAAGCTCATCGCCGCGGGACCGCTGATCCCGTTCGTGCTGTTCGCGCGTCACGCGCGCGCGCAGCAGCGCCGCGGCTTCGGCGCGCAGTTCTGGCGCTCGGCGCCGTGGATGTTCCCGATGCTCTGCGCGTGGTCCGCGGGCGAAGTGTGGGGCTACATCACGAGGCGCGGATGAGCACGCCCATCGAATTCGACGCGCTCGTCGTCGGCTCGGGCGCCGCGGGCGGCTGGGCGGCGAAGGAGCTGTGCGAGCGCGGGCTGCGCACGCTGCTGCTCGAGGCCGGTCGCACGCTCGACCCCGCGCGCGACTTCCCGCCACCGCCCGCGAAGGACACATCGAAGCTGCAGGTCTGGACGCGCGGCCGCGCGTTCCTCGAAGGGCAAGGCATGCAGGCGCGCTGCATGTCGTTCAGCCGCATGACGCGGCACTTGTTCGTCAACGACCGCGAGAACCCGTACACGACGGAGCGCGGCGCGCCGTTCAACTGGTACCGCGGTCGCCAGCTCGGCGGTCGCATGCACCTGTGGGGCCGCAACGCGCTGCGCATCGGCGACAGCGAGCTGCACCCGCAGGACGGCGCGAGCGGCGGCTGGCCGATCGCCTACGCGGACTTGGAGCCTTGGTACGAGAAGGTCGAGCGCTTCCTCGGCGTGCACGGCAGCGCCGCCGGAATCGCGAGCATTCCCGACGGCGTGTACGACCAGCCGCTGCCGCTCACAGGCATCGAGCGCCGCATCCTCGCCACGCTGGCCATGTCGTGGCGCGAGCGCCCCGCGACGACCTGCCGCATCGTGCGCCACACGACCGATCGCCGCACGCTGCCCGTCGCCGCCGCGCTCGCCACGGGCAAGCTCACGCTCCGGAGCCTCGCCGCGGTCTCGCGCGTGCTCGTCGATGCGCAAGGGCGCGCGAGCGGCGTCGAGTTCGTCGATGTCGAGACGCGCGAGCGCCACGAGGCGCGCGCGCAGGTGGTCGTGCTCGCCGCCTCGACGATCGAGACCCTGCGCATCCTGCTGAACTCGCGCTCGGCGGAGCACCCCGCGGGCCTCGGCAACTCGAGCGGCCTGCTCGGCCGCGCACTCACGGACCATGTGATGGTGTTCAACGCCGGCCCCGCGCCCGTCGAAGGCGCGCCGCGCACGGATCCCTACGACTTCGGCTCGCAGTCGGGCCTCTACATCCCGAGCTTCCGCAACGCGCACGGACGCAGCGACGCGCCCTTCCGCCGCGGCTATTCGATTCTCGGCTCGGTCGGACGCATCGAGCCCGGCTGGTTCTTCATGGCCGTCGGCGAGATGCTGCCCAACCTCGACAATCGCGTGACGAGCGACCCGAAGGTGGTCGACGCGCTCGGGATTCCCGTGGCGCGCGTGCGCTGCGTGCACGGCTCCAACGAGGCGGCCATGGTGCGCGACATGCAGGCGACGCTGCTCGAGCTCGCGAGCACCTGCGGCCTCGAGGTCGATCACCTGCGGCGCGAGAGCTTCCTCGCGAAGCTCGTGCACGGCGCCACGCGGCGCATGGTCTACACGCCCGGGGGCGCGCTCTTGCCGGGCTCCGCGGTCCACGAAGCCGGCGGCGCTCCGATGGGCGCGAGTGCGAGCGACTCGGTCGTCGACGCGCACAACCGCCTGTGGGACTCGCCCAATGTGCTCGTCACGGACTCGGCCTGCTTCCCGACCTCGCCGTTCCAGAACCCGGGGCTCACGATCATGGCGCTCTCCGCGCGCGCGGCGCACGCGGCGGCGGACTCACTCGGCGCGTGACGGCCAGCCGAGCGTGCGGCGCGCGAGCTCGCACGGATAGTCGAGCGGCCGACAGCGCGCGGCCAGGCGCGCAGGATGCAGGGAGCCCGCGCTCGAGCCGACGGCGCTCGCGAGGCGCGACGCTGCGTTCAAGAGTCCCCACGGAAGAGAGAGCACGAGTGGACGCGGCCGGATCGCTGCCGCGAGCGTGCGCAGGTACTCGCCGCGCGTCGTGACGCGCTCGTCGACGACATTGACGGTGAAGTCGCCCTGCCGCACTTCCGCGGCGAGCACGAAGGCCTGCGCGCAGGACTCGAGCGACACGAGCGGCAAGCGCGCGGTGCCGCACAGCGCGATCCACGCTCGCCCACCGAGGGCGATACCGAGGTGGTGGAACCACTCTCGCCCGGGACCATGGATGAGCCCCGGCCGCAGAATGCGCGCGTCGAGTCGACTGTCGCGCGCGAGCCGCTCGACCTCGAGCTTCGCCGCCACATAGGGCCCGCGCGCGGCGAGATCTCGCTCGAGCGGGGCCGACTCGTCGAGACGCTCCGCGCAGCGGCGATGGTCGTAGACCGCGAGCGAGCTGGCGAGCACGAGGCGCCCCACGCCCGAGCGTTCGAGCGCGGCGAGGAGCGTGCGGGTCGCCGCGATCGTGTCGCGCTGCTGCTTGGTCTCGTCGTTGCGCATCGAGGCCGCGCAGTGGATCACCGCGTCGTGGCCCGCGACGAGCGCCTCGAGTTCCGTCGATTGCGCGAGATCGCAGCGCACGGCGCGCGCAGGCGCGAAGTCACCGCGCGGCTCGCCGCGCACGAGCGCCGTCACCGCGTGGCCGCGCGCGAGTGCGGCGCGCACGACCGCGCCGCCGAGAAAGCCGCCTGCGCCGGTGACGAGGATCCGCATCGGCTCCACTACACCGCGCGCCGAGGCTCGACTCCAGAGCTCGCACGCGGCGAGCCGCCAAGGTGCGCTCCCGAGCGCCGCGCTGCCCCGCGCCCTCGAGCCTTCAGGAGAGGTAGGCGATCGGATCGCGCAGCCCGGCGCGCGCGAAGCCCGCGAGCCGCAGCTGGCAGGCGTCGCAGCGGCCGCACGCCAGCCAAACCCCGTCGCGCGAGACGGGGTCATAACAGGTGTGCGTCAGCGCGAAGTCGACGCCGAGCTCGAGCCCGCGCGCGACGATCTGCGCCTTGTCGAGCTCGAGCAGCGGGGCGTGCACGCGAAAGCGCGCGCCAGCCTCGGCCCCGGCGGCGGTCGCCACGCTCGCGAGCGCCTCGAACGCCCGCAGGAACTCCGGTCGGCAGTCGGGGTAGCCCGAGTAGTCGATCGCGTTCACGCCCACGAACAAGTCGCGCGCGCCGCGGGCTTCTGCGAGGCCGAGCGCGATCGAGAGGAACACGATGTTGCGCGCCGGAACATAGGTCACGGGAACATCGTGGCCGAGATTCGCGGCGGGCCGGTCCTTGGGCACCGCGATGTCCGCCGTGAGCGCCGAGCCGCCGATCTGGCCGAGCTCGACCGCGACCTCGATGTGCTCGGCCGCCCCGAGCGCGCGCGCGACGCGCTGCGCGGCTTCGAGCTCGCAGGCATGGCGCTGGCCGTAGCGCACCGACAGCGCGAGCGTCTCGAACCCGCGCGCGCAGGCCTCGGCGAGCACCACGGCCGAGTCCATGCCGCCGGAGACGAGGCACACGGCGCGCGGCGGGCGTTGCGGAGAGGTCACGCGCACAGGGTAGCAGCCGCGCCCGACGCGCTCGCGCCTCTCGAAGCTCCGCGCGGGGGTGCTAGGAGAGGCCGTGTGCGAGCCTGCTAGACTCCTCGCCCTTCCATCCGCTCCCGCCCCCCTCGCCCCGCCCCATGCCCGCTACCACCAAGGCCCAGATCCTCGACGCACTCCGCAAGGTCCAGGACCCCGACCTGCACCAGGACATCGTGAGCCTCGGCTTCGTCAAGAAGGCCGAGATCGAAGACGGCATCGTCTCGGTCACGATCAACCTGACCACGCCGGCCTGCCCGGTGAAGGACCAGCTGAAGGCCCAGGCCGAGGGACTCCTGCGCGCGCTGAGCGGCGTGCGCGAAGTGAGAGTCGAGATGACCGCCGAGGTGCGCGGCCAACAGGGTGGCGCGCCGCGCGTGCTCGCTCCTGAGGTGCGCCACATCGTCGCGGTGTCGTCAGGCAAGGGTGGCGTCGGCAAGAGCACCGTGGCCGTCAACCTCGCCGTCGCGCTGGCCCAGTCCGGCGCCAAGGTCGGCCTGCTCGACTGCGACATCTACGGCCCCGATGTGCCGATCATGATGGGTCTCTCCGGCGCGCCGGATCAGGTCGGTCGCAAGCTGCTCCCCAAGGAGCGCCACGGCATCAAGACCATGTCGATCGGCTACCTGCTCGACGACGAGAAACCGGCCATCTGGCGCGGTCCGATGGTGCACAAGCTGATCGAGCAGTTCCTCGGCGATGTCGAGTGGGGTGCGCTCGACTACCTGCTCGTCGATATGCCGCCGGGCACCGGCGACGCGCAGCTCTCGCTGGCGCAGATCGTGCCGCTGTCGGGTGCGGTGATCGTGACGACGCCGCAAGCCGTGTCGACCTTCGACGTCGGCAAGGCGATCGCGATGTTCCGACAGGTCAATGTCGAGATCCTCGGTCTGGTCGAGAACATGTCCGGCTTCGTCGTCGAGGGCCGAGTCGAGGGCGCGAACGCCGGCCAGAAGGTCGCGTTCGACGTCGGAGCGGGCACCCAGACCGTCACGACCAACGAGGACGGCCGCTTCCACGCGGTGTTCAACCTCTTCGGCGCCGGCGGCGGC
The DNA here is from genome assembly GCA_016872795.1 of Planctomycetota bacterium. Taxonomy (GTDB): domain Bacteria; phylum Planctomycetota; class UBA1135; order UBA1135; genus F1-120-MAGs118. The sequence continues at coordinate 8,176 of VGYZ01000013.1, forward strand.
GACATGCTGTGCAAGAAGCACGGCTTCCCGCTGCTCGGCCGCGTGCCCCTGAACCCGGTCGTGCGCGTCGGCGGCGACGCGGGCGATCCGGTCACCATCGCGCACGCCTCCTCGCCGGTCGCAGGCGCGTTCCGCGAAGTTGCCGGGCGCGTGGCCCAGCGCCTCGCGATCAAGTCGATGCAGGCTCTGCCGATCCTGCAGTAGCGCTCAGGGACAGAAGTTCACGCGCAGCGCGTCCGAGGTGTTGCTGAAGCCCGGCGCAGCAACTGAGTCGCGGTACCAGAACTGGAAGCTCCACGCGGAGCCTGCGCTGATCTGGCCTTGGGGCGCGGGGGGCGCCGTCAGATCGAGCGCGAGGTTCGCGGCACCGCTCGCGCTCGTCGCCACCAGCGGCAGGCGCAGGATGCCGCCGCCGATGCAAAGGAAGCCGTTGCGGAAGGGCTGCGCGGCGATCGAGTTGGCGGCGTAGAAGAAGATCCCGCTCGTCGAGGGCGTCGCTCCGGTGACCGAGAGTTGCAGCGCGTTCGCGGACACCGAGGTCGAACCGCTCCAGCCGATGCGCGCGCCCGCTCCGCTCGAGTTGGCCGCGCCGACGCAGTAGGTCGCGGGCGCGGGGCACGCCGGGTTGCCGAGCGTGCCGTCGTCGTTGAGACGCTGCGCGTAGATGTCGCCCGATGGATCGGCGCGGTTGTCGTCCCAGTTGAAGCACACCGAGCCCGACGCAGTGCGCACGAGCTCGAGATCGCCCTTCGGCGCGAGTGTCGGCGTCTGCTCGCTCACGATCACGTTGCCGCCGATCCACTGGGGCACGCCGCTGGCGTCGAGGCGCTGCGCCACCACGCGCGCGTCCGGAATGGCGCCGCTGGGATTGTCGAACCACGCGCAGATGGCGCCGTCGCCGTGCGCCACGATGCGCTGGAACGACTCGTGCTTCGTGTCGAGCGGCTCGAGGATCACCCCAGCGTCCGTCCACTGGCGCACGCCCGCTGCGCTGATGCGCTGGGCGCCGACGCCCCACGCGCTCTGGTTCGTGTTGCGACGATGGAAGCACACGACGATGTCGCCGGAGGGCTGCACCACATCGATCGCGGGTTCGAGCTTCATCACGCCCGCCTCGAGCGACACGGCGACTCCGTTGTGCGGGAACACCTCGAGTCCGGCGCTGTTGAGCTTCTGCACGAAACACTGGAACACGCCGCTGGGCGCGTAGTGCCACGCTACGGCGGCTCCGCCCGCCCCGTCCGCGCGCAGCACCGGCCAGTAGGCGATCGGCACGGCCGCGGCATCGAACACACTCACGGGAGTGCCCCCGTTCCACTGCGCGACACCGGCCGAGTTGAACTTCTGCAGCTTGATGTGACGCGGGCTCGAGAAGCTCGCCACGTTGCGCAGGAACGAGACGATGTACGCCCCGCCGGGAGCCGCGACGACGTCGGCGAAGCCCGGGCGCTCGTTCACCAGACCGCTGATTCCGAAACCGTCCATCGCAAAGCGCGGCGCGCCCGCGGCGTCGAGCACCTGCACACGGATCGAGCCGGTGCCCGAAGTCGGCATGCGGCCCCACACGAAGACGCTCGAGCCGTCGTCGAGCACCGCGCAGCGCGGCGAGGCCTCGTACTCGCCATTGCTGGAGAGCGTCACGCCGTTCGAGCCCCACACGAAGCTCCCGCTCGGCGAGATGCGATAGGCGTAGACATCGAGGTCCGTTCCCCCGCGCGTGTCCGTGAAGACGAGCACCGCGTCCCCGTTCGCCGCGACATCGAGATCCCAGTCGACGAGCGACGTGCTCTGCGGCTGGCTGGAGACGAGCAGGCCGTTGGAGGCAAACTGCTCGTTGCCCGCCGCGTCGAGCAACTGCACGTAGACCGCATAGCCGCTGCTGCGAGCGTCGAACCAGCCGTGCCATGTGCGACCGTCCGCGGTCACGCCGATCTTCGGCACGGCTTGGTCGTTGGCCGCCACGGCGATCGGCGTGTTGAGCGAGGAACTCGATGTCCACTGCGCGGTGGCGAGCGGCGCGAGGAGCACACAGGGCACGAGCAATCCGAGGGTCTTCATCCCGCCCATCGTACCCCTCTTTCGAACATCGAGCCAGGCCCCCGTGCAGCGGGGCCGGCCGCCCGAGAAAGGCGACCGGCCCCGCACGATTCAAACCTGTCAGCGTGATCCGTCAGGAGTGCTCGGCAGGTCCACCCCTATCAGGGACAGATCGTGAAGCTCACGGCATTCGTCAGGCCCGTCGTGAACGCGTCGTTCGGGTCGCGGTAGTAGTACTGCGCGGCGACGAACTGTCCGGGCACGAGCAGGGCGTCGATGCCCGAGCGGATGCGCGCGTTCATGTCGAATGTGAAGGTGCCTGAGCACTCGTTCGGGATCACGCCGCCCGAATCCTGCACTGCCGTGCGGCGGATCGGCGACTCGACGCACAGCGTGCCGCCCTGGAAGGGCACATTCTTCGTCGCGTAGCCGTAGTACAGAAGGCCCGTCTTGCTGCGCAGGATGTTGGTCGCCGTGATGTCGAAGGCCGTGCCCGAGGTGAGGCTCGGGATGCCGACGAAGTCGATCGCGGGCAGGCACAGCTCGCTGTTCAGCTTGCCCACGCAGTAGGTCTGCACATTGCCTTGGCAGCCGACCGGGCCGAGCGTGCTGACGCACATGTCGTCGATCGCGGCCTCCGTGACCGAGTTGTTCGGGTTGTCCGAGCAGCTGAAGCGGATTCGCGTCGTCGCCGTGGGCGTGACCACCGAGCCGACATCGACCACCGCCGTGTTCCACCCGCCCGAGAGGCCCGTGTAGGTGCGCGCAGTGACCCAGTTCGTGCCGGCCGCGTTGGTGGCGATCTCCACCGTCAGCGCGTCGGCATCGTTGTCGTCGTTGTAGAACCAATAGGCGTAGCTGAGCTCGGCGTTGCCCGCAGAGAGGTCGAACGGCGGTGAGGTCAGGATGGTCGGGCCGCCGTCGACATCCGCCGCACCGACGCTCGTGCTGCCCGCGGTGCCTTGGCCCGTGAAGAAGCAGTTGACGCCCGTGCCAGCGGGGTTGTCCGTCTCCGGCTGCGCTTGGACACCGTTCTGGGTTGTTCCGTTCGGATCGCCGCGCTCCCACGCGCCGGTCGTCAGCGAGGTGTTCGTCACGGTCCAGGCATTGGCGCCCGTGTCGAAGTTGTCGCAGAAGACTTGATTGAACGCGCCAACGGAGAAGGTCAACACTCCGGCTGTCGGAGCATTGAGCGGAAAGGCGAGCGAGTTGCCGTTGCCGTCCGTCCCGCGCACGTAGTACGAAACGACCTTGGGGGCGATCTGGCCCGGGATCGCGCCCGAGTAGACATTGCCGCCGACGGGCGCCATCGTGACCGCGGTGTATGACGCGGCCGAGCCAGCCTTGTAGAACAGCTGCGCGGCGCTGATCGTCGAGCCGAAGTTCGAGACCATCGTCGCGTTGACGACATAGGGCCCGTACTGGTTGGTGGTGTTCGGAAGCTGCGTGACGCTGGTGATCCCGATGGGGATCAGCGTGACGCCCGGGAAGCCCTGCTCGCGGAAGGCCGAGTCGATGTCGTTGAAGTGCGGCGTCCCGTTGTTGATGTTGCCGTCGGTGTCATCGAGCGTGAGCCACTGGGTCTCGATCACGCTCTTGATCTGCGTCTGGTTGTAGCTGTTCATGTAGCCGAGGAAGAGCGCGTTCGCGATCGACCCGCCCACCGCCACGCCGTTGGTCGTCTTGAGGTTGCGTCGTACCTTCCAGACGGCGCCCATCAGGGGCTCGCCATCCGCGTGCACCCCGCCATGGCAGCCCGGGCAGCAGTCGCCGCAGAACTGGCGCGTGTTGAGTCCCGTGCGGATCACGCCACCGGTGGTGAAGAAGCCCTCGCCGACGAGCGGCGTGTCCCATGTGTACATCGCCCAGATGTCGGCCGTGCCCTCGCCCGTGCCGTCCGAGCCGTTGCCCGTGCCGTAGAGCACATTGAGCCAGTGACCGTCCTCGTGCGAGACGACCGTCGAGAAGGCCGTGTTCACGCAGCTGCCACCGGCCTGATAGAAGTTGATCGACGAGCCGTTGAAGAAGGCGTTGCAGGTCGAGGCGATGTTCGCGTTCGCGGTGTGAACGAAGTCCGCCTTGCCGTCGAGCGGGTTGACCGAGCGGATCCAGTCGCGCTGCACATTGATCGACTGGAAGATGTTGGCCTGACCCGTCTCGAGCGCGCCCGAGGCCGGGTTGAGCACGATGTTCGCGCCCGTGCCGACCGGCACCGTGGTGACGAGCGAGTAGGCCGCACCCGCGCTGTTGGCGACGTTGTTATAGGTGCCGACGTAGCTGAACGTGCAGGAGAGCGGCGCCGCGGCGCCGATGTAGTTGAAGTCGCCGTTGGCGTTGGTGTAGACGGTGCCCGCCGAGCTCTGCACGCGGGCGTACTTCATCGGCTGCTGGGTCTCGGGGTTCGCGGCGTTGTCCGGCCGCGATCCGGGGCTCGCCATGGTGAACACGCGGCCGCCGACATCGAGGTAGTGGATGGCCTCGTCGCGACGGGCGACTTCCCCGCTGCGCGCGTCGAGGTAGTAGACGGTGCCGAGCGGCTCCATGTCCGCGGGCAGGTACAGCACGCGGACCTTGTAGGCGAGCACACCGCGGCGCGTCTCCGCGTCTTCGATCTGCGCGATCACCAACTCGGGCTCCTCGGAGACCGAACCGACGACGCCCTCGTCCAGCTGGAACTGCTCGACGGCGCGCAGGGCCGCCTCGTCGGCCGTGTAGGTCGGCGTGACATCGAGACCCGCGATGCCCGGCAGCGCGCGCGTTTGGATCGAGAGCAGGTCGCCGCGCGCGTTGAACAGCACATTGACGAAGCCGCCGACGACGGGCACGCCGCCGACCATCTGCTGGAACTTGACCGTCTGCTTGTCGGTCGAGCCGATCATGCCGAGCGGCTGGAACAGGGTGCTGAACTCGACCAGCGTTCCGGCCTCGATGCCGTGGATGGCCTGCGCCTGCGCCAGCGCGCCGCGCGCCAAGGTGAACCAGTCGGCCTCGCTCACCGGCTCGAAGGGCGCCGCCACCGAGCCGCCGTAGAGAAAGTCGGCCATGCCGGTGCCGCTGTCCATGAACATCGACCAGCTCGAGCCATGCTGTTCGCGCCAGCCGGAGAGGGCCTCTCGAAGGCTGGGTTGCTGGGCGAGGGCGGGCGGGAGGGCTGAACCGAGGGCGAGCAGGATGGTGAGTCGCATGAGCATGGAGAAATTCCCTGAGGGGCTGGCAACGCGGTCGACCGGTGTGGGAACCGCCTGTGGGACGGGACACGATGAGACCCGCGAGCAGGGCTCAGGGTTCCGTATCGGTGGACATACTGCCGAGCGGCCTTGCCTTCAGTCTAGTCTCCTCGGGCGAGTCGCGGAGGATCCCGCGCGAGCGCTGCGCGGTTTTCCCGCAGACAGATGTTTTGAGGCTCAGCGGGGCGGCTGGCTGGGCCGGGCTGAGGGGGGCCGCCGGCTCCAACCCTCGGGACCCTGTCGCGAGGCACGCGGTTCCAAGAGCGCGCTCGGCGGCGCCCAGGGCTGCCACGGGAGCCGCTACACCCGCCGGACCGCCGCGAGCACCGAGCGCGTCGCGAAGCTCCGGTTGAGCGTATAGAAGTGTAGCCCCGGGGCGCCGCCCTCGAGCAGGGCCCGGCACTGGAGCACCGCATGCTCGATCCCGACCGCCATGACCGCCGCCGGGTCGTCGCCCGCCGAGCGCAGGCGCTCTCCGAGCTCGGTGGGGATCTTGGCGCCGCACATGCGCGTGAAGCGCTCGACCTGCGCCACATTGGTGATCGGCATGATCCCCGGGATGATCGGAACGCGGATGCGGGCATTGCGAGCGCGCTCGACGAACGCGAAGTAGTCGCGGTTGTCGAAGAAGAGCTGCGTGACGAGGAACAGCGCCCCCGCCTCGACCTTGAGCCGCGTGTGCGCGAGGTCGAGCTCCGCGCTCGCGCTCTCGACATGCCCCTCGGGGTAGCAGGCCGCGCCGATGTCGACTTGGTAGTTGTCCTCGAGGTACGCGATCAGTTCGCTCGCGTGCGCGAAGCCGCCCTCCGTCGGCTCGAAGCCACCCGCGCCTTTCGGCGGATCGCCGCGCAGGGCGAGGATGTTCTCGATGCCCTCCCCCACCAGCGTGCCGAGCTCCTGACAGATGTCGTCCTGCGTCACGCCGACACAGGTGAGGTGCGCCATGGCCGTGAGCCCGAGCTCGCGTTGCACACGCGTGACCGTCTGCAGCGTGCGCGCGCGCGTCGAGCCGCCGGCGCCGTTGGTCACCGACACGAAGTGCGGCTGCAGCGCCGACTTCAGGTCCGCGATCGTCTTGAGCAGCGGCTCGACCTGCTCGTCGTTCTTCGGGGGGAAGAACTCGAAGCTGAACACCGGCCGGCCGCGGCCGTGCATCTCGCTGATCCTCATTCCACGCGGTCCTCGAAAATCTGCTCGAAACGGGGGCGAAACTCGTCGGGGAACCGCACGGGCGCGAGCGAGTCGAGTGCCACGCAGGCGGTCACATGGCGCGCGTCGACCGCGAGAGTCCCGGCGTTCTCGATGCGGTAGCGCAGGCCGAGCGAGGTGTTCCCAAGGCGCGTGCAGGTGATGCGCACGAGCGGCCGGTCGCCGAAGCGCAGCGGCGAGTGGAAGTCGACCTCGCTGTGCACGAGCGGAAAGCCCAGCCGCCGCACGGCGATCAGTTCGTGGTAGCGCACGCCGACATGGCGCTCCCACAGCGCCTCGAAGGCGTCGTGGAGGAACCCGTAGATGTTCGGGAAGTAGGCGATGCCGGCCGCGTCGACGTCGCCGAAACGCACGGACAGCGGGTATTCGAATCCGTTCATCCGAAGAGCTCCGGCCAAGTGGCTCTCACCGAGTCGAGCACGGCCTGCGCGAGCTTCTCGACGCTCTCGCGGCCCTCGGCGGCCGAGGCCTGCGCCGGATCGCCGCAGTAGGCCTGCGCGATGCCGATGTCGACGAAGTGGATCGCGCCGCGCCCGATCTCGCCCACCAGATCGACATCGACCGGCTGCAGGCTCGCGCGCACTTCCTCGCGCACATTCTCGATGTCTTGCGCGAGCACGAGGCTCGTCTCGTAGCGGCCGGCGTGATCGCCCTTGCAGAAAGCCTCGCCGAGCGACTGCGCGAGCTTGCGGCGCGTCATGTCGACGAAAACGACGCGCGCTTCGTCCGGCTTGGGCTCGGAGCGGTCGAGCGCCACGCCGCGCAGCACCTCGACATGCGCTGGCTCGAGGTGCCCGTTGACGAACACGATGCGCTTCACGCCGTGGTCCTCGAGCGCCTCGACCAAGTCCTGCAGGATCGACCACAGCGTCGCGGGCTGAATCGAGAGCCGTCCGGCGAAACCGTCCGTGAAGCGCGTGACGCCGTAGTTGACGGCGGGCAAGACCAGCGCGTGGATGCGATGCTCGCCGAGCAACTCCGCCGCGCGCCGCGCCTGAGCGAGCGCGATCGTCACATCGGTGTCGAGCGGCAGGTGCGGGCCATGCGGCTCGGTGCAGCCCACGGGCAAGATTGCAACGCAGTCCGGTCCGAGCACCGCAGCCGCTTCGGGCCAGGTCAGCTTGGCGAGGTCCATGAACGGTCGTAGAGGGTAGCAGTTCGCATGGCCGCGCGCTCCCGCGCCGCTATCCTCTTGCGCATGCGAATCGCGAGCATCGGAGGCGGTCCGGCGGGGCTGTATTTCTCGATCCTGCTGAAGAAAGCCTTCCCGGCGGTCGAGCTCGACATCTACGAGCGCAACCGGCCCGACGACACCTTCGGCTGGGGCGTGGTGTTCTCCGACGAGACGCTCGGCAACTTCGAGCAGGCCGACCCCGAGAGCTACCGCGCCATCACGGGCGCGTTCCGCTACTGGGGCGAAATCGACACCTACATCGGCGACGCGTGCGTGCGCTCGACCGGCCACGGCTTCTGTGGCATGTCGCGCAAGCGCCTGCTGCAGCTCCTGCAGGCGCGCGCCACCGAGCTCGGCGTGCGCCTGCACTTCCAGTCCGAGATCCTCGACGAGCGCGAAGTCGGCCCCGCGGACCTCGTGCTCGCCTGCGACGGCGTCAACAGCTCGCTGCGCAAGCGCCACGAGCGGCACTTTCGCCCCGCGATCCGGCTCGGCACCTGCCGCTTCGCGTGGCTAGGCACCACCAAGGAGTTCGAGGCCTTCACTTTCCTGTTCCGCGAGAACGAGCACGGGCTGTGGCAGATCCACGCCTACCCGTTCGAGAAGGGGCTCTCGACCTTCATCGTCGAGTGCCACGAGGAGGTCTGGCAGCGCGCGGGCTTCGAGCGCGCCAGCGAGGCCGAGACCTGCGCCTACTTCCAGCGGCTCTTCGCCGATGTCCTCGACGGCCACCCGATCCTCTCGAACCGATCGCTGTGGCGCGTGTTCCCCGAGGTGCGCTGCGAGCGCTGGAGCCACGGCAATGTCGTGCTGTTGGGCGACTCGGCGCACACCGCGCACTTCTCCATCGGCTCGGGCACCAAGCTCGCCATGGAGGATGCGATCGCGCTGTGCGAGGCGTTCCGCGAGCACGGACTCGGCGATGTGCCCAAGGTGCTCGCGGCCTACGAGCGCGCGCGCCGCGTCGAGGTCGCGAAGCTGCAGCGCGTCGCGCGCACGAGCCAGCAATGGTTCGAGGAATGCGCGCGCTACATGCAGCAGGATCCGGTGCAGTTCACCTTCAACCTGATGACGCGCTCGCGCCGCATCACCTGGGACAACCTCGCGGTGCGCGACGCGGCGCTCATCGAGCGCACGCGCACCGAGTTCGCGCGCCGCACGGGCGTGCACATCGAGGCGGGAGCGCGCGCGCCCGAGCCGATGTTCACGCCGTTCCAGCTGCGCGAGCTGCGTCTGCGCAATCGCGTCGTCGTCTCGCCGATGTGCCAGTACACGGCCGTCGACGGCGTGCCCAACGACTGGCACCTCGTGCACTTGGGGAGCCGCGCGGTCGGCGGAGCGGGGCTCGTGATCGCGGAGATGACGAATGTCTCGCCCGAGGGCCGCATCACGCTCGGCTGCACGGGCCTGTGGAACGACGCGCAGGAGAGCGCGTGGCGCCGCGTGGTCGAGTTCGTGCACACGCACTCCGCCGCGCGCATCGGCCTCCAGCTCGCGCACGCCGGCCGCAAGGCGTCGTGCAGCGTGCCGTGGGAAGGCGACGCGCCGCTCGCCGACGCGCGCGCGTGGACCGCACTCGGCCCTTCCGCGGATCCCTTCGGTCCGAACTGGCCCGCGCCCAAGGCCATGGAGCGCGCCGACATGGAGCGCGTGCGCGACGCCTTCGTCGAGAGCGTGCAGCGCGCCGACCGCGCGGGCTTCGACCTCCTCGAGCTGCACATCGCGCACGGCTACCTGCTCTCGAGCTTCCTCTCGCCGCTCTCCAACCGCCGCACGGACCACTACGGCGGCGCGCTCGAAAATCGCCTGCGCTTCCCGCTCGAAGTCGCGCTCGCCGCGCGCAAGGCGTGGCCCGCGCACAAACCGCTCGCCGTGCGCCTCTCGGCCACCGACTGGCTCGACGAGCAGGGCGGCTTCACGCTCGCCGAGGCCGTGGTGGTCGCGCGCGAGCTCAAGCGCATCGGCGTCGACTTGATCGATGTCTCCTCCGCGGGCAACACGCCGCTCTCGCGCCCCGAGTACGGTCGCATGTACCAGCTCGGGCTCGCGGACACGCTGCGGCACGAGGCCGAAATCCCCGTGATGTCGGTCGGCGGCTTCCAGAACGCCGACCACGCCAACTCGGCCATCGCGGCCGGGCGCGCCGACCTCGTCGCGATCGCCCGCGCGCACCTCGCCGATCCGTACCTGACGCTGCACGCGGCGGAAAAGTACGGCTACGACGACCCGCACTGGCCCCTGCAGTACCTCGCCGCGAAGCCGCGCTAGCGCGAGCCGCTCGACGCCGACGGCCCTCGCCGCGTTACGATCCCGCGCGAACCTGCGAAGCCGACCGCGGCGATTCCATCGGAAAGAAGCGCGCGCCTCGCTCGTCTCATTCGCTCTCGAGCGACCCATGAAGCGCACCCTGATCGTCGTGCTCACGCTGGCCGTGCTCGCTGGAGCTTGGTGGGCCCTGCGTGAGCGGCCCGCGGCGCCGCCCGAGGCGCCCAAGGTCGCCATCGAGTCCTCGGGCGACGCGTCGACGCTCGCCCCGCCCGCGGTCGAGGAGCCAGCGCAGGAAGATCCCGCGCCAGCGCCGCCTGTGGAGAGCGCGCCGGAGCCGGACTCGCGCGAGCCCGAGGTAATGTGGACCCTGCGCGGCAGCGTCGTGCGCGCGGGGCTCGCGGAGCCGGACGCGACGCTCGCGCTGCAACTCGGCGCGCGCCGCGTCGAGGCGCGCACCAGCCCCATCGGAGTGTTCGAGCTCGAACTCCCGCGCTCGCTCGCGGCGCCCGGTGGCATCGCGCACTGCACGATCGCGGATGCGCTCGGCCGTCCGTGCTTCGACGGCGCCGTGCGGCTCGAGCAGGATGTGCAAGTCGAAGTGCGCGAGTCGCTCGAGTTGCGCGGTCAGGTGCTGTGCAGCTTCCCGCGCACGGACGAGCGGCTCGTGGTCGAGTTGTTCGAGCCCGCGCGGCGCGCGCGAGGGAGCCCGCGACGCCTCGCGCAGCTCGAGACCGACGCGCTCGGGAACTTCGCCTGCACGCTCACGCTGCACGAGCCCTGCGAATTCCTGCTCGCGGATGTCTCGCTGCTGCGCGGCGCGAATCCGTCCCAACGCATCGCCCTGCGCGGACTCGCGGTCGCGCTCGCCGAGCTGCTCTCCCCCGCCGGCGCGACGCTGACGCTCGATGTCGCGCGCGTGCAGGTCTTCGTGACCGACGAGCGCGGCGAGCCGTTCAAGGCGTGGCTCACATGGACGGAGCCCGGCGAGCAAGGCGAACTCCCCGACCGCAATCCGGAGCGCGGCACGTGGACCGACGAGCAAGGCAGCGTCGAGATCACGGTCGCGACCGGGCTCGTGGAGCTCGCCGCGCGCGCCCCGGGCCGCGCCGCGCGACGCGAGCTCTTCCAAGTCGGCCCCGACACGCGCTCCGTCGAGCTGCGCCTGCGAGAGTTGCGCCCCGAGCACGAGCTCTTCGGCACGCTGCTGCTCTCCGACGGACGCCCCGCCGCGGGCGCGCGCGTCGCCGTGAGCCTCGGCTTCGCGCACTCGCGCCGCCGTTGGTGGTTCGCGAGCACCGACGAGCTCGGCACGGACGCCGATGGCTCGTTCCGCCTGCCCGTGCACGACGAAACGCCCGTCGAGCTCGTCGCCACGGGCTATGGAGCTTCGAGCGGGCCGTGGTCGGTCTCGCCCGCCGACTCGCCGCTCGTACTCACGCTCGCGCCCACGCGGACTCTGCGCGTCGAGCTCGGCGCCGATGCGCTCGCGCCCGAGCTTCGCCCCGGCGCCATCGACTGGGTCGCGCACCAGCGCGAGAGCGAGCGCGTCGTCCACGGCGTCGCCGACAGCACGCCGTTCGAAATCTCGGGCCTCGCGCCGGGCCTGTGGGACATCTACATCGTCGCCGCGGGGCTGGGCGGCGCCGGCACCGCGACCGCGGATCTCGGGCCCCTGTCCGACTCAGGCAGCGCGCGCCCCGCGCTGCTCGTGCCGCTCTCCCCGGCCCACTGGGTCGACGCGCGCGTGCTCCACCCCGGCGGCCAGCCGCTCGCCGAACTCTGGCTCCACGCCTACGGCGACTGGCCCCCCGCCGTCGCCGACCTCCTCGGCGCCGCCCGCACCGACAGCACCGGCCGCGCCCGCGCCTTCTGCGACGCGCCCCGCGCCACGCTCCTCTTCTGGCCCGACTCCACCACCGCCGAACCCGAGCGCGCCGAAGTTCACTGCGACACCCCCGCCGACCTCATCGTGCAGCGCTGACGCGCGCGCGGGACGCGGGTCACCAGCGCAGGTCGAGGTGGGCGCTGGCGGCGGTGGCGGGGTCGGCGCGCTCTCGCAGGGAGAGCCACAGGGCGCGGGCGGTGCGGGGGAGGATGGCGGCGTGGAGTTGCTGGTCCCCCACTTTCACGGTGACGGGCTGGTCGAGGTCGAGCAGCTCGTCGGAGAGGCGTAGCGAGAGCGCCTTCGCGGCGTCGCTCTCGAGCTGCACATGGTTGCCCGCGATGCGCGCCTCGATGCGCGCTCCGGGTTGGGCCGTGCCGGCGGGGAGCGCGAGCCAGTAGAAGCGCTCGTGGGTGATGTCGTCCTGCAGCCAGACGATGCGCTCGGGCCATGCGCGGCGCGTGAAGCCCGCCATCCACGGCACGCCCTCGGCGTCCTTGCGCTGCATCCAGTGGCCGAGGCCCTCGTAGATGCGCACGAAGTGCTCGTAGCCCTGCGGGTCGGCGGCGCGCAGCTCGCCCAGGCGCGCGCCGCGCGCGGCCGCGATCTTGTTGCGATCGTAGGCACCATCGTTGGCGCCCATGAAGATCGCGAAGGGCAGGTTGCGCAGGCCGTCGAGCTGCGCCTCGTTGGGATGGCCCGCCATCATCGCCGCGGCCGCGAAGCGATCGGCCATGCGCGGCGCGAGCTGCCACACGCCGTCGCCTCCCGCCGAGTAGCCCATCAGGTACACGCGATCGGGGCTCACGCCGCGCAGCGCGACATAGTCCTCGATCAAGCGGTCGAAGCACGGGTCGATGTGGCCCTGATGCCAGAGATTCCATGTGTCCGTGGGCGCGCGCGGCGCGACATAGAAGCCCTCGGCGGGCTCGTACAGCTTGATCTGGTTCTGCCATTGCTGGTCGTTCACTTCCTTCGGCGCGCCGCCGCCGCCGTGCATCGAGATCCACAGGCTGCGCGAGCCCTCGGGCGCGTCGCCGAAGCGCTTTTCGAGCCAGCGCAGCGTGACGCCGGCCGTGGCGAGCTCGCGCTTCTCGAGTTCCTCCGCGCGCTCCGCGCGCAGCTCGTCGAGACGCACCAGCGCGAGCCGCGCGCGAGCCTTCGCCGCCTCGTCGCGCGTGAGCGGCGTCGTCGGCGCGTCGCCGCGCTCGGCCGCGGGCTTCGCCAGCCACGCCTCGAGCTCCGCGAGCGCCGGCGAGAGCGCCTCGAGCTCGCTCCACTCGAGATCGAGCGTCGCGACGCCGCTTGCCCCCGCGACGAGCGAGCGCGTGCGCGTCTCGCCCGCGAAGGTGATCGCGAGCGTGTACGAGCCCTGCGGCGCGAGCGCGAAGCTCGGCATGTCGTTCAAGTCCGCGGTGCCCGCGCGCGTCTCGCCGCTGCCGACCTCACGGCCCTGCGCGTCGGAGAGGCGCAGGCGCGCGACGACGCGCTCGCCCTTGCGCAGCACGCGCACGCCGACGGTCGGCTGCGACGGAGCGGCGAGCGGCTGCGCGTAGCGCGCGGTGACATCGACGGCGGCGACGCTCTCGACGCCCGGACTCCACACCATCGGGAACGCGAGGCCCGCGCGCTTCCAGCTCGTGGCATAGATGCGGTGCTCCGGCAGGTCCGCGCGCGCCTGCGAGGCGTCGCCGACGAACCAGCCGCGATCGAGGCCGTTGGAGTCGTACTCGTCGGCGCCCGCGAAGTGCCAGTCACCGTCCCACAGCTCGATCCAGGTGTGGTTGCCCCGCTTGTTGGCCCACAGCGGCGTGCCGACGGCGCGCGCGGGAATGCCGACCGCGCGGCAGGCTTCGACGAGCGTGATCGAGAGGCCGGTGCAGGTCGCCTTGCCCTGCTCGCGCGACTCACGGAACGACTGGTTGGGGCGCTTGCGGCCGGTGTTGTAGTGCAGGCCGAGCGTATGGAAGAGCTTGGCGTTGAGCGCCTGCGCGGCCTCGCTCGCGCTCTTCGCCTCGGCGACGATCGGACGCGCGAGGCCGAGCAGATCTTTGCGCCAGGGATCGCGCGGCTCGTCGAACACCGCGTAGGGCAGCACATCGTTCCAAAACAGCTCCTCGGGCACGGCCTTGGCCCACGGGAACTCGGCGCGCGCCGCGAAGGCGAGGTCGAGATTCTCCGAGAGAAACGCGGGCGAGAGCGCCGCGCGGTCGGCCTCGGGCATGTGCGCCACGAGGAACGCCGCCGCGCGCTTGCCGGCCTCGCCGTGGCGAGCCTCGGAGGCGCGCACGAAGGCGTCGAGAGCGTCCTGCGGAGCGGTGGCGGCGGCGGACAGGGCCGAGAGGGCGACGAGGATGTGCAACATGGGCGCATCATCCCCGACAGACCGCGCGAGAGCGAGTAGGATCGTGATGGCCCTCGTGCCCTCGGACTTCCGTCCATGCAGATCCCCCTCACGCCCCTCGTCGCAGCGTTCGTCGCACTCGCGCTCCCTTCGGCGGCCCAGTCTTCGCTCGCGTGGTCGCGCAACCACGATGCAGCACCTGCGCAGGCGGACTATGGCCGCGCTTGCACGGTCGACCAGGCCGGTAACCTGCTGGTCGCGGCGAAGTCCTACAACCCGAGCTTCGGCTCTCCGCCGCTGCCGCCGACGGCCGACTTCGAGCTCGTGAAGTGGTCGCCCGCCGGGGCGAAGCTGTGGTCCGCGCGCGTCGATGCGTTCGGCGGCGACGACACTCCGCTGGATGTCGCGTGCGCGCCGAACGGCGATGTGTACACCTGCGGCTATGGCTGGAACGGCAACAGCGTGCAGATCGTCGTGCTGAAGCACAGCGCGAGCGGCGTGCTGCAGTGGCAGCGCGCGCACCAGGGCCCGGGAACGATCTCGGCGTTCGGGCGCGCGCTGGCGCTCGATACTGCGGGCAATGTGCTCGTGTGCGGCCACGAGTCGAGCCTCGCGAGCGGGCAGAACGCGGTGCTGCTGTGCTATTCGAGCGCGGGCGCCCTCCTGTGGAGCACGGGCTTCGACGGCGGAGCGAACGGCGATGACTCGCTGCATTCGATCCTCGTGCGAGCGAACGGCGAGCTCGTCGCGTGCGGGCAGTTCACGGGCGCGAGCGGCGGAGCGAATGTCGGGCTCGCGCGCTTCGCGGCCAACGGCGCGCTGCTCGCCCAGCGCAACGACGACGGCGGCGCGGGGCTCGCGGATGGCGCGGCGGTGCTGTGCGCGCTCGATGCGCAGCGCGTCGCGGTCGCGGGCTGGAGCACGGGCTCGAGCGGCGGCGAGGACTGGCTGCTCTCCGTGTACGACTTGCAAGGAACGACGCTGCAGTGGACGCGCATGTTCGGCGGCTCGGCCGGCTCGGGCGAGCGCGCGCGCGGCGTGGCGTTCGATCGCCGCGGCGTGATCTGGGTCGCGGGACCGGCGACGAACACGGGAACGGGGATCGACACGCTCGTGCGGCGCTACGACCCCTCCGGCAACCTGCTCTCGTCGAGCGCGTGGAACGGCGCGGCGAACCTCGACGATCCGCCGTGGAAGCTCATGCCGGGAAGCGCGGGCCAGATGTATGTCGCGGGCACGACGGCGCTCGCCGGAACGCCGACGCGCTACGAACTCAGCGTGCTGCAGTTCGACGAGAGCGGCGCGCGCAACTGGGTCGGCACCTACGCGACGCCGGGCGTGAGCGATGCGCGCATTCTCGAGGCCGCGCTGTCGGCGCAGGGCGCGATCGTCGGCGGCGGCTTCACCACGGACGGCGCCACGGGCACCTACGATGTGCTCGGGATCCGCGTGAGCCTCGACGGCTCGCCGCAGGCGTACTGCACGGCCAAGGTCAACACGCTCGGCTGCTCGGCCGAGCTCTCGTTCGTAGGCCAGTCGAGCGCCGCGTCGAGCTCGGGTTTCGTGACGCACGCGCGCAACCTGCGCAACCAAAAGTCGGGTCTCTACTTCTACAGCCTAGTCGCCGCATCCCTGACGCCGTTCCAAGGCGGCTACTACTGCGCGCAGCCGCCGGTGCGGCGCGCGGTGTTGCTCAACACCGGCGGCAGCATCGCGACCTTCGACGACTGCAGCGGCGCGCTCTCGATGGACTGGAACGCGTTCGCGCGCGGCGCGCTCGGCGGCGCTCCGGCGCCCGAGCTGCTCGTCTCAGGCACGAGCGTGTGGTGCCAGGGCTGGAGCCGCGACCCCGGCGCGAGCGCGCAGACCAACCTCACCGGCGGCCTGTACTTCCGCGTGCTGCCGTAGCGAAGTCGGACTTTGCGGCGCGCGAGCGCGCACCTGCTGTTAGCGTGCTCCTGTCAGACTCGGATCATATCCACGGAGGACCTCCCTTGAACCCGTCGCTCTCCCGCCGTTCGTTGCTCGAGTTTTCGGCCCTCGCCAGCGGCGTCGCGCTCGCGAGCTGCGCGGCGCCGCAGGGCAAGCGCATTCGCGCGCAAGGTCGCCTGCGCCACGCGGGCATCGCGGTTGGCGGCATGGGCGGCGCAGACCTCGACCAGATTCGCTCGCACCCCGATGTCGATGTGATCGCACTGTGCGATGTCGATGCGAACAACCTCGCGGCGGCAGCCGGTCGCTGCCAGGGCGCGCGCACCTACACGGACTGGCGCGAGCTGCTCGAGAAGGAGCGCGGCAACATCGACGCCGTGCATGTCTCCACGCCCGACCACATGCACGCGCCGATCACGCTCGCCGCGCTGCGCATGGGGCTGCATGTGTACTGCCAGAAGCCGCTGACCCGCACCGTGCGAGAGGCGCGCGCGGTCGCTCGCGCGGCGCGCGAGGCCGGCACCGTGACGCAGATGGGCATCCAGAACCACTCGAATGCGCCCTACGACGCGGCGCGGCAGCTGTTCGGGGCGCGGCACATCGGCGCGATCCACGAGGTGCATGTGTGGAGCGATCGGCCGGCGGGCTGGTGGCCGCAGGGCATCGAGCGCGCGAGCGGCGAGGATCCGGTTCCCCCGACGCTCGACTGGGACAAGTGGACCGGCACGGCGCCGGAGCGGCCCTACAAGCAGAACGCCTACCACCCGTTCCGCTGGCGCGGCATCCGCGACTTCGGCACGGGCGCGCAGGGCGACATGGCGTGTCATCTGATGGATCCCGCCCTGTGGTTCCTCGGACTCGGCGATCCGCTGCGCGTTCGCTCGACCGGCCCGCGGCCGACGGCGGAGAGCTTCCCGCTGTGGTCGGAGGTGCGCTACGAGTTCCCGGGCAACGAGTGGACCACGCGCGGCCCGCTGCTCGTCACCTGGCGCGACGGCGGCAAGAAGGTGCCCAAGGAGCTGCTCGCCGAGCTCGGGCTCGAAGGCATCACCGCCAACGGCTGCCTGTTCGTCGGCGAGCAGGGCGCGCTGCTCGCGGATCCCTACGGCACGCAGGAGCTCTACCCCAAGGAACGCTTCGCCGATGTCGCGATCCCGCAAGGCACGGCCACGAACCACTGGCACCAATGGGTCGACGCGTGCCTCGGACGCTGCGAGCCGAGCGCTCCGTTCGAGTACGCGGCGCACCTAACCGAGATCGCGCTGCTCGGCAATGTGGCGCTCCAGTTCCCGCACGAGACGCTGGAGTGGAACGGCGGCAAGGGTCGCTTCGTCGGCCGTCCGGACGCCGACCTGCTGCTCGGCTCTCCGCAGCGCGCGGGCTGGGAAGTGCCCGAGCTGCGCGGCTGAGCCTCAGTCGGCCGACGGGCCGGCGTAGAGCACGAAGTCGCCGCGCCCGACATCGTCCGCAGGCAGTGCGTCGGGCGCATCTTCGTCGACATAGCTCACGACCAGCGCGCGCGTCCCCGGACGCAGGCGCTCGAGGGCTTGAGCCGTCCCGCCGCGGAAATCGGAGTGAAAGCGACCGATGACTTGCACGACCGGCGCCTCGTCGCGCTCGAGCGCCCGGAACACGGACTCGGCCATGGTCCAGTCCCACATCTGCTGGGAGCGGAACACGCGCGCGAGTCGCGCCTGCTCGTCGGCGGCCTGCGGATCGCGGCCGCTGGGCGTCATGATGCGATCGAAGTCATCGCGGTAGCGACCGGTGAGCAGCTCGTCGGGAACGCGGAACAGGCGCCGCTGCTCCCACGAGAGCTGCTGCAGCGGCTCGTAGCCCTTCTGGCTCACGATGCGCACATATTGGCGCGGCGCGTTCGAGGCATGCACGGGGCGGCCCTTGGACTTCGCGAGCTCCACCATCGCGCGATGGCCCGGCGGGTAGTTGCCCTCCGAGCGCTGGGTGCGGCGCTCGAGCGTGGCCGCGTCGCTCACGCCCGAGAGATAGTCGTCGAGCCGCGACTGCTCGTCGCGCTCGAAGAACTCGAGCGACAGCGAGGCGCGCTCACAGCGCGCGAGCACATCCTCGAACAGCGCCGCGGCGCTCGCGAGTCCGAGCGGATGGCCGTGGTTCTCGCCGACAAGGACGACCTCGGCTGCGCAAGCCGCCTCGACGAGCTCGCTCCAGCTCGCGGCCGTGCCGTCGCCGCGGAACAGTTTCACCTCGCGCGGCGCGAGCGGGGCTTTCGGCAGGTTGCCTGCCGGAGCGACCGACGCGCAGGCACACGCGAACACGAGAACCGCCGCCGAGAGAGTGCGTTGCAACATGGCGTCGACCTTCACGCCTTCGAGAGCCCGGCCTTGAGTTCCTTGCGCGCGACCTTGCCGCGATCGTTCTTCGGCAGCGCGTCGCGCCACATGAACCAGCGCGGGTACTTGTACGGCGCGAGGCGCTCCTTGCAGTGTGCCCTGAGCTCGGCCGCAAGCGCATCGCTCCCGACATGGCCCGCGCGCGGCACGACGAACGCGATCGGCTTCACGAGCCCCTCGTCGTCCTCGCGACCGAGCACGCACACCTCCGCGACGGACGCATGCGCGAGCAGCACATTCTCGATCTCCAGCGGCGACACGAAGATGCCGCTCACCTTGAGCAGGTCGTCGTCGCGGCCCTCGTAGAAGTAGTAGCCGTTCCGGTCACGGCGAAAAATGTCGGCCGAGGTGCACCACTCGCCCTGGAATGTCGCACGCGACTTGTGCTTGTCGCCCCAGTAGCACAGCGCCGTCGAGCCGCCGCGCACGCGCAGGCGACCGGGTTCGCCGTCGGCGACGATGCGACCTTCCGCATCGACGATCTGCGCCTCGTAACCGGGCACGATGCGGCCGAGCGACGCGGGCTTCACATCGCCGGGCCAGTTGGAGATGTAGATGTGGAACATCTCCGCGGATCCGATGCCGTCGAGGATCTCGACGCCCGTGCGCGCCTTCCACTCGTCGTAGAGCTGCGGCGGCAGCGCTTCCCCCGCCGAGAGCGCAACGCGCAAGCCCGAGAGATCGGCCTTGGCGATGCGCTCGGAGCGCAGCAGGTTGTTGAACATCGTAGGCACGCCCGTGAGGAATGTCGGGCGGTGCTTCTCGATCTGGTCGAGCAGCTCGTCCGCCGTCGCGCGGCCGGGGAACAAGACGACGCTCGCTCCGACGCGGAACGGGAACATCAGGTTCGTGCCCGTCGCGTAGCCAAAGAACAGCTTGGGCACGCTCAGGCAGATGTCGCTCTCGCGGTAGCCAGCGACCTGCAGCGCATAGGTCTCGGTGCTGTACGCGAAATCCGAGTGCACATGCACGCAGGCCTTGGGGTGTCCGGTCGAGCCCGATGTGAACAGCCAGCCCGCGAGATCGTCCGGCCCCGTGGGCTCGAGCGCGGCGAGCGGGCCGTCGGGCTCCTCGGCGGCGAGCGCCTGCTCGTAGGGCACGAATCCCCCCGCATCGAGGCCGACCACGAGCGCGACCGGCCGCAGCCGAGCCTCGCGCAGCGCGTCGCCGATCTCGGGCAGCACCTCGCTGTGCGTCACGACCACGCGCGCCTTCGTGTACTCGAGGTAGTACTCGAACTGCTCGCGCTTCATCAGCGGGTTCACCATCGCGAACACGCCGCCCGCGCGCAGGGTGCCGAACCAGGCCTCCGCGAACTCGAAGCCGTCGGGCAGCACGATCAGCACGCGCTCTTCCGGCCGCAGCCCATGGCGGCGCAGCACGGCAGCAAAGCGCCGCGCCCGCTCGGAGACCTGCGCGTAGCTGCGGCGCTCGTTTCCCACCAGCAGTGCGACCTTGTCGCCGCGCCCTTCGCGCAGATTGCGCTCGAGGAAGTAGTCGCACAGGTTGAACTGCGCCGGAAACGGGGCGACCGCGGTGTAGAGGTCGTCTCGAGCCATCGCGCCTAGGCTCCGGCGTCCGCGAGAGCCCCGCGGAATTCCGCGGCGTTCATGTAGCGCTCGCGCCGGTCGGCGAGCAGTCCCTTCACGATCGCGGCCTCGAGTTCCGGAGGCACATCGCTCTTCGGAGCGCGTCGCTTCATCGACGGCTCGCGGCGCTCGAGCTTGGCCTGGAACAGCTCGAGCATGCTCTTGCCCGGCCACGGCAGCACCCCGGTAGCGCACTCGAACAGCACGGTGGCCACGTTGTAGATGTCGGACTGCTTGTCGGGCGACTCGCCGCTGAACTGTTCGATCGGCGCGTAGTAGGGCGTGCCGATGAGCGCAGTGTGTTCGCCCAAGTGCTTGGCACTCCACATGCCCGTCGTGACGCCGCCATCGACGAGCACGACGACGAGAGCGCCGTCGCGCTCCGCCACGAGGATGTTCTGCGGCTTGATGTCGCCGTGCACCAACTCCTGCTCGTGGATCGCCTCGAGCGCCAGCACGAGCTGCAGGCCGAGCGCGCGCGCGTCGGAGGGCGAGAGCGGTCCGTGCGTGCGCAGCCATTCCTTGAGCGGCACTCCGTCGGCGCACTCGGCGACGAGCAGCGTGCCGTGCTGCGGCAACGCGACGATCTCCCGCACCGCCGGCACATGGGGCGAGCGCACCTTGGTCCACGGCTTCCATGTGGCGCGGAACTGCTCGACCTCCTTCGCGCCCCCGAACAGCGCGCCGCTGAATACGACGAGCGAGCAGCGCGCCTGCGCGCCGTCGCGCTCGTCGACAGCCTCGAACGCGGCGGAGAGCCCGCTCTGGCGCAGCGGCTTCACGATGCGGAAGCGTTCGAGCACGGTGCGGCCGGGCTGGAAGTCAAAGATCGAGAAGGTCGCGTGAGACATGGCGAGCGTCCTAGGGAGGTGGACGCCCATCCTAGCGCCGGCGCCGCGCTACTGGAGCGTGTCCGCCGCAAAGGCGAGCAGGCGCCCGAGTGCCGCAGCCGCGTCGCTAGCGCGACGCGCGGGGCTCGGTGCGCCGAACAGCTCCGGACCGCTCTCCGCACACTCGAGGAGCTCGATGTTCTTCGCTCCGAGCTCGCACTGGCGGCGAAACAGCGCAACATGCTCGGGCGTCGCCCGGCAGTCGCGTCCGCCAAGTACCGCGAGCAGAGGCACATCGAGGTTGAGCAGCAGTTCGATCGGCTGGAACGGCCGCGCCGCGGAGAGGTCCGGAAACACGAGCACGGGCTGCAGACACGCCACGGCGCGCACGCGCCGGCTGGTGCAGCCCGCGAGCAACGCCAGCGTGCCGCCGAGCCCGATGCCGATCACTCCGAGGTTGCGCTCGTCGACATCGGGGCGTGCGCCGAGCTCGCGCAGCGCGGTCTCGATGCGCGCGAGCGAGGCGCGATCCGACGAGACATCGAGCTCGATGTCCGAGCACGCGAACCCCGCGTCCGAGAGCGCGCGCTCACCCTCGGCCCAGCGAGCCGCCCCGGGCTCGCGGATCCACAGCCACCCCGGGCTCGCCATCGCGCCGCGCCTAGTAGCCCTTGGCGGCCGCGGCCTGCTTCCACTTGCCGCTCTCGCGCAGCTCGGCGAGCGCCGCGACGAACGCGTCGAGCTCGCTCCAGGTCGTGTAGAAGTGCGGACTGACGCGCAAGCCCGCCTCGGGCCGATGATCGACCAGGATGCCGCGCTGCTCGAGCGCCGCCACATACGACGGACCGTGCTCGTCGGCGCGCAGGCGCACGGTGAGTGAGCCGCCGCGCTGCGCCGGATCGACGGGACTGCCCGATTCGAAGCCCTTGGCCGCAAGCGCGAGTCGCAGCGTCTCCGTGAGCGTCACCGAGTGACGCCGGATCGCATCGACGCCGACTTCCAGCACGATTTCGTAGCCTGCGCTCGCCTGCAGCAGGCTCGGCACGGCGGGCGAACCGTTCAGGAAACGGCGGATGCCCCTGGCGTAGCGCTGCGCACCGAGCTCGAACGAAAACGGCGCCGCGTGACCCGCCCAACCGGTGATCAGCGGCTCGAGCTTGTCCTGCAGCTCCGGTCGCACATACAGGTAGCACGCGCCAGCTCCTCCACAGAGCCACTTCACCGACCCCCCCGTCACCATGTCGACGCCGAGCTCGCGCACATCGACCGGCAGGGTACCGAGCGACTGGTAGGTGTCGAGCAGCACCAGCGCACCCACCGAGCGTGCCTTCGCGCACACGGCCTTCGCGTCCTGCACGCGGCTCGTGCGGAACAGCACATGGCTGATCGGCACGATCGCCGTCCGCTCGTCGATCGCGGCGAGCAAGCGCTCGGTCGGGACGATCCCGCCCGGGTCGCTCGGCACCATCTCGATGCGCGCGCCATAGCGCTTCCAGCCCTCCCACGCGTACATGTTCGTCGGGAAGTTCTGGTCGGTGTACACGACCTTGTTGCGCGGACCCGAAAAGTCGAGCGCGCTGGCGACGAGGCCCTCGATCAGCGAGACATTGGTGTGCATCGCCACCGATTCGGGCTCGGCATTCAGGATGCGGCCGAGCGTGTTGCCGACGCTCACCGGAGCATCCCACCAGCCCTCGCCCCAGGCGCGCACCCCGCGCGTGGCCCATTGCTCCGTGTAGGCGAGCAGCTTCTCTTGCGCCGCGAGCGGCATCGCACCGAGCGAGTGCGTCACGAGGTATGTTGTCTTGGCGAGAATCGGGAAGCGCGGGCGCCAGCGCGCGGCGAAAGCATCGCACTCGGCGAGTCGCGCGCGGAGCTCGGGCGTGGTGGTCGTCGTCATGGGACTCACTTCCTCTTGGGAGCGGGAAGCTCGAGACCGAGCGCGGCGCCATCGGGCAGCGCGAGCTGGCAGCGCATGAGGAACGGCGCGAGCGCGTCGAGGTACTCGCGCACGATGCGCGCGACGGACTTGCTGCGCAGCGTGAGCTGCAGCGCGCGTACATCGCCTGCGCTGTCGGGGCGACCGAGCGAGAGCAGCGTGATCACGAGCCAGCGGTTGACGAGCTGCTGGCCCTGCGGGCGATTGGTGGCGTCCGAGCAAAACTCGAGAAAGGCCGGGTCTTCCGGCTCGGCGAGCGGACGCAGCTCGGAGAGGCGGGTCGACGCGATCTTGGCGAACTCCTCGCAACAGGAATCCGCGTAGGCCGACAGTGCGTGCCACGAAACGCGCTCGCACAGGAACAGGCACACCGCGAGCTCCATGCGCGTCGTCGGATACGGCACGCGCTCCATCTTGTTGCGCACGGAAGAAACCAAGTCTCCCATGCCGAGCAGCGCGTACAGCCGTTCGACATCCGCGAACTGCTCGAGCGAGGCGGCGAGCGCGCGCGTCGCGCGCAGTTTGTCCTGCACTTCGGGCAAGAAGCGCAGGCCGTGGCCGCGGATGTTCGATAGCATCAGCTGCCGGTAAGCCTGACCCTCGAGGATCTTGCGCAGGATGCCGCGCGTCTCTTCGTCGTAGATGCGCATGGTGGGTTTTCCGCGGGTTTCCGCAAGCCGCACAGTCTACGACGGCGGAGCGATCCCAGTCAGCTTGTCGTCGGGGATGACGAGCCGCTGCACGACCTCGCCACGGCGGATGTGGCGCTCGATGATCTCGTCCACATCGGCCACCGTGACGCGCCCGTACCACACATTGTCGGGGTACACGACCACCACGACGCCGAAGGCACACTGGTCGAGACAGCCCGCCTTGTTGGGGCGCACGATGCGCCGGAAACCCTGCTCGTGGAGCTTGCGCTTGAAGGCTTCCGCGACCTCCGACGCGCCGCGCGCCTTGCAACAGCCACGCTCGTCGAGCGCCTCGCGCTCGTTGGTGCAGATGAAGATGTGTCGCTGGAATTTCGCCATGGCTCAGCTTCCGCCGTGCCGCGAGAACAGGGCGCGAGAGAGGATCAGCTTCTGGACCTCGCTCGTGCCCTCGTAGATGCGCAGCGCGCGCACATCGCGCCACAGCTGCTCGACGATGTTGCCGCGCACGACGCCCTGCCCGCCAAAGTGCTGCACGGCGCGGTCGCACACATACGAGGCGTTCTCGGTCGAAAACAGCTTCGCGCGCGCGACTTCCTCGATCGCGCGCTCGCCGCGATCGACGGCCTCGGCGGCCTCGTGCACGAGCAGCTCGGCCGCGCGCAGGCGTGTATCCATCTCCGCCACATCGAACGCCAGTCCCTGGTTCAGCGCGAGCGGCTTGCCGAACTGCGCGCGCGTCGAGAGGCGGCGCAGCGACTCGTCGAGCGCACGGCGCGCGAAGCCGTTGGCCGCCGCAGCGACGCTGGTGCGAAAGCGGCCGAGCGTGGCGAGCGCGACATCGAGCCCGCCACCGACCTCGCCTAGCACGGACTCGTCCCCCACCTCGACGCGCTCGAGCAGCACATCGCCGATCGGATGCGGGCTCGTCACCTCGAAGCGCCGCGTCGCGAGGCCAGCGGCATCGCCGCGCAGCGCGAACATCGTCAAGCTGCCCTTGCCTCCGTCGCCCGGCTCGCCGCAAGTGCGCGCGAGCAGCGTGTAGAGGCCCGCGACCCCCGCGTTGGAGATGAATGTCTTGTGCCCGCTGATGCGCCAGCGACCGCCGACGCGCTCCGCGCGCGTGGCGATGAGCCCGAGATCCGATCCGGCGCCGGGCTCGGTGAGGCCGAAGGCCGCGACGAGCTCGCCGCGCGCCACGCGCGGCAGGAGCTCGCGACGGGCCGCTTCGCTGCCGGAGCGCGCGAGACTGTAGCTGCCCAGCCCCTGCATGACGAGCATCACGTCGAGCATCGCGCTGTGGTAAGCGAGCGGCCCGCGCAGCGCGCACAAAGCGCGGCAAGAGACATCGTCGTCGGCCGCGAGTCCCCGCGTGGGTGCTCCGCCCCATTTCGCCGGCACGGTCCACGCCGTCAGACCGGCCTGCGCGACTAACGCGAGCGCGCGCGTCGCAGCCGCCGTCTCGTCGAGGCCCGCAAGCTGCGGCTCGCCCGCGCGACCGACCGCGCGCGCCGCCTCGCGCAGTGCATCGAGCACCTGCGCGCTCACGAGCGTGCCTTCACTTTGGGAAAGTCGGGCGCGCGCTTCTCGAGCGAGGCGCGGTAGCCCTCGAGGTAGTCGGGATGCTTCATGCACTCGGCCTGGATCCAGCCCTCGGCCAACATGGCCTCGCCGAGCGTCATCGATGCCTCGGCGTTCAGCATGCGCTTGGTGACCGCCATGCCCATCGTCGGTCCCGCCGCGAGCTTGCGCGCCCACTCGAGCGCGCGCGCCTCGAGTTCCTCGGGTTTGCAGATCTCGTTGTAGAGCCCGATCTCGTACGCGCGTTGCGCCGCCATGAAGTCGCCGAGCATCAAGAGCTCGCTCGCACGGCCGAGGCCCACGATGCGCGGCAGGAGCCACGCCGCGCCCATGTCCGCGCCCGAGAGCCCGACTTTCGTGAACAGGAAAGCGATCTTGGCCGTGTCGGCCGCGACGCGCATGTCGGACGCGATCGCCATCACCGCGCCCGCGCCGCAAGTCGTGCCGTTCAGCGCGGCCACGATCGGCTTCTCGCAGCGCCGCATGTTCAGAATCAGGTCGCAGGTCATCCGCGTGAACGCGTACAGGTCGGCCTCGGGCACATCGAACAGACGACCGATGATGTCCTTCACATCGCCGCCGGAGCAGAACGCGCGGCCCGTGCCCGTGAGCACGATCGCGCGCACGCTCGCGCGCGCGTGCAGCGTCGCGAAGGCATCGCGCAGCTCCGCATAGGACTCGAATGTGAGCGCGTTGAGGCGCTCGGGGCGATCGAGCCGGATGGTCGCGACACCGTCCTGCTCGCCGTAGCGGAAGTGCTGGGGTTGCATGGATTCCTAGCGCGCCTTGCGCCTCGGCTTGGACTGCGAGTTGGACTTGCTCGCGCGCCGTGGGGAAGTACCGCGGCCGCTCTGGGGGGCGACGAGCTTGGGATCGAGCGCCGCGTCGAACACGCCGTCGGCAAAATCGGCCCGATCGAACTGCGCGCGCAGCTGCATGTCCGTGAACAGCCCCCGTGCGATCGCGAGGTCGGCAATCGCGCGCACGACGAGCGCCACGCGCGCGAGGTCGCGCTCGACTTCCTTGAGCCTGCGCACGGACTGGGTGCGGCGGTGAGCGCTGACGAGCGCGAGCTCGCGCGTGCGCTGCTCGAGTGCGCGCAGCGCGGCGAGCTGCGGGCCAAGCGCGTGTTCGAGCGGAGTCTTGGCATCCATGGCAGGCTTCCTCGGGGATGGCGAGTAGGGATCGAGAATCAGGGCAGCGCGGCGAGCGCCTGAATCTCCACCAGCGCGCCCTCTTCGATCAGGCCGGCCACCTCGACCAAGGCCATGGCGGGATAGTGGCGCCCGACGAGCTCCTTCCACGCGGCGCCGAGTTCGCGTGTACAAGCGAGGTACGCGCCCTTGTCGGTGACATAGATCGTGAGCTGCATCAGGTGCTCCGGACCGCCGCCCGCGGCGCGCACGACGGCGACCACATTGGCGAGCGCCGTGCGAAACTGCAGCGCAAAGTCGCCGCGGCCCACCAGGCGCGCTTGGGCGTCCCATGCGACCTGTCCAGCGACGCACAACAGCCGCGCGCCGGAGGGCGCGAGCACGCCATTGGAATAGCCCTTGGGTGCGGCCCATCCCGGCGGCTGGATCGATTCGAGCTTCATCGCGCCGCAGGATGATAGCGCGGCACGCTGCCGTCGAGCTCGACCAGCGCGCCGTTCGCATCGCTCTCGAGCAGCCCGCGCACGACGACCGCGATCTGCGCCGGAAGAACCAGCTTTCCGGCCGGATTTTCGGCCGCGAGCAGCGCGCGCGCCTCGGCTTCGCTGCGGCCCGTCTTGGCCGCGATCGTGCGTACCGAGGCATCGGTCATGGGCGAGTCCACATAGTGCGGACACACGGTCGCGACCTGCACGCCGCTCGATTCCAGATCGAGCGCCGCCGCGCGCGCCCAGCCGAGCAGCGCGTGCTTAGACGCGCAGTACGCGGCGACATAGCGGTACCCGCGCAGCGCGGCGGACGACGCGACATTGACGATGCGTCCGTAGCCGGCGGACTTCATCGCGGGCAGGAGGCCTTCCGCCATGCGCCGCGCGCCGTGGAAGTTGACGCGCATGTGACGCTCGTAGAGTTCGTCCGTCGAACCCTCCCTCGGGAGCAGCGGGGCGCTGACGGCGATGCCGGCGTTGTTGACCAGCCAGTCGATCGGACCGGCGAGCTCTCGCGCGCGTGCGATCGCCGCCGCGATCGAAGCGCTCTCGCCGACATCGAGCTCGACGGCGAAGGCCGAGCCGCCGCGCGCGCGCAGCTCCGCAGCCGTGCGCTCGCACTCCGACAGCGTGCGCGCACCGAGCACGACCGCCGCTCCGCTTCCCGCGAGCTCGGCCGCGATCGCCGCGCCGATCCCGCGGCCGGCGCCGGTGACGAGAGCCACATGGGGAACGCTCATGCCCGGATTGTCGCGCCGGCGGCGCGGCGTTGTCGAGGCTGCGCACGAAAGCGGCGGGGAATATTGCTCCCTCGGCGCTGGGGCCGGACCCCATGTCGACAGAGGAGCACGGGCGCGAGGAGCTGCGCTTGGTCTGGCTCTACCGCGAGATCGCGCGCAGCGAGCGGGCTCCCACGGCCGGCGTGGCGACCTGCGGCATCGGCCTCTTGTTCGGCGTCTCCGCAGGCTAGGCCATCCGGTCGCTGGGTGACGCTTCCGCAAGACGGACGCGAGCGCCAAGTGATCGCGACGAAAGCGATGTGAAGCAGGCCCGAAGCGCGGCCGATTTCCGGTCTGTCAATCCGCTCTTCCCACCCCACGAGCACGACCGCTCGCCCTTCGGACGCCTGCGCGAACTGCACCGCCTGTTCGAGCAGCGCGATGCGCTGCTCCTGCCCGAGAAGCAACGCGCTCGCCACGCGCAAGCTCGTCATCGGACCGTCTCAACCCGGCGCGCTCATGAAGAGCACCTGCACGCCGATGGCGATGCCGGCGAGGTCGGCGACCACATGCGTCCACCAGCCGGGCCAGATGGAGCGCCAGCGCAGGTAGCACAGGGACCAGACGCAGCCGGCGACGAACACCGCCAGGGAAGCCGCGAGGCCGGCCTGCGCGCCGAACAGCACGCAGAAGGTGACGACATGGTGCGAGGTGAAGAGCGCCGCCGCGAGCGGGACGGCGCGCGGCTCGCCGACGAGCTCGGCGCAGCGGCGGAACACGAACCAGCGCCAGAAGTACTCCTCGAGCAGCGAGTTCACGAACGAGATGGCGAGCGCAGCCACCACGAAGCGCAGCGGCGTCCCGATGCCGGAGGTCTCGACGCTGCGGCGCAGGGCATCCGCATCGAGCAGGCGCTCTCCGACCAGCGCGTAGCCGCCGAACACGACGACGAGCACCGCGAGCGAGATCGCGCCCGCACCGAGCCACGCCTCGCGTCGACTCTCACGCGGCAGCCCTGACCACGAGATGCGCTCGCGCGCGATCCACAGCAGCCACACGAGCGGCGCGAGTGCGATCCACGCTCGCGCGGCCATGTAGATGCCCTGTCCCGTGGCGCCGGGCAGGAACACATAGGCGGCGAGCGAGCCCACGGTCGTCGCGGGTGCTGTCAACACGAGCGCGAGCAGCGCGCGGCGGGACTTCGAAGAGCGGGTCACGCACACCAAGATCGTCTCTGGCGGGCCCGCGCGCGAGTCAAACGCGTGACATGTCGCGAGAAGCCTCGCTTAGCGAAGCCGCTCAGGCCATGCCGCCGTTCACCGACAGCACCTGCCCCGTCATGTAGCCGGCGCCCGGCGAGAGCAGGAACGCCACCACGCTCGCCACTTCCTCCGGCTGGCCGAAGCGGCGCAGCGGGATGCGCTCGACGAGCTCTTCCTGCGGCAGACCGGCCGTCATGTCGGTCTCGATCAGGCCGGGCGCCACGCAATTGACGGTGATCTGGCGCTTGGCGAGCTCCTGCGCGAGCGAGCGCGTCGCGCCGATGATGCCGGCCTTCGAGGCGCTGTAGTTGACCTGTCCGCGGTTGCCGGCGACGCCGGAGACCGAGGAGAGCGTGACGATGCGGCCGCCGTCGCGCAGCTGCACCATCGGCATCACGAGCGGCTGGAGCACATTGTAGAAGCCGTCGAGGTTGGTGCGCAGCACGCGGTCCCAGTCCTCGCCCTTCAGCGAGGGGAACGGAGCGTCGGCGGTCACGCCTGCGTTGCACACGACGCCCCAGTAGGCCCCCGACGCCGCCACATCAGCCTCCAGCGCGGCTTTCGCGGCACTGCGGTCGGAGACATCGAACGCCACGAGCGCCACCGTCGCGCCGCGCGCGCGGCAGCCTGCGGCGACCTCTTCGGCGGCCGGGCCCCCGGCGCGGCAGTTGAGCGCGATGTCGAAGCCCGCGCGAGCGACCTCCAGCGCGATGGAGCGGCCGATGCCGCGGCTGGCTCCGGTGACGAGGATGCGGCGGCGCTTGGGGCCCATGGGCCGCACAGGGTACGCGCCGAGGCGCTGCGCGTTCCAACGCCGGCCGTGATTCGCGGTTGCAAGCGCCGCACGCGCGTCGAAGATGCTCAGGCATGGCCCGACCCCACCCGATCCCGGAGACCCGCTGGCCGACGCGCCTCGAGGCCGCGTCGAGTCGCCTGTTCTCGCCGCAGCGCTGCGGCGCCTTCGTCGCTCGCACGCGCTCGTGGGTGCCAGCGATGGTCCCATGGCGCGCGACCGAGGACGGCGAGGCGACCGACGCTGTCATCGACTGGTACCGACGCTTCGCGGACGGTCGCCCGGGCGTGATCGTGATCGAGGCGACCGGCGTGCGCGATGTGCCGAGCGGCCCGCTCCTGCGCATCGGCCATGATCGCTTCGTGCCCGGCCTACGCCGCGTCGTCGAGGCCGTGCGCGAAGCGAGCGGCGGCGAGACGCGTCTGCTCGTGCAGTTGATCGACTTCCTAGCCGTGCGACGGCGCCCGGAGAAGGACAAGTTCGTGCGCCGCTTCCTCGAGCTGCGCGAGGCGCACCGCGAGCGTCTCGCGGCGCTCGTCGGCGACGAGCGTGCGCAAACGAGCGAGGCACAGGTGCGCGAGCAGCTGCTCGCCCTCCCCCACGAGCAGCTGCTCGCGATCCTCGCGCCGCGCGAGCGCGAGTCGCTCGAGTACGGCTACCGAGAGCGCGTCACCGACACGGGGCTGCCCCATGTGGCGTCGCTCCCGCAGGCGCTGCCGCCGCTGTTTGCCGACGCCGCGGCGCGCGCGCAGGCCGCGGGGTTCGACGGCGTCGAGCTGCACTGCGCGCACGCCTACACGCTGGCCTCGTTCCTCTCGCGCACGAACGATCGCGCCGATGGCTACGGCGGCTCTCCGGCCGCACGCGCGCGCCTGCCGCTCGAGGTGTTCGCCGCGGTGCGCGCCCGCGTCGGCGCCGGCTTCACGGTCGGAGCGCGCTTCCTCGGCGACGAGATCATCACCGGCGGATCGCGCAGCGAGGACGCCTGCGACTATGCCGAGCGTTTCGCGCGCGCAGGCATGGACTTCCTCTCGCTCTCGACGGGCGGCAAGTTCGACGACGCGGCGCAGCCCAAGGTCGGCGAGGCCGTCTATCCGTACACGGGCCCGAGCGGGCACGAGTGCATGCCGACGGTGCGCATCGACGATCCTGCGGAGCCCCGCTCGCGCGGCCCGTTCGGCCGCCACCTGCACCTCGCGGCCGCGGTGCGCGCGCGCGTGCGCGCGGCGGGCTGCGAGACACCGGTCGTCGGCGCCGGCGGCATCGCGACCTTCGAGGTGGCCGAGCGCGCGCTCTCAGACGGCATGTGCGACTTCGTCGCCGCCGCGCGCCAGTCGCTCGCGGACCCTGACTGGTGGCGCAAGGTCGAGGAAGGCCGCGGCGCGAGCGTGCGGCGCTGCAAGTTCACGAACTACTGCGAGGCGCTCGACCAGCGCCACCGGCAGGTGACCTGCCAGCTGTGGGATCGCGAGCTCGACTCGCCCGCGCCCTGGGGCCGCGAACGCGTGACGCTCTCCCATGACGGCAAGCGCCGCTTGCTCGCGCCGCCGGAGAGCCCCTGAAACGGCGCACCGGCGCCGCGAGGGAGCTCCCCGCGACGCCGGTGGTGTTGCGAACGGTGACTCCGTTCAGCCCGTCGTGACGGTGGCGCTGAACTTGATGTCGCCCTCTTGGATCGACTCGCTCTTGAACGAGGTGCCCTGGAACTCGCCCTCGCGGCGCGACTCCATCTTGAGCGTGCCGTCGATCGAGAGCTGGGCCGGCAGCTTGGTCTTCGGATCGAAGAGCAGCTTGCCTTCGAGCTCGATCGAGTAGGTGGTCTCGACGAGCGACGGGCCCGTGGGCTCGAACGCGCGGCCGCGGCCGCGGCCACCGCCGCCCATGCCTTGGTCTTCCATGCTGCCCGAGGCCGTGATCTCGAGCTTGATCACGCGGAAGCTCTGGCCGTCGACCTCTTCCACTTCCTCGGCCAGCGTGGCCTTGCCTTCGAGCGCCGCCTGCATCAACACAGCGCCGGCCATGCTGCCGCGGGGACCGCGGGGACCGCGACGGCCTTCGCCGCCGCCACCCTCGCCGCCGCCCTCCTGGGGGCGCTGGAACAGCACGCCGCCGAGGTCGAGGCCGAGCCCGCGCTGGATCGCATCCTTCTCGAGCTCCCAGCTGTCGCCGGCCGCGACATCGCCGTCGGGCAGGAACTCGTCGAGCGCCAGCGTCAGGTGGTGGCCGACGAGGGCCTCGCCCGGCGCGTCGCCTTCCTTGACCTCGGCCGCGACCTTGCCCTCCTCGTCGAGGCTGAGCTCGAGCGTCACGCCATCGAGCGCGCCCTTGCGCTCGCGCGTCTGGTCCCCGCCACCGAAGCTCATGGTCGTCGAGCCCTCGGCCGTGCCGAAGGTGCGCTTCACCTTGGTCGGCTGGCCGTCCTCGTGCTCGAGCACCGTGTCGGTCCATGTGACCTCGCTCGACTCGCCCATGCCCATGCCACCGCCCCCACCGGGCATCTCGACGGGCTGCCCGTCGCGCTCCATGCGCATGGAGGTGGTCTCGATCTCCATCTCCATGGAGCCCGTGTAGGTGAGGCTGCGCTCGGCGGTGTAGTCGGTGCGGAGCTCGACCAGCGCGACGGCAGCGAGGCCGAGCGAGGCGACAGACCAGTTGCGGACATTCATCAGAGGTTCTCCTCGTGGGACGGCCCGCCAAGGGGTCCAGGTTCCGGGGGCGGGGGAGAAGAAGCATGGTACGAACCGCGCACCAGCCGCAAGGTTCCACTCTCGAATCGCGCTTTGGGACCCAACAGGGCCATAACTGCAACCCTGTTAGCCTGAGCCGCATGCGGAGGCTGGCGGGGCATCAGGTCGCGGGACTCTCGATCGGAGGGGTCGAGACATGCATCGATTTTCCGGAGCTGAAGCTGTGCTTCGACCTCGGGCGCTGCCCGGACGAGGCGGTGCTGCGGCCGACGGTGCTCTTCACCCACGCGCACATGGACCACATGGGCGGGGTGGCGTGGCATGCGTCGACTCGCGAGCTGCGCAACATGCCGCCCCCGAACTACATCGTGCCGCGGGAGAACGCGGAGGACTTCGTCGCACTGTTCGAGACATGGCGCAGGCTCGACCGCGGCTCGATGCGGCACACGGTCACGCCGCTAGGGCTCGGCGAGGAGCTCGAGCTCCCCTGCAAGCTCTTCGCGCGGCCGTTCCGTTCCCCCCACCGCGTGCCGTGCCAGGGCTACGGGCTGTGGCGGCGTCAGCGCAAGCTGAAGCTCGGCTACCTCGGGCGCTCGAGCCACGAGCTGCGCGAGCTCGGCGAGCGCCACGGTGACGAGCTCTACGACTGGACCGAGATTCCCGAGGTCGCGTTCACCGGCGACACGCTCGCCGATGTGATCGACCGCGAGGAAGTCGTGCGCAAGGCGCGGCTCTTGGTGATCGAAGTGACCTTCGTCGACGAGCGCGTCAGCGTCGAAAAGGCACGCTCGAAGGGCCATGTGCATCTGGACGAGATCGCGGAGCGCGCGGATCTATTCGAGAACGAGGCGCTGCTCTTCACGCACTTCTCGTCGCGCTACCAGCGCCACCAGATCGAGCGCGCGCTCGACCGGCGCCTGCCGCAACACCTACGCGAACGCGTGCACACGCTCCTGCCCTGCACCGACGGCGGCTTCGAGGTCGAGAAGCACTAGCCGCGTGCGACGCCGGCGCGCCGCAGCTCGGAGAGCGCGCGCTGCACGAGGAACAGCGCCAGTCCGACCAGCACGAGCGCCACCACGCCGTTGGCGCGCGATGCGTCCCAGCCTTGGCTCGCGGCGAAGCTCGAGCTCGCCTGTGCAATGAGCGCCCATACGGTCACCACGAGCAGGAACGCGAGCGGGATCACCACGAACAGGTTTCCGCGCCCCTCCTTGCGCAGCCAGACTGCGATCGAGAGCAGAGTGAGCGCTGCGAGCAGCTGGTTCGAAGCGCCGAACACGCTCCAAAAGCGCATGTAGGCGCCGCCTTCGCTGGTGTAGAGGAACAGCGCCGCGGGGACGAGCGTCGCGAGCGTGCCGAGCGTGGCGCCCGGGACGCCCTTCAGCCCGAGCAGCTCCTGCACGAGGTAGCGTCCGAGGCGGGTGGCGACATCGAGCGTGTCGAACACGAAGGTCGAGAACGCCATCGCGCCGAAGGTGATCGCGAAGGTGCGGTTGTCCGGCCCGATCAGCAGCGTGAGGAAGTCGCCGATGCCCTGTCCGTAGATCGCGCCCGGCTTCTTGCCGGCGAGCTGCTCGCTGGTGCAAATCGCCACCGTGACGAGCGCGATCAGCGCGACGAAGGCCTCGGCGAGCATCGCGCCATAGCCCACCATGTGCGAGTGAGACTCGCGATCGACCTGCTTCGAGGTCGTTCCGCTGCACACCAGCCCGTGGAAGCCCGAACACGCCCCGCAAGCGATCGTGACGAACAGGAACGGGAACAGCTGGCCGCCCGCCTTGCCGGTGTCGAAGCTCGTGAAGGCCGGCTGCTGGAGCTCGTAGCCGCCGAACAGCACGCCGATCACTCCGATCGCGAGCGCGCTGTAGAGCACGAAGCCGCCGAGGTAGCCGCGCGGCTGAAGCAAGGCCCACACGGGTGTGACCGACGCGACGAGGCAGTAGCCGAGGATCAGCAGCCCCCATGTGCGCGCGTCGAACACGAGCCATGTCGAGATCTCGGTGCCGAGCCACGAGAGCGCGAATGTCGCGGGCACGAAGAAGAGCGTCACCAGCCACAGGGGCGGCGAGAGGAGCTTCTGCACGATCCCCATCACGATCGCGAGCAGCAAGTACAGCACGCTCGCGGCCGCGACCGCGCCGCCGGCGTTGAAGGCCACGCCCGTGCCCTCGAGCTCTTCCGTGCCGCTGACGAAGCTGCCCGCGGTGATGTCCGCGAAGGCGACGATCACATAGATCAGCGAGAGCCAGATGAACGCCATGAACGCGCGGCCGGCGGGCGTGCCCAGACGCGTGCGCGCGATCTCGGCGATCGAACAGCCGTCGTGGCGCAGGCTCGCGACGAGGCTCGAGAAGTCGTGCATCGCGCCGATGAACACCACGCCGAAACCGATCCACAGCAGGCACGGCAGCCAGCCGAACTGCTGGCAGGCGAGGATCGGCCCCGCGATCGGACCGGCCGCGGCGATGGCGGAGAAGTGCTGGGCGAACAGATAGAAGCGCGGCGTCGCGACGTAGTCGATACCGTCCGCGCGCACGTGCGCCGGAGTGGCGCGCGCGTCGTCGAGCCCGAGGCGCCGGGCCACGAAGCGGCCGTAGAACACATAGCCCGCGGCGAGCAGGGCGAGGAACGAGAGCGCGAGGAGGGGCAGGCTCATGCCCCCAAGGTGTAGCGCGCGAGCTCGCCCCGCGCACCCCCGAGGCGACGCTTCAGAGCATGTACTTCACAGCCACGAAGCCGAGCGCACCGACGACGAGCAGGACCAGCGTCGCGAGCTCGAAGTACTTCTCGAGCCACGTCTTGACCGTGGGGCCAAAGAAGAAGATCGCGCTGGCAACGAGGAAGAAGCGCCCACCGCGACCGAGGATCGAGGCGAAGATCAGCGTCGAGAGCGCGACGTCGAACACGCCCGAGGCGATCGTGAACACCTTGTACGGGATCGGCGTGAACGCCGCCGTGAAGATGGCGAGGAAGGCGTGCTCGTTGTACTTGGACTCGACGAGCGCGTAGTTCTTCTCCGTGAAGCCCGGCACGTACTCGAAGAAGAACGACGCCACCGAATCCCACAGCGTCGTCCCGATCCACCAGCCGGCGATGCCGCCGAGCACGGAGGCCACGACCGAGACCGCGGCGTAGAAGAAGGCGCGCCTCGGGCGCGCGACGGAGAGCGCGATCTGCAGCACATCGGGCGGGATCGGGAAGAACGAGCTCTCCATGAAGGAGATCACGAACAGCGCCGGCGTGCCGTAGGGCGTCTGCGCCCACGAGAGCACCCAGTCGTAGAGCCGCCGCACGATGTTGGGCTTCTTCGCAGGCGGGGTGGGCGACGCGGCTGTGCTCGGGGCTGCCATGGGGGCTCTTTCCAGAGGGCGCGGATCGGCTCGGGCGCCGCCGACCTTATGCCAAGCGGCGCCGTGCGCTTCCACGAGCCGGACGGAAGTTCCCGTTCCGTCGCCAACGGGTGTGCAGGCGCGGACTCGGAGGCCTCCTCGGAGAGGCCGCAGGCGCCTCTCGAACTTCTGCCGCTCGATGCTCGGCTCGGAGCAGCTCGGCGAGTCCGAGCTCGGGCGGCCGAGGCGGGGTCGCGCTTGCATCGAGGGGGTGGGCCATGCAGGACTCGAACCTGCGACCAAGCGATTATGAGTCGCCAGCTCTAACCAACTGAGCTAATGGCCCGCGCGCGAGGCAGTGTAATGAGCGCGGAGTCTACTGCGCGGTGCGAGAAAACTCGTCGCTGTCGACGCTCAGGGAGCGGGGCGCAGCACGACCGTGCGCGGCTCGGTGAACTCCTCCATCGCGCTGCGCGGCCCCTCGCGGCCGATTCCCGAGGCCTTCGTTCCGCCGTAGGGCATGGAGTCGATGCGGAAGGCGCTCGTGTCGTTGACGATCACGCCACCGTACTCGAGCGTGCGAACGGCCTGCAGCGCTCGGCCGAGGTCGCGCGTGAAGAGGCCGACCTGCAGTCCGTAGCGCGTCGCGTTGCAGAGCTCGAGAACATCGCCGAAGTCGCGCCAGGACTCGAGCGTCGCGACAGGGCCGAAGATCTCTTCCGTACACACGCGCGCCTTCGAGGGAACTTCGGCGAGCACGGCGGGCTCCACCAGGCGTCCTGAGCGCCCGCCGCCGCACAGCACGCGCGCGCCTTGCGCGCGAGCCTCCTCGATCCACAGCGAAACACGCTCGGCCGCGGACTCGTCGATCATCGGCCCCACGAGCGTGCGCTCGTCGAGCGGATCGCCGCACGGGAGCGAACGCGCGGCTTGGAGCAGGTGGCGCTCGAACTCCGCGCGCACCGACTCGTGCACGAGGATGCGCTGCGCCTTCACGCACACCTGCCCCGCGTAGGCGAAGGCTGCGAGCGCCACCGGCTTCGCGAGCGCCGCGACATCGACCGTCTCGTCGAGGATGCAGGGAGCGTTGCCGCCGAGTTCGAGCAGCACATGCTTGCGGCCGGCGAGCGACTTCAGGTGCCAGCCGACGCGGTCGCTGCCGGTGAAGGAGAGGACGGCCACGCGCTCGTCGCGCACCATGCGCTCGGCCACATCGGGCGCGCAGTGCAGCGCCGAGAGCGCCGCGGGCGGTGCGCCGAGCTCCAGCAGCCACTCGACGAGCAAGAGCGCCGTCAGCGGAGACTGCGGCGCGGGCTTCAAGATCACGGGCGCGCCGACCGCGAGCGCGGGTGCGAGCTTGTGCGCGACGAGGTTGAGCGGAAAGTTGAACGGCGAGATCGCGGCGACCACGCCGCGCGGCACGCGCACCGTGAAGCCGAGCCGCCCCTCGCCGCGCGGCTCGAGGTCGAGCGGGAAGGTCTCGCCGCCGAAGCTGCGCGCCTCGCCCGCGGAGAGCTCGAATGTCAGCGCGGCGCGCACGACCTCGGCGCGCGCGAGCGCGATCGGCTTGCCGGACTCGAGCGCGATCAGGCGCGCGAGCTCGTCCGAGCGCGCGCGAATGCGCTCCGCCGTCGCCTGCAGAAGCGCCGCGCGAGCGTGCACGGGCCAGTCGCGCAGCTGCGCGCGCGCCGCGTGGGCGCGCTCGATCGCCTCGTCGATGTCGCGCGCCTCTCCGACCGCGACCTCGCCCACGATCGCCCCGTCCCACGGGCTCGCGATGCGCTCGCGCCGCGCCCCGAAACGCCGTTCCCCCGCCACGAACATCGCCGCCTGCCTCACGCGTGCACCCCCGGCGGATCGTAGCGCGGACGCGGCTACACTGCGCCCATGCAGCGCCACTCCGTCGCCCTCGCCGTGCCCGCCCTGCTCGTCTTGATTGGCTGCGCCAGCGCCCAACCGCGCCCTGCGAGCCAGCCTCAGGAAGTGCGCGATCCCGCGCGAGCCAGCGTGCGCCTGTCCGCTCCGGAGGAGCACGCCTACGAGCAGGAGTTCTTCCCGAGCACGACCTACGACGCGGCGCTCCCCACGCCGAACTCGATCCTCGGCTTCGAGCTCGGGGCGCAGCCCGCCTCGCATGCACAGGTGCTCGCTTGCTGGCGCGCATGGGCGGCCAACTCGCCGCGCGTGAAGCTCGAGACCTTCGGACACACGCACGAGGGCCGCGAGCTCGTCCACGGCGTCGTCACAAGCGAGAAGAACCTGCGCGAGCTCGACGCCATCCTCGCGCGCATCGACAAGCTCGCCGACCCGCGCAAGCTCGCGCCCGGCGAGGAAGAGCGCATCCGCGCGACGACGCCCGCGGTGGCGTGGCTCGGCTACTCGATCCACGGCGACGAGATGAGCGGCGTCGACGGCGGCCTCGCACTCGCGCATCACTTGATCGCGGGAACATCGAGCGATGTGACCGAGTTGCTCGAGAAGCTCGTGATCGTCATCGACCCGATGCAGAACCCCGACGGCCGCGAGCGCTTCCTCGCGCTCTTGCTGCAAGCCGCGGGCGCGACGCCGGTGCTCGACGGCGAGGCGCTCTCGCACGGCCGCTGGCCCAATGGCCGCGGCAACCACTACCTGTTCGACATGAACCGCGACTGGATCGCGGGCACCGCGCCGGAGACGCGCGCGCGCTGGAAGGCCGTGCAGCGCTTCCACCCACAGCTCTTCGTCGACGCGCACGAGATGGGGCGCGACGACAGCTACCTGTTCTATCCGCAGGCCGACCCGATCAACCCGCACCTGCCGCGCAAGCTCGTCGAATGGCAGGTGCGCTACGCCGCCGATGTCGCCAAGGCCTTCGATAAGCACGGCTGGAGCTACTACACGCGCGAGTGGGCCGATGGCTGGGGCCCGTTCTACACGGACTCGTGGTCGAGCCTGAACGGCGCCATTGGCATCCTGTACGAGCAGGCGCGCTACGACGGCCAGACGGTCGAGCTCGAGAGCGGCGAGATCGCGACCTACCGCTCGGCCGCGCACCACCAAGCCGAGGCGAGCCTCGCCAACCTCCGCACGCTCGCGGCCGCGCGCGGGGAAGCGCTCGCGCACTACGCGGAGTTCCGGCGCCTCGCGACCTTCGGCGACGGCACGCTCGAGCGACCGTGGTTCGTCGTGCGCAAGGGATCGCACGCGGCGCGCTTCCAGCGCCTGCTCGCCGTGCTAGCGGAGCAGGGCATCGAGTACGCGCTCGCCCCTTCCGCGAAGCTGCGCAACGCGCTCGATTCCTTCGGCGGAGCGAGCGCGGAGCACTCGACCGACGACGAGGTCGCGGTGATCTCCGCGCTGCAGCCGCAGGGGGCGCTCATGCGCGCCTACCTCGAGTTCGACACGCGCTACCCCAAGGCCGACCTCGAGCGCGAGCGGCGCGAGCTCGAGCTCAAGGGCAGCTCGAAGATCTACGACTCGACCGCGTGGAACCTCGGACACGCTTTTGGCCTCGAGTGCTGGTGGGCACAGTCGGTCGACGGTGCGGGCGCGGCGAGCGTCGCGCTTCCCGCCGCGACGCCGGCGGGGATTGTGGCCGCTCCGGCGGGTGCGCCGGTCTACGGCTGGATCGTCGACGGCATGGACGACGGCTCGGTCAAGTTCGCCGCGCATGCCCTGCAGGCGGGCCTCGCGCTCTCGCTCGCCGACGAGCCGTTCGAGAGCGCGGGACGGCGCTTCGCACGCGGCAGCCTGCTCGTGCGCGCGCACGAGAACAAGGGCGATGTCGCCGCGAAGGTCGAGAGCGTGGCGCGCGCCGCGGGCGTGCAGGCCTTCGCCGCGGCGAGCGCGCGCGCGCCGGGCGAGGGACACGACCTCGGCGGCCAGCACTTCGAGCTGCTCGAGCGCCCGCGCATCGCGCTGCTCTCCAACGCGCCGGTGGCGAACACCTCGTTCGGCCAGTTCTGGCACGCGCTCGACTTCGACCTCGGACTGCCCGTGTCGTTGCTCGATGCGCAGGATCTCGGCGGCTACGACCTGCGCCGCTACAATGTGCTCGTGCTGCCGCCCGCGGGCGGGATCGCCTCGGTCTTGGAGCCGCGCCTCGATGCGCTGCGAGCGTGGGTCGAGGGTGGCGGCACGCTCATCGCGATCGGCAGCTCCGCGGGCGCGCTCGCGCGCGAGTCGCTCGGCCTCTCGGGCGTGCGCCGTCGCGAGGATGTGCTCGCGAAACTCCCCGAGTACCTGTTCGCCGCGCAGCGCGAGCGCGCAGCGCGCTCGATCGCGATCGACGAGCAGCTCGTGTGGAACGGCGTGAGCGCGACGGCTCCGGCCGCCGACGGGAAGCCCGCCGAGTCCAAACCGGCGAGCCCGGCGCTCGCGGTGGATCCCGACGCGGAGCGCGAGGAGCACTGGCGCCAGCGCTTCGCGCCTCAAGGCGCGTTCCTGCGGGCGCATGTGCGCGAGGATCACTGGCTCACCGTCGGAGCGGGCGCGCAACTGCCGGTGTTCTTCGACGGCTCGCTGTCCCTGTGGTCGCGCTCCCCCACCACGACTGCAGTGCGCCTGTCCGCAGCGGCGGACCTGCGACTCTCGGGGCTCCTGTGGCCCGAGGCGCGCGAGCGGCTCGCCGAGAGCGCCTACGCGACGGTCGAGCGGCGCGGCGCGGGGCAGGTGATCCTGTTCGCCTCCGAGCCCGGCTTCCGCGGCTTCCATCCCGCCACGGGACGGCTGTTCCGCAACGCCGTGGTGTACGGACCGGGCGCCGGCGCCAATCCGCCGCGCCTGCGCTGATCGCGGGGCCTAGGGGCTTGGGCCCGGGGCCCGGCGACGCTAGAAGCTCTGCGGCCCATGTCGCCTCTCTCCCGCATCGCGGCGCCGCTCGCGCTCGCCCTTCTGTGCGCCTGCACGGAGGAGCCCGCGCCCGTGGACGCGCCGCCGCGCGCGGAGCCGGGTTCCTTCGATGAACGCTGGCCGAGCTTCGATGCCGCCACCGAACGCACCGCCGCACGCGACCTTGGCACCGTGCGCGACGGGCGCGTGACCGAGTGGAACTCGAAGGGCACCAAGGGCGGCGAGGGGGAAATGAAAAACGGCCTGCGCGAGGGCGCGTGGAGTTTCTTCCACCCCTCCGGCAGCCTGCGCTGGCGCGGCACCTTCGAGCGCGGCGTCGCCGTGGGGCCCGAGACCGCATGGCACGACAACGGCACGAAGATGCTCGAAGGCACGCTGGTCGAAGGCAAGCGCGAGGGCATCTACCGCTTCTGGTACGACAACGGCCAGCTCGAGCTCGAGGTCGAGTTCCGCGCCGAACTGCGCCACGGCACCTGCCGCCGCTGGACCCGCGACGGAGTGCTCGACCGCTCCGCGAGCGGCACCTATGCCAAGGGCCGCAAGACGGGCGAGATCTGAGAGCGCTGGCCCAGAGCACCATGGCCTGCGCCATCGGAGATCACCCGTGAGCGCGCCCGAGCGCCTGCCGTCCGTGTCCCTGCGCGGAGCGATCGTCGAGCTCGTACCGCTGCAAGTCGGACATCGCGACGAACTCTGGCCCGTCGCGGAGCCCGCCGAGCTATGGGAGCTCACCGCGAGCCGCGTCCGCAGCCCCGAGGAGCTCGCGGGCTACATCGAGACAGCGCTCGCGGGCGCTGCGACGGGGCGCGCGCTGCCGTTCGTGACGCGGCTCGTCGCGAACGGGCGCATCGTCGGCTCGACGCGCTTTGGGGCCTACGAGCACGCCCACCGCCGCGTCGAGATCGGCTGGACTTTTCTGCATCCGTCCCAGCACGGCAGCGGCGCCAACGCCGAGGCCAAGCTGCTCATGCTGCGCTGCGCCTTCGAGGACTGGGGTCTCGAGCGCGTCGAGCTCAAGACCGACCTGCTCAACCTGCGCTCGCAGCGCGCGATGGAGCGCCTCGGCTTCACGCGCGAGGGCGTGCTGCGACGGCACATGGTGGTCGCCGGCGGCCGCGTGCGCGACACGCTGTACTACAGCGTCGTGCGCGGCGAGTGGCCCGCCGTGAAGCGGCACCTCGAGCGCCTGGTCGGTCGCTAGCGCGACGCGAGGCGACCGTCGGACGGCGTGCGCAGGGCGCGGCGGAAAAGCTCGAGGCGCTCGCGCAGCTCGGCGGCCCAAGGCGCACCGGCGGCGAGCGCGATCGCCTCTTCCTCGGTCGCGATCGCGAGCGCGACGGAGCCACGCTCGAAGTGCACCACGGCGAGTGTGTCGAGGATCGCGGCGTTGCGGCGCTCGGTGAGCTCGGTGGCACGCTCGGCGGCGGCGAGCGCGAAGTCGAGGTCGCGCGAGGCGCGCTTGGGCGCGCGCGGATCGACCACGGTCCACGCGATGACATTCAGCGCGAGCGCATCGTCCCTGAGGAGCCCTTCGAGTGCCGCGCGGCCATAGGCCCACGCTTCCTCATCTCGACCGAGGTTCAGGAGCGCCGTGAAGCGCCATGCTGCCGTGCGCGCCTCACTCAGCGGGTCGAGCGCGCGCATCTCCTCGATCGTCTCGAGCACCTTCTGCCACTGCTTCTCGCGCACCTGCATGTTGAGCGTCGCCCGCAGGCTGCGCACGCGCACGCGCTTTTGGTGCTCGAGCTTGGCCTGCGCGAGGTCCCATGTCCCGGCGAGCACCTGTTCGAGCGGCGCTTCGAGCGAGTGCGTGTCGCCGATCCACACGATCGTGCCGCTGCCGTCGACGAGGAACGCCGTGGGCAGCGAGGTCTCCCCGCTCGGCTTGAGCCACGAGAGCACCATCGCGCCCTGGGCCGATGTCGCTCCTTCGAGCACCGAGTCCGCGGCGACGGTGTAGCTCATGCGCTCACCCTGCCGCGCCACATAGGGCGCGACCTCGCAGGCGCGGTCCTCGAACACGCTCACGCCGACGACGCGCACGCCGCGCTCGGCATGGCGCGCCTGAAGACTGGAGAGCAGCGGGATCGACTTCTCGCAGGGTAGGCACCAGGTCGACCAGAACTCGATCACATACACCCGCCCGGCCTCGAAGCCCGCGATCGGCTCGCCCTTGAGCCAGCTGCCGACGCGCAGGCGCGGCGCCGGATCGCCCACACCGAGGCCCTCGACCACCGGCGCGGGCCCGACCGAGCGGCAGTCCCCGCCTTCCTGGCCGGAGTCGTTGTCGGCCGCGGCCCGGCCCGCGAGGGCGAGAGCGCAGAGGGAGAGCAGTGTCGCGAGCTTGATCACGCACGGAGCGTAGCAGCAGGGCGCACGCGCGGGTCGTGCGCCACGCGTAGGGACTGGGCAAGAGTTCCGTAGCGATCGCGCCCGAAAAGGCCGGAAACCCGCGCGCGCAGGCCTTCAGGCTCGTTCGAGCAATCCGCGGCGCGATCGCCCGCAGCCCGTCCGCTCTAGCTGCGCGCCTGGTCCGCGAGCACGCTCGCCACGCAGGCGGTGAGCCGCTTGCCGGTCGGAATGTGCAGGAACTCGTTCGGCCCGTGGGCGTTCGAGCCCGGCCCGAGCACGCCTGTGATCAGGAACTGCGCCTTGGGGAACTTGGCGCCGAGCATGCCCATGAAGGGGATCGAGCCGCCCTCGCCGTTGTACACGGCCGGCTTGCCGAAGTACGCGCGCGAAGCGCGGTCGACCGAGTCCTCGAGCCAGCGCACCATCGCGGGCGCGTTCCAGCCCGAGCCCGCCTTCTCGTACTTGAAGCTCACCTTGGCCCCGTAGGGGGGATCCTTTTCGAGCAGCTGCTGCAGGCGCTTCGCCGCACCCTCCGCGTCCATCGTCGGCGGCACGCGCAGGGAGAGCCGCGCGACAGTCCGCGGACGCAGCACATTGCCGGCGTTCGAGGTCGAAGGGATGCCGTCCATGCCGACGATCGAGAGCGCCGGACGCCAGGTGCGATTGAGCACGAGCTCGACGAGGTCGTTCGACATCGGCTGCATGCCCGGCACGAACGGGAACTTGTCGTAGATCTCGCTGCCGAGCACCTCGGCGACCTTGCGCGCCTGCTCGAGGCGATCCTTCGGTACCTCGACATGGAATTCCCTCACGCACACGCCGGTCTGCGGATCGTCGACGCGCGCGAGCAGCTGGCGCAGGATGCGGAAGCTCGACGCGACGATGCCGCTCGCATCGCCGGAGTGCACGCCCTCGGCGAGCACCTCGACCGAGAGGTCGCCGCCGACCAGCCCGCGCAGCGAGGTCGTGCCCCACAGCTGCTCGTAGTTGCCGCAGCCCGAGTCGAGGCACACGATCAAGCTCGGCGTGCCGATGCGCGGCGCGAGGTGATCGACATAGGAGGGCAGGTCGAAGCTGCCCGACTCCTCGCAGCCTTCGATCAGCACGACGCAGCGCGCGTGCGGGATCTTCTGGCGCTCGAGCGCCTCGATCGCGGTCAGCGACGCGTAGGCCGCGTAGCCGTCGTCCGCGCCGCCGCGGCCGTAGAGCTTGTCGCCGCGCAGCACCGGCGTCCACGGCGACAGCCCCGCGCTCCAGCCCGTCATCTCCGGCTGCTTGTCCAAGTGTCCGTAGAGCAGCACGGTGTCGTCCGTCTGCCCCGGGATCTCCATGAAGATCACCGGCGTGCGCTCCGCGCCCTGCTCGTTCACGAGGCGCACGACCTCGAGCTTGAGCCCGGGGATCGCGCGCGCGCGGCACCAACTCGCGATCAGCTCGACCGCGCGGTCCATGTGCCCGTTCTTCTTCCACTCCCTGTCGTAGGCCGGCGACTTGTTGGGAATCGCGATGTACTCGGTGATCGACGGGACGATGCTCGCGTCCCAGACCTGCGAGACGAAGCTCTCGACGGCCTTGGGATCGAGTGTGGGAGCCGCGGATTGGGTGTTGGGCGTCATGGCGAGCGCAACGATACCCCCGTCCGCCACGGCGCGCCACGCGAGCCAACGGCGGCGCTCGGGCCTCGTGCGTCGTGCGCAGCCAAGCCGCGAAACTCGGCCTACAGCAACTCCGTCAGCGGACTTCCGACGCCGAAGTCGTGGCGCACGAGCGCCTCCGCGCAGCCCTTGGACAGGTGCACGAAGTGCGCCGCTACGATGCCCCGCGATGGAGGGTTGGTACGAACGAAGCCTGTTCAACCCGCTGATGGACCTCGCGCTTCGCCAGCCGAAGTTCCAGCGCCTGCGCCAGCACCTGCTCGCCGATGTCGTC
The DNA here is from genome assembly GCA_016872795.1 of Planctomycetota bacterium. Taxonomy (GTDB): domain Bacteria; phylum Planctomycetota; class UBA1135; order UBA1135; genus F1-120-MAGs118. The sequence goes on from VGYZ01000013.1 coordinate 52,753, forward strand.
GACGCTCCACTCGAGATCGGCCCCGGCACCGGCCTCAACCTCCCGCACTACCCTGCGCGTGTCCGCGGCGTGCGCGTCGTCGCACGCGAGCCCGAGCTCGACCCACGCCTGCTCGAGCGTGCGGCGCGGCGCGGACTCGCGGTGCAGCACCTGCGCGGCGATGCAGCGCGCATCCCGCTTCCCGACGCGAGCGTCGACGCGCTGGTGTGCACATTCGTGCTGTGCTCCGTCCGTGCTCCGCGCGAGTGCCTGCAGGAGTTCGCGCGCGTGCTGCGCAGCGGCGGCCGCTTGTACTTGCTCGAGCATGTGCGCTCGCCGCGCCGCATCGAGCTGGCCGTGCAGCGCGCGCTCACGCCGCTCCAGCGCGTCGTGGCCTGCGGCTGCGAACTCGACCGCGATCTCCGCGCCGAGATCGAGTCTTCGCGCTTCGACATACGCGGCCTGCGCTGCACGAAGAGTGCCGCACTGCCCTTCCCCGCCAGCGAGTTGCTCGCAGGAAGCGCGCTGCGCCGCTAGTAGCCGAGTTCGCGCAGCTCCTTGAGCTCGTCTTCGGTCGGCTCGCGCACGCCGACGCGCGCGCGCGCACCTCCCGAGCGCGCCTGGATGCGCGCGAGCGTGTCGAGCAGGAGTTGGGCTTCTCTCGGCCGCTCCGCGAACAAGTTGCGTTCCTCGCGCGGGTCCGACGCGAGGTCGTAGAGCTCGTGCTTGCCGTCGGAGGAGCGGATCACCTTCCAGCGCTCGAGGTACAGCGCGGAACGCTCGCGCAAGAAGCGCTCGCCCCACGGCGCCGCCATGTCCTTGCCGCGGCTGTAGTTGATTTCGGCGAACAGCCCGCGCACGCCCGCCTGCCCGGGAAACTGGCCGGCGTGCTTGGCGCGCACGGCCTCGGGCAACTCGGCGAGCACGAGCCCGGGCACGTCCGCGATCGACGCGGGTTCCTCGATCACGCGTCCGCGCGACTGGCCGGGGCGCTTCACGATCAGCGGCACGCGCAGCGCCGGCTCGTAGACGTCCTTGCTGTGCTCGACGAGGTCGTGCTCGCCCAAGTACTCGCCGTGGTCCGCCGTGACGATCACGAGCGCGCCGTCGAGCAGGCCGTCCTGCTCCAAGCGCGCGAGCAGCTCGCCCGCCCCGCGATCGGCGTTGGCGATGCCGCGGTCGTAGGCGTCGATGGCCTTGCGCACGAGCGCGGGATCGGGCGGCGCATCGGCGCCGTAGACCTGCTCATAGAGGGCGTCGAGCAATGCGCTGGGATTCTCTTCGCTCGCGGGGGGCAGCGCGGCCTCGTTGGGTCCGTCGACGGGCGCCACGTTGTAGGGCCGGTGCGCGTCCATGTAGTTCACGAACAGGAAGAACGGCTGGCCCTGCGGGCGCGCCTTGACCCACGCGTGCGCGAGCTCGGACATCCCGACGCCGGGATGACGCTCGTTCACGAAGGTCGCGAAGCCCTGCGTCAGACCCATGCGCTCGTTGACGTACCCGCGGTTCGCCGCGAAGGCCGCCGTCGCGTAGCCCTCGGCCGCGAGCGCCTCCGCCAGCGTCAGCTCCTCCTCGGAGAGCGGGCGAGCGTCGTTGAAGACCGCGTCGACGAGCTCGGCGTCCGCGAGGTGCTGGAACGGGAACTTGCCCGTGAACAGGGAGGCGTGGCTCGGCAGCGTCCAAGGCGCGGTCGAGCGTGCGAGCGCGTAGCGGTCGGCTCGCTCGCACAGGGCCGCGAGGCGCGGCGAGGTCGGGCGCGAGTAGCCGTAGGCGGACAGATGGTCGGCGCGCACGGTGTCGAGCACCAAGAGCACGACATTGGGAGCCATCTCTGGCTCAGCGCAGGAGGGCGCGGCGACTGCAAGGCTCGCGCACAGCAGCAGGGCGCGGGAGTTCATCGGTTCCGTGGAAAGATTAGCATGTGGGAGGCCCGCTGCCGCCGCCGGTGTGCCTCGCCGGTGTGCCTCGCCGGTGTGCCTCGCCGGTGTATCTCGACGCGGTATCTCGACGCGGTATCACGACACGGAAGGTCGCCGGGGTTGTCCTTGGGGCGTGGCATGCGCTCACCGCGGGCCCGACTTCGGGAAGCCCCTGCAATTCCCGCCGATGTCGAGGCAACCGACATCCGCCGTCGCTAGGATGTTTCAGCGGCGAGAGCGGGTTCTTTCAGGGTCCTCGGACGGGCGGCCGATGAGGATCGGCCCCCGCCGGAGTTCCCGCTCCGCTCCATCCCATGGACTCGTCGGTCAAGCGCAAGCCTCATCCCGTAGCGCCTCTGCGGCCCGCCGACCGTGTCCTTGTGATCGGTGGCGGCCCCGCTGGCCTGACCGCGGCCTATCTGCTCCAACAGGTGGGCGCCAAGGTCACGGTATTCGAGGGGACCGGCATGCTCGGCGGCATCTCGCAGACGGCGCAGTACAAGGGCTACCGCTTCGACATCGGCGGCCACCGCTTCTTCACCAAGGTCGAGCCGGTCGAGCGCTTCTGGCACGAGATCCTCGGCCCCGAGTTCATCTCCGTGCCGCGCCAATCGCGCATCCACTACCGCGGCAAGTACTTCGACTACCCGCTCAAGGCGTGGAACGCTCTCTCCGGTCTCGGCCCGCTCGAGGCCGTGCGCATCCTGTGCAGCTACGCGGCCGCGAAGCTGCGCCCCAATCCGGTCGAGGAGAACTTCGAGCAGTGGGTCTCGAACCGTTTCGGCAAGCGGCTCTACCAGATCTTCTTCAAGACCTACACGGAGAAGGTCTGGGGCATCCCGTGCACGGAGATCCGGGCCGAGTGGGCCGCCCAGCGCATCCAGAACCTGAGCCTCGCGAAGGCCGTGATCAACGCGGCCTCGATCCAGCGGCGCTCGACCAAGATCAAGAGCCTGATCAACGAGTTCCAGTACCCGCGCCTCGGCCCGGGGCAGATGTGGGAGACCTGCGCGCAGAAGCTCGCGAATATCGGCGGCGTGGTGCACATGCACCACAAGGTGCGCTCCATCGAGCTGCGCGACGGCCGCGCGGTGGCCGTGCGCTGCCTGACGAAGGAGGGCGAGCGACGCTTCGAAGGCGAGCATGTGATCTCGACCATGCCGGTGCGCAGCCTCGTGCGCGCGCTCGGCGATGCGGCACCCGCGGAGACGCGCAAGGCCGCGGAAGGCCTGCGCTACCGTGACTTCCTCGTGGTGGCGCTGATCCTCGAAGCCGAGAACCTCTTCACCGACAACTGGATCTACATCCACACGCCGGGCGTGAAGGTCGGCCGCATCCAGAACTTCAACAACTGGTCTCAGGCGATGGTCCCCGAGCCGGGGCGCACCTGCCTGGGCCTCGAATACTTCTGTTTCGAGGGCGACGGCCTGTGGAATTCCACGGACGAGGAGCTCGTCGCGCTCGCCCAGCGCGAACTCGGCGAACTCGGCCTCGCGGATCCGAACAAGGTGGTCGACGGTACCGTGGTTCGCATGCCCAAGGCCTACCCGATCTACGACTCGGAGTACCGCGGGCACCTCGATCGCGTGCGCGACTTCATCGACGGCATCGACAACCTTCACCCGGTCGGACGCAACGGGATGCACAAGTACAACAACCAGGACCACTCGATGCTGACGGCGATGATGGTGGCTTGGAACATGCAGGGCGCTGCTCACGATGTCTGGGATGTGAACACGGACTTCGAGTACCACGAGGAGCAGCGGCTTGAGGCCCAACCGGCCGCGGCGCCGCGCGCGGACTAGAGGCCATGGCCGCCCGCGAGCTGCAGCCGAGCGCCTATCTACGCGACTTCAATCGCTTCGAGCAGAAGTACCTCGTGCGCATCGACGACGCGCGCGCGCTCTCGGCGGAGCTCGCGGGCTTCGCCGAACCCGATCCGCACTCGGGGCTCGAGGGCTACTCGATCCACTCGCAGTACTGGGACTCGCCGGAGCTGCGCTTTTTCTGGGAGAAGCTCGACGGCCAGAAGTTCCGCCGCAAGCTGCGCCTACGACGCTACGCGCAAGGCGACGAGGCCTTCGTCGAGATCAAGCAGCGCATCGACCGCACCGTGCAGAAGCGGCGCGCGCGACGCACGGTCGCCGATCTCGTCGCGCTGTTCGAGCGCGGGGCGATCGACACGGAGCTCGAGCGCGAGGAGACCGATCCGGTGGTGCGCGAGGCGCTGGTGCTGTGTCGCGAGCACCGTCTCGCGCCCAAGATCGCCGTGAGCTACCGCCGCCAGGCGTGGTTCGCGCGCTTCGAGACCGACCTGCGCATCACGCTCGACACGCGGCTCATGTTCGACGAGCACGCGCTCGACCTCGCGCGGCCGTTCGAGCGCGGCAGCTGGATCCTGCCGCCCGAGCTCGCCGTGCTCGAGCTCAAGTACAACCAGCGCGTGCCCCTGTGGCTCGTCGCCCTCGCCAAGAAGCACCGTCTCGAACTGGTGCGCTTTTCCAAGTACTGCGCGGCCATCGACCTCGCCTTTTACGGCGGCCGCCACGCGCTCGCGCCCCAACCCCGCTGACTCCGGAGCCCTTCCAATGAACGAAGCCCTCGACCAGCTCACGCGCAACACCGCCTCGATCGGCGGCGGCACAGCCTTCTGGCATGTCCTCTACGCACTCGGACTGAGCTTCTTCCTCTCGCTGGTGCTCGCGTGGGTCTATCGCCAGACCCACCGCGGGATCAGCTACTCGGTGTCGCTCGTGCACACGCTGATCCTGATGGCGATCACGACCGCGCTGGTGATGGAGATCATCGGCTCGAACATCGCGCGCGCCTTCAGCCTCGTCGGCGCGCTCTCGATCATCCGCTTCCGCACGGCGATCAAGGAGCCGCGCGACGTCGGCTTCCTGTTCGCCGCGATGGCGGTCGGCATGGCCTGCGGCACGGGCTTCTTCGACCTCGCCGTGCTGTTCACGCTGTTCCTCTCGCCGGTGGTGTACTTCCTGCACCGCTTCCGCATCGGCGCCCAGCCGACGAGCGAGATGCTGCTCAAGGTCCAGCTCGCCGACGGCACCGACCACCGCACTGCCTTGCAGGAGCCGTTCTTCCGTCACCTGCAGGAGCACTCGCTGCTGTCCATCGAGACGATCCAAGGCGGAAGCGCGCTGGAGCTGGTGTACTCCGTGCACCTGAAGAAGGGCGCCAAGGAGAGCGAGTTCTTGGACGCGCTGCGTGCCGTGAACGGCAATCGCAAGGTCGTGCTGCTCACCGGCGCCCAGAACATCGACATCTGAAGCGCGTCGCGCGATGACGCCGCACTCCCCCACGCCGCAGGACAACGCAATCGAGCGCATCGTCGCTCGCCACGAGCGCGCGCTGAGCGTGATGTGGCTCGCGTTGTGCGCCCTGTTGCTCGCCACGATGGCGATCTGGGGTCTCGCGCTGAACGGCGCGGAACGCGCGGTCGATGCGGCGAGCGAGAGCTGGGTGCAACAGCTCGCACAGGCCGAGGAACTGCTCGCGCAGGGCCAAGTTTCGCTCGCGCTCGCGGCGCTGGAGCGGATCGATCGCGACTGCCCCGCCACCTTCGTCAAGCACCGTCACGATCGCGAGCGAGAGCGGCTGCTCGCGGCACTCGCGAGCGCGTACCGAGCCGAGGGCCGCAAGCGGCGCGCGCTGGATACGCTGGAGCGCGCCGTGGCCTTCGACCCGAAGAACTTCGGCAACCACTTCGCACTGGCAGAGCTGGCGCGCGAGTCCGGCGAGGACGCTCGCGCGCGCGAGGCCTACGAGTCCGTGCTCGCGATCCACCCGACGCACCTGCGCAGCGTCGAGGCGCTCATGGACATGGACTTCGCTGGGGGCGAGTGGGAGCGCGTCGTGGCGACGTTCGAGCGCTACATCGAGGCCTGGCAGCTCGCGACCGTGCACCTGCGAATCGGCGCGGACCGCATCGCGCTCGACGTGCCCGTCGACGGAATCCCCCGCGCCCTCGATGCGGCGTGCGCCGTCGCGGCCCCTTGGAGCGGGACGCTCGCGCTCCAGACGCACGGCTACAGCGTGCGCGTGCTCGCGCTCGCGGCCCTGCCGCCGCTGCGCGCGGGCGAGTCGCCCCGCGCCGCGCTCGGCGTTCCGATCGACGCGCGCTGGAGCGCGACGGGCTGCGCGAATTCGAACGAGTGCGACTGGATCGCCAGCGGCACGGACGCTTCGATCGAGAGCGCCCCGCTCGACGCTCCCGACGGCATCGCCCGCGTGCGCCTCGAGCTAGCGCTGTTCCGCACGGTCTCCGCCCCGATGTGGAAGCAGGCGGAACAGAGCTTCGCGAACTGCTTGCTCACGGCGCGCTGGCGCGAGCTGTCGGCGCGGCTGCGACAGGGCGGGGCGCCCGAGGCCGGATCGGTGTTCTCGGATTGAGTCCATGAACGCGCGCTCCAGCAGCCTCGAACGCGGCGCCGCAACGGTCCTCGCCGGACTGCTCCTCGCCTATTTGCTCACCGAGCGTCGGCCCGATGCATGGATGCTCGGCTGGAGCCAACGATGGGTCGCAGGGATCTTCGTCGCTCTCGCGGCGTGCGTCGTGACGCTGCGCTCCTACACGCTCGAGCTTCGACCGTGGATCGCCGCGGCGCGCCGCACGCTCGTCGCTTGCGCGTCCGCCACGCTGCTCGCTCTCGTCGGCGTCGAGGCGTCGCTGCGCGCCGCCGACTCGCCCGTGTTCGAGGAACTCGACAACTCCGGTCGCCACGCTCCCGATCCCGACGTCGGCCATGTCTATGTGCCCGACCACCGACAAGTGCTCCAGACGCGCGAATACCGCGTCGAGTGGGCCAGCAACGCGCAGGGCGTGCGCGGCGAGCGCGACTACGGCACGAAGGCGCCCGGCGTGACGCGCATCCTGTGCGTGGGCGATTCGTTCACGGCCTGCGACCAAGTGCCGTACACCGAGAGCTGGCCAGCCGTGTTGGAGCGCGAGCTCGCCGCGCGGCTCGAGCGTGCCGCGAGCCCGAGCAAGGTCGAAGTGGTCAACGCCGGATTCCCCGGGTTTTCGACCGCCAACGAGGCGGCATGGATCGCGAAGTTCGGCGCGCGCTTCGCGCCCGATCTCGTGCTCGTCGCCACCACGCCCAACGACCTCTCAGAAAATCAGTTCCCGCTCCAGTACACCGCGCGCGACGGTCGCCTGGTGTCGGCGAACGCGACCGAGGAGGACGAGCGGCGCTACGAGCACCGGCGCGCGTGGTGGTGCCTCGCGGGTGCGATCGAGCGCAGCCTGCTCGCGCGGCGCGTGGTCGCCTCCTCCGCCTGGGCCCGAGCGCTCGGCCGCTCTCCGTTCCATCACATCGAGGCCTACGAAGCACCGCCCGGTGAGAAGGCACGGCGTCTCTACCAGCTCGCGGAGCGCAGCATGCTCGCGGCTCGCGA
>VGYZ01000014.1 GCA_016872795.1 Planctomycetota bacterium
GCCGTGATCGCGCTGCGGGCGCGAGCGAGCCGGGCCGAGCTCGTCGCGGCGGCGCGCGCGGGCGCGAGTCGCGCGCTCGCGACGGGCACGACCTGCGTGCTCGACGTCGACACGACTTCGGCCGCGGCGCGCGCTCTGGCACGGCATTCGATTCGTTCCGTGGTGCTGCGTGAAGTGCTCGATGCGCACGATGTAGCGCGCACGCAGCCTGCGCTGGACGGTGTGCGACGCCCCCTGCGTGCTGCGGGTCGCCGGCGCGAAGGGCTTTCGCCGCACGCGCCGTTCACGGTGAGTCCGGAACTGCTCGCGGGCGCCGCGGCCATCGCTCGCTCGCGCGCGCTGCCCGTGCAGATGCACTGGTCCGAGACCGAGGCGGAAGTGCAGTGGATGGCGTCGGGTACCGGTCCGCTCGCGGGCTTGCTCGGTGCCTCGCCGCGGCGCTCGGCGCTCGACCTGCTCGAGGCCGCGGGGTTGCTCGGGCCGGGGCTCTCGCTCGTCCACGGCAACATGCCCGCGCGCGGCGAGGCGCGGCGGCTGGCGCGGCGCGGTGTCACGCTCGTGCACTGTCCCGGCAGCCACGCGTGGTTCGAGCGCGAGCGCTGGGACTGGCGCGGCTACGCGCGCGCCGGCGTGGAGGTTGCGCTCGGGACCGACTCGCTCGCGAGCAACGAGGATCTCGATCTGCGCCGGGAGCTGAGACTGGCGGCGCAGGCCCAGCCCTGGCTGTCGCCCGAGGCGCTGTGGCGCTCCGCGACGGTGGCCGGAGCGAGGGCGGCGGGGGCGAGCGATCGGCTCGGTCGTCTCGAGCCCGGTTTTGCGGCCGATTTCCTGCTGCTCCCGGCCCGGGCTCGCTCGGCTCGCGCGGCGCTCGAGGAGCTGTGCCTCGGCGCGACCGAGGTCGGCGCGGTGTGGGTTGAGGGGCGGCATGTTCCGAGCCGATAGAAGCCGCGAGGATGCACCGGCGCGGTTGGTGCGCTACCTTCTTCCGCGCCCGCGTCGTTGCTTTCCGCGAAGGCCTATCCAACTCCTCCATGACTTCCTTTGTGTCCGACGCTGGCGCCTGCGCCGCCGCACTCGAGCTCCTGCGAGAGAGCCAGCGTTTCGTCCTGTGCGGTCATGAGCGCCCCGACGGCGATGTGCTCGGAGCTCAGGCGGCGCTGCACAGCGTGCTCGAGCGACTCGGCAAGAGCGTGTCGATCATCAACTCCGATCCGCTGCCGTCGCAGCTCGACTACCTCGGCGAGGGCACGACCTACCGCGTCTACGACGGCGGACAACTGCCGGCGCACGATGTCGCGGTGATGCTCGACTTCAACGAACTCGAGCGCACGGGGCCGATGGCCAAGCCGCTCGCGGCTGCGCGCTCGCGCAAGCTCGTCATCGACCACCACATTTTCGAGAGCCAGCCGTGGTGGGATGCCGCGTACATCGATGTGCGCGCGGCGGCGACGGGGTTGCTCGTGCGGCGCATCGCGCGCGACCTCGGCGTGCCGCTCGACCTGCGCGCTGCGCACGGCGTGTACACCTCGATCGTCGCGGACACCGGCTGGTTCAAGTACTCGAACACCGACGCGGAGACATTCGCGGCCGCCAGCGAGGCGGTGCACCTCGGCGTCGAGCCCGCGCGGCTGTACAACTCGATCTACCAGCGCCAGAGCCGCCAGCACCCGCTCGGCATCTCGCGCGCGCTCTCGCGCCTCGAGTACTACGCCGACGGCCGCCTCGCGGTGGTCGACCTTCCGCAGGCGCGCGAAGGCGAGGTGGAGCTCACCGACGGCGACGATGTGCTCGACCTCCTGCGCGCCGTCGCGCGCGTCGAAGTCGTGCTGTTCCTGCGCGAGCAAAAGGACGGTGCGGTCAAGCTCTCCGCGCGCAGCAAGACGGACTTCAATGTGCACAGCCTCGTGCGGCGCTTCGGCGGTGGCGGGCACGCCAAGGCGTCCGGCGCGACCTTCACCGGCGCCGGAATCGCGGATGTGCGCGCGCGGCTCGTCGCGGCGGCGCTCGAGGTGTTCGCCGAGCGCGGAGCCGCCGCGCGATGAAGCTCGCGCTCATCTCGGACCTGCACGCCAACCGCGAGGCGCTCGACGCCGTGCTCGCGGACATCGCCAAGCGGTCCGTGGAGCGCATCTTCTGTCTCGGCGATGTGGTCGGCTACGGGCCCGAGCCCGAGTACTGCGTCGATGTCGTGCGCGAGCGCTGCGCGCTGTGCTTGATGGGCAACCACGACGAGGCGCTGTTCCGCGACGCCTCGGACTTCAATCCCCACGCGCGTGGCGCGATCGACTTCACACGCGCGCGCATGGAGCCGCGCTGGTACTCGGGCGGCGACAAGAAGCTGCGCTGGCGCTTCCTGAAGGGCCTCCCGCTGACGCATGTCGAGGGGCGCTTCCTGTTCGTGCACGGCTCGCCGCGCGATCCGGTGCGCGAGTATGTGCTCTCGACGGACGGGTTCCTCAACCCCGAGAAGTTGCGCGCCGTGTTCGGCAGCTTCGAGGGCATCGCGCTCGCCGGGCACACGCACCATCCCGGCCTGCACGACGAGGAGCTGCGCTTCCACGGGCTCGCGGGCGCCGACGAGCTCACGCTCGAGCTGCCGCCGGGCGCCAAGCGCTTCATCAATGTCGGATCAGTCGGGCAGCCGCGCGATTCCGACAACCGCGCTTGCTACGCGGTGCTCGAGGACACGCGCATCACGTGGTACCGCGTGCCCTACGACTTCCAGCTCACTGCCGAGAAGATCCTGCGCACGGGCGCGCTGAGCGAAGTGCTCGCGCGGCGCCTGTCGATGGGGAAGTGAGCGGCGGGGGCCGACCTGCGCGCGGGCGCGCGTCGGCTCAGCTCAAGCCCAGCGTGGCGCGCAGGACATTGCCGAAGATGGCGGGATTCTTGCGCATGCGGCGCAGCGAGTACGGCTTCCACTCCGGACCGAACGGCACATAGATGCGCACCGTGTGGTTGGCGTCCTGCCAGCGCTTCCACAGCGGCTCCTGCACGCCGAGCAGCATCTGGAACTCGTAGCCCGAGCGCGCGATGCCCTTGTGCTTGGCGATCGCGGCGCAGCGGTCACCCATGTCGGCGTCGTGGGTGGCGAGCGCGACGAAGGCTCCGCGCTCGAAGAGCTGCTGCGTGCAGGCGATGTAGGCCTGCCGGATCGGCTCGGGCTCGGTGTGCGCGATCGCGGCGGGCTCGAGGTAGATGCCCTTCACCATGCGCACATTCAAGGGACCGGGGGCGAGCTTCGCGATGTCGTCCGGCGTGCGGAACAGGCGCGACTGCAGCACGATGCCGATGTTGTCGTGTTCCTTGCGCAGCTCCTCGAAGATGCGCAGCGTCGCGTCCGTCGTGCTCGCGTCTTCCATTTCCACGCGCAGGAACAGCGAGCGCTGCTTGCAGGAGCGCGCGAGCGTCCTGTAGTTCGCCAGAGCGAGCTGCTCGGAGGAGCGCAGGCCTAGGTGAGTCGGCTTGACCGAGACATAGGCGTCGAGCTTTGCGGCGACCACGGCCTGCGCAGCCTCCTCGTACTCGCGCACGACGCGGCTCGCCTGCTCCAGGCCGTTCACATCTTCGCCGAGGACATCGATCACGCCGCCGTGGCCGCGCTGCTGCAGGGTCTTCAGGCGCGCGATGGCGGAGTCGAGTGTCTCGCCGGCCACATAGCGCTTCGCCACCCGCCACAGGATGGGCTTGGGTACGTGCGGCATGACCTTCATCACGGTCGAGTGGAGGAGCGGCATGGAAACCAAGAGTCTAGGTTCGGCGGCAACGCTGGCACAGAGGCGCGGCGAGCGTAGGATCAAGTCCATGGATGCCGCGCCGGACGCCGCCCGTTGGGTCGTTTCGACCGTTGCGGACGAGACGGCGGCGCGCGCGCTGGCCCGCGCGCTCGTCGAGCGGCGGCTGGTGGCCTGCGTGACCTGTTTGCCCGGTGCGACGAGTTTGTACCGATGGGAGGGCATGGTGCACGAGGACACGGAGGTGGTGCTCTTCGCCAAGACCACTGCGGCGCGTGTCGCGGACCTCGAGCACGCCTTCGCCGAGCTGCATCCGTACAAGGTGCCTGAGCTGCTCGTGCTCGAACCGGCGCATGTCGGCGCGCCGTACCTCGCGTGGTTGCGCGCGGCCGTCGCGGAGGAGCGGTGAGCCTCGACGCGGCGCACGCGGCGCTGCGGCAGCACGGAGCCGACCCGCGCGTGGCGCGTTTTGGCCGCTGGGCGGGCGCGCTCGCGTTCGCGGCGTTGCTCCTGTGGCCGGGACTCGGGCTCGAGCCCTTGCAGCGGCGCACGGCGGCGGTCACGGCGCTCACGGCGATCCTGTGGCTCACGAGCGCGATCCCGCTCGGTGCCGCATCGCTCGTGCCCGTGGCGCTCCTGCCGCTCCTCGGCGTGCTGCCCGCGCGCGAGGCGGCCGCGGTGTACTTCAACGACATCGTGATGCTGTTCTTCGCGGCCTCGATCGTCGCGTCGGGGCTCGAGCACTGGGGCGTGCACCGGCGCATGGCGCTCGCCGTCGTCGACGCGGTCGGCACGCGGCCTCGCGCGCTGGTGCTCGGCTTCACGGCGGCGACGGCGTTCATCTCGCTGTGGATCAACAACACGGCGGCGACGCTGCTCATGTACCCGATCGGGCTGGCGGTGATCACGACGCTGTCTGCGGAGCGCGCGGGTGCGTTTCCGGTCGCGCTGTTGCTCGGCATCGCCTATGGCTCTTCGATCGGCGGAGTCGCCACGCCGGTCGGCACCGCGCCCAACAACATCCTGCTCGGCACGCTCGGCGAGCTGTATCCGCAGGCGCCGACGATCTCGTTCGGGAGCTGGGTCGCGGCGTGGCTGCCGTTCGCGGCGCTCTACATCGTCGCGCTGTGGTGGCTGCTCACGCGCGTGTGCCTGCGCGTGCACGACGGCGAGCTGGCAGCGGGCGAGGTCGTGAAGCGCGAGCGCGCGGGACTCGGGCGCATGAGTCCGGGCGAGATGCGCATGAGCTTCGTGTTCGTGCTCACGGCCGTGCTGTGGGTGACGCGCGAGGAGCTCGACATCGGCGCGCTCGCGCTTCCCGGCTGGGGGCAGCAGCTCGCGCAGTGGCAGGCGGACGGCGTCGTCGGAGCGAGCGTCCAGTCGCTCGGCAAGTATGTCAGCGATGCGACCGTCGCGCTCGCGGTCGCCGTCGCGTGCTTCCTCGTGCCTTCGGGCGAGGGCCGCGGGGTGCGGCTGCTCGATTGGGACGCGGTGCAGCGGCGCATGCCGTGGGATGTTCTCTTGCTCTTCGGCGGCGGCTTCTGCCTCGCGCGCGGCTTCGAGGCCAGCGGGCTCGACCGCGCGCTCGGTCACGCGCTCTCGCCGCTGCTCGCGGGTCTGCCGTCGTTTGCCGTGGTGCTCGCCGTTGCCGCCTTCATGACGCTGTTCTCCGAGCTCGCTTCGAACACGGTGCTCACCAATCTGATGCTGCCGGTGCTCGCGCAGATGGCGGTGCAGGGCGGCATGGATCCGCGCTTCTTGATGGTGCCAGCGACCATCGCTGCATCGCTGGGGTTCATGCTGCCGGTGGCGACGCCACCCAACGCGATCGTGTTCTCGAGCGGGCGCATCTCGATGGGGACGATGGTGCGCGTGGGCTTGTGGGTCGACCTCGTCGGGGTGCTGCTCTTGGCGCTCGTGTACGAGCTGTGGGGGCGCTGGGTGCTCGGCATCGGCATACAGCCGCCCGACTGGGCGCGTCCCTGAGCGCGGGGAAGTCCCGCGTCCACGCGGCGGGGCACCCAGGGCGCGCGGGCGCTCTCAAGGCTGCGGAAGGGAGGGTCGATGTCGCCCTTGGACCACCATCATGGACCGGTTGATCTTCCAGTGGCTCGCGCTGCTGCTCCCCCTGTGCCTCGCAAGCGTAAAGCCCCGGCGTCGTGCGGATGCGAGCGAGCCTGCGACGGAGTGGTTCGTGCTCCAGCGGCCCGCCTCGTCACCGGGCGCGCGTCTTGGGGCCGTCGAGGAGGTCGGCATCGCGGCTCTGCGGCGTCGTGGCGCGGTCGGCGCTGGCCAGCTCGAGTGGGAGCTGCGCTTCTTCGGCGAGGACACTCGGGTGTCCCATGTCGAGCGCGGGGGCGAGGGCGCGGCGCGGCTTTCGTGGCGCGAGTGGCGGCCGCGCTCGGGACGAACGCTCTCCGCAGAGCTCGGGCCGACCGGCATCTCGCTCGTCGAGTCCGGCCAGCGCCAGTCCCTGCGCGCGAGCTTGCCGGCCCCCAGGGACGCACGCTTTCCCATCGCCGTGCTCGAAGCGGCGCGGAGCGGGACGCTCGGGGCAGACCGGATCGCGTGGCTTGACCCGCTCGCGCGTGCGATCGAGAGGCTCTCCGTGCGCATCGATTTCTCGCCGGAGCCCCAGCCGGACTCTTCGGGCGAAGATGTGCTCGAGCGGCGCGTGCGCCTTGAACGCGACGACGGGACCACGGCGGCCGAGTGGACCTTCCGTGGCACGCAACTGTGGTCCGCGCGCTGGCAGTCCGGTGGATTGCAGGCTCGCCGCGTGAGCGCGCAGGAGTGGGAGGCGCGCGTCGGTCGCTGCGGACGGCTCGCGGGAGAGCCTGCTGCGGGACGCTAGGGGCGCGCAGGGCGCGACCGCGGGCGAGAGGCCGCGGCGCGTGGTGTACGGAACTCGTACGGAGCGCGGGAGCGTTTCACCTTGGACACATCTGCGCCCACTTCTCACCATGAAGGCCTTGTGGGTCTTGGGGATCCGGCGTATCCGCGCTGCGCCCGCCACTGCGAACGGACCCCGGCAAGCCCCCGATGCCCCAACCCCACTTCGGCCCGAGTCTCGCGCGCCAAGCGCTCGCGACCGTCGCCATGCTTGCGCTCGCCGCGGGCGGCTGCAAGAGCGCCCAAGAGCAGCGCGACGATGCCGACCGTCAGGCCTACGAGATCCTCGAGCAGCGGCGCGTTGACCTCGCTCTGGGGGAAACCGCATTCACGATCGAGCCGCCGATGGACAGCCTGCGCCAGCGGCTCCTGCGCGGCGAGGCCGTCGGTCGGATGGGGATCGTGCAGATCCTCGACATCGCGGCCGAGAACAGCCGCGACTACCAAAGGCGCAAGGAAGACCTGTACCTCGCCGCGCTCGACCTGACGCTGGAGCGCTTCCGTTTCGCGCTGCAGTACGACGGCACGCTCGGCGCGCTCTCAAGCGGCGACGGTGCGGGCGCGAGCGATGTCGACGGCAGCGCGGGAGCCGCCTTCTCGCGACTGCTCGGCACGGGTGCGTCGATCATCGCGGACATGGGCCTTTCGATGTCGCGCTCGGTATCGACGGGCGACAGTTGGGAGCTGGTGGGGGCACCGTTCCTGAGCTTGTCCCAGCCGCTGATGCGCGGCTTCGGAGAGCGCATCGTGCGCGAACCCCTGACGCAGGGCGAACGCAATGTCGTGTACGAGCTGCGCGAGTTCGAGCGCTTCCGGCGCACCTTCGCGGTCAATGTCACCAACCTCTACTTCCAGCTGCTGCGCATCGCCGACCAAGTGCGCAACGAGAAGCTCAACATGGACAATCTGACCGTGCTGCGCGAGCGCAACGAGGCGCTCGCCAACGCGGGACGACTGTCGGGCATCCAGGCGGACCAGGCGCGCCAAGACGAGCTGCGCAGCCAGAACCGGCTGATTTCGGCACAGGAGCGCTACGGGACGGCGCTCGACGACTTCAAGGTGTTCCTCGGACTGCCCGCCGAGGTCGAGTTCGAGATCGAGCAGGACGAGCTCTATTCTCTCGTGATCGACGAGACGCTGACGATCGGCGAGCGTGAGGCGATTTTGGCGGCGCTGCGGCAGCGTCTCGACTACATGACGGTGCTCGACCAGCTCGTCGACTCCGAGCGCAAGCTGAACATCGCCGCCGACGCGCTGCGCACGCGCATCACGATCACCGGGACGGGCTCCGCGAACTCCACGCCGAACCAGCCCTTCGAGTACGCGAAGGACGATGTGTCGTGGACTCTGCGGGCCGACATCGACTTGCCGTTGCAGCTCGTCGCCGAGCGCAACCAATACCGAGGGGCGATCATCAATGTCGAGCGCGCGCGTCGCAGCGCCGAGGAATTGGCCGACCGCATCACGGCCGAACTGCGCGCCAGCCTGCGTCAGGCGCTCACGCGCCGACAGTCCGTCGAGATTCAGGCCGGCGCCGTGGTGCTGAACGAGCGCCGCATCGAGAGCGCGACGCTCAACTTGCAGGCCGGCCGCGCGAGCACGCGTGACATCCTCGAAGCGCAGCAGGCGCTCGTCGATGCGCGCAACTCGCTGACGAGCGCTCGTGTCGACTACTACCTCTCGCAGCTCGCGCTCTGGCGCGACATGGAGTTGCTGCGGGTGGAGGAGCAGGGCCTGCGCTTCGCACGCGAGGGGCTCGCTGTCGCTTCCGCTTCCGCACCGGCTCCCGAAGCCCCGAACAACGCACTCGCCGGCGAGTCCGGCGCGCAGGAGACGCGATGAAGAACCGTCAGGCTGGAATCAAGGCGCTGCCGCTTTCGATCGGCGTGGCCCTCGTCGGCGGGCTGGGCTGGTGGGCGCTGTCGCGCTCGAGCTCGAACGCGGCCGAGGAGGCCTCGAAGGTGCGCGGCGTGAGTGTGCAGAAAGGGCCGTTGCGCATCAGCGTGATCGAGCGCGGCAACCTGAAGGCGGCCGACGCCGTCAGCATCAAGAGCGAGATCGAAGGCAACAGCACGATCCTGTGGATCATCCCCGAGGGCACGGTCGTCGCGGAAGGCGACTTGCTCGTCGAACTCGACACGGCCCAGCAGGTCGACCGGCGGCTGCAGCAGGAAATCTCGGCTCGCAACGCCGATGCGGCGCTGGTGAAATCCACCAAGAACTACGAGATCCAGCAGAGCCAGAACGACAGTGACATCAAGAAGGCCGAGCAGAAGCTGCTGTTCGCGGAGAAGGATCTCGAGAAGTTCGATGCCGAGCAGGGGGAGCGCACCAACCAGCTCGCCAAGGCGCAGGAGCAGATCACGCTCGCCGAGGAGCAGTTCAAGCAGGCCGAGACCAAGCTCAACTGGTCGCGCGAGCTGTTCGAGAAGGGCTTTCTCACCAAGACCGAGCTCGATGCGGACGACCTCGCTCTCAAGCGCGCGGGCATCCAGCGCGAAGCCGCCAAGCGCGACCTCTCGCTGCTCGAGCGCTACCAACTCGAGCGCGATCGCATCGAGTTGCAGAGCGGGCTCGACGAGGCGCACCGCGAGCTCGACCGCGTCAAGCTGCAGGCTGCGGCGAAGCTCGTCGACTTCGAGGCCGACATGCGCACCCGCGCGGCGCAGCTGACGCTCGAGCAGGAGAAGCTCGACAAGCTCGTCTCGCAGATCTCGAAGGCCAAGATCTCGGCTCCGCGCGGCGGCATGGTCGTCTACGCGCAGCTCGAGCAGAACCGCATGGGCCAGAGCCAGCCCATTCAAGAGGGCACGCAGGTCCGCGAGCGGCAGGAGATCATCACGATTCCCAACGCGGCCGGGATGGTCGCGCAGGTGTCGCTGCACGAGTCGGTGCTCAAGCAGGTCGCCGTGGGGCAGACCTGCATCGTCAAGATCGATGCGCTCGGTGCGCGCGAGTTCCGCGGCCGCGTGAATTTCGTGGCCGTGCTCCCGGATCAGAACTCGTGGTGGGCCAACCCCAACACGCGCCTGTATCGCACCGAGGTGCAGATCACCGACGGTCACGCCGACATGCGTCCGGGCATGAGCTGCGCGATCGAGATTCTGGTCGAGGACATCGCCGACGCCCTCTACGTGCCGGTGCAGGCCATTTTCCGCTCCGGTGGCGATCAACTGGCGTTTGTCACTTCCTCCGCAGGCGTGGCGGAGCGCGTCGTCAAGACGGGGCGCTTCAACGACCGGTGGGTGCAGGTGCTCGAGGGTCTCAGGGAGGGCGAGCAAGTGTTGCTCTCGCCGCCGCTGAGCTTCTCACCGGCCGCTGCGCCCGAGGCGAGCGCCGCGAGCACGATCAGCGCTGGGTTGGTCGAGGCGGGGACGCCCGCGAACGGCGCCGCGGGCGCGGCGGCTCACTCGGCGGGTGGTGCTCCGGCGGAAGGTGCGCGCAAGGCGACCGACGGTGGCGCGGCGCGCGGTGGCGAGGAGGCCGCGACGCGCGGCGCTCGCTCGGGCGGACGCGGCAACATGGATCCCTCGCAGCTCGAGGCGCTGCGCAAGCGCATGGAGGAGATGACTCCCGAGGAGCGCGAGAAACTGCGCGAGCGCTTTGGCGGCGGTGGCAGTGGTGGTGGCCCTGGCGGCTCTCAGGGTGGCTCTCAGGGCGGCTCTCAGGGCGGCTCTGGCAAATAGGTCGAACGGAAGTTCCCCGTGAGCGAAGCCGCTCGAGTTCCGGTCGCCGAGCTGATCGGTGTGACGCGCGAGTACCGCATGGGCCAGAACTTGGTCCGCGCGCTCGACGACTTCTCGTTCACCTTCGGCCGAGGCGAGTACTGGGCCGTGATGGGCTCCTCGGGCTCGGGCAAGTCGACCCTGCTCAATGTGCTCGGCTGTGTCGATCGTCCGACGAGCGGTGACTACAAGGTCGACGGAGTCTCGACCGCGCGCCTCGACGACGACGAACTCTCGGAGCTTCGCAGCCGCAAGCTCGGCTTCGTGTTCCAGAGCTACAACCTGATCCCCCAGCTCAATGTGCTGGAGAACATCATGGTGCCGTTGTTCTATCAGGACGATCCTCCCGACGATGGCGAGGAGCGAGCGCGCAAGCTCGCGGAGCGCGTCGGCCTCGCTCGGCGGCTCGACCACCGGCCCGCGGAGCTCTCGGGCGGTCAGCAGCAGCGCGTCGCGATCGCGCGCGCGCTGGTCAACCAACCCGCACTCGTGCTCGCGGACGAAGCGACCGGCAACCTCGACAGCGCCACGGCGCTCGAGATTCTCGACCTGTTCGACGAGCTGCACGCGGAAGGTCGCACGATCGTGCTCGTCACCCATGAGCTCGATGTCGGCGAACGCGCGCAGCATGTGCTGCGGCTCAAGGACGGCCGCATCGAGTCCGTCGCGCGCGGCCAGCGCAGCGCCGCGGGAGCCCGCGCATGAAGCACTCCACGCTCGCGCGCACCGTCAAGCTCGGCATCTCGAGCCTCTTGCTGCACAAGCTGCGCAGCTTGCTCACCACCCTCGGCGTGCTGTTCGGCACGAGCTCCGTGATTGCCATGCTCGCGATCGGCGAGGGCGCGAGCGAGGAGGCGCAGGAACAGATCCGCCAGCTCGGCAGCCGCAATGTGATCCTGCGCAGCGTCAAGCCGCGCGAGGACTTTGCCACGGGCGGTGGCCAGTCGGTGCGCGTCCTGAGCTACGGGCTCACCGAGGAGGACCTCGGGCGCATCGCAGAGACCTTCCCGGGTGTCGCGCGCGTGGTCCCGGTGCGTGAGATCTACGAGGAAGTGCGCTTCTCCGATCGCATGCTGAACCCGCGCGTCATGGCGACCTTGCCGGTCTACCGCGATGTCACCGGACGCGTGGTGAGCGAGGGCCGCTTCCTGACCGATCAGGACGAGGTGGGCGTCGCCAATGTGTGCGTGCTCTCGTACGAGGCCTCGCGCTACCTCTTCCCGGTGGCCTCCCCGATCGGCGAGGAGATCAAGATCGGTGCCGACTACTACACCGTGGTGGGGACCACGCTCGACCGCGTGCGCCAGCAGTCGGACCTCGCCGGTGCGGGCAAGTCCTCGGCCGAGGTCTTCATCCCGCTCGAGACCGGCCGCAAGTGGTACGGCAACATGCAGGTCAAGCTGCGCGCCGGCAGCCGCGAGATGGAAGAGGTCGAGCTGCACGAGATCGTGGTCGAGGTCGAGGACCCCGCCAATGTCGAGTTCGTGGCCAACGCTTGCCGCGAGATGCTCAAGCGCAATCACAAGCAATCGGACTACGAGATCGTGGTGCCGCTCGAGCTCCTGATGCGCGCCGAGGAGACCAAGCGCATCTTCAACATCGTGCTCGGGTCGATCGCGTCGATCAGCCTGCTCGTCGGCGGCATCGGCATCATGAACGTGATGCTCGCGACCGTCACCGAGCGCACGCGCGAGATCGGCATTCGCCGCGCGCTCGGCGCCAAGCGCCACCACATCGTCTCGCAGTTCCTCGTCGAGTGCGTCGTGCTCTCGGTCGGCGGCGGCTTGCTCGGCGTCGCGCTCGGGCTCGCCACGCCGCTGGTGGTCGAGCACTACGCGGAGATGCGCACGATCATCACTCCGACCGCGCCGATCCTCGCGTTCCTGATCTCGTCGGGCGTCGGCGTGCTGTTCGGGATCTATCCGGCGTGGCGCGCGGCGACCATGGATCCCGTCGAGGCCTTGCGTCACGAGTAGCGGACGCGGCGCGCAGACGGCGGGCGCTCACAGCAGCGGGGAGCGCAGCGCCAGCGCGCGCGCGAGGTGGGCCGTGGTGGTGGCTTCGCTGCCGTCGAGGTCGGCCACCGAGCGCGCGACACATCGCAGCGACTGGACGGCCCGCGCGGACAGTCCGCGCTTTTGCGCGAGCTTCCCCAGCAGCGCGCGTGCGGCGGAGTCGAGTGGCGCGTGGCGGTCGAGGGCCTTGGCATCGAGGTCGCAGTTGCGACGCTCGCCTTGCCGTTCGCGCTGCAGCGCGGCCGCGCGTGCGAGTTGGTCGCGCAGGCCGGCCGCGGTGAGCAGTCCCGAGCTGCCGCCGCCGGTGACTGTGGACAAGGCGGTGTTGCCGAGCTCGTCGAGCGTCGGAGCGGCGAGCTCGACGCGCAGGTCGATGCGATCGAGCAGCGGCCCCGAGATGCGGCTGCGGTAGCGCTGCACGAGCGTCGGGGGGCAGTGGCACGGCACGCGCGGATGTCCCATGTAGCCGCAGGGGCACGGATTCATGGCCGCGACGAGCTGGAAGCGTGCCTCGAGTTCGAGCTGCCGACCGGCGCGGCTGAGCGTGATCGAGCCCGACTCGAGCGGCTGGCGCAGGGCTTCGAGCACTTCGCGGCGGAACTCCGGCAGCTCGTCGAGGAACAGCACGCCGCAGTGGGCCAGCGTGATCTCGCCCGGCGAGGGAGGCGAACCGCCGCCGACGAGGCCCGCGTAGCTCACCGTGTGGTGGGGGGCGCGGTAGGGGCGCGCGGTGGCGAGCCCGCCGGGCCAGCGGCCGGACGCGGACAGCACGCGCGTGATGTCGAGTCGCTCTGGGAGGCTCGGCGCGGGCAGCAGGGTCGTGATGCGGCGCGCGAGCATGCTCTTTCCGGTGCCGGGCGGGCCGATGAACAGCAATCCGTGCCCGCCGTGGGCCGCGACCGCCAGCGCGAGCTTCCCGGAGGCCTGCCCGCGCACATCGTCGACCGAAAGTCCCATGTCGGGGCTGTTGTCCGCGCTCGTGGGCGCGAGCGGCTCGAGTGGGAAGCTCCCGACCAGATGGCGCACGAAGTCCTCGACATGGGCCGCGCCAAACGCCTTGACCCCGGGCACCCAAGCTGCCTCGAGTGCGGTGGCTCGGGGTGCGAGCACCTCGTCGACACCCGTGGCCCGCGCGGCCAGCGCCGCCGCGAGTCCGCCGGGCACGGCGTGCAGCGCCCCGTCGATCCCGACTTCGCCGAGGAACAGCCGCCTTTCGACGGCGCGGCGCTTGAGGTGCCCGGCCGCCGCCGCTGCACCGAGCAGGAGCGGCAGGTCGAGGATCTCGCCCGACTTGCGCCGCGCCGCGGGGACGAGGTTCAGGTACAGACGCCCGGGTGGTACTCCCAGACCGTTCGCCGACAACGCACACAGGAGCCGTCCGCGGCTCTCGCGGATCACCGGATCGGGCAGGCCCGTGAGCAGTACATCGACGCGTCCGGCCTCGCGGTCCTCCTCATAGCGCGCCTCGATCGTGACGAGCTCCGCGCTCGCGCCCGCGAGTGACGCGCCCAGGATGCGTACGGTTCCCATGTGCACTGCGTCGCTCGGGGGAGCGCGCTGGTCGCGGGGCAATGAGGTGAGAATCGGCGCGCGGCGGGTTCGTCGCTTTGCTTGCGCTGCCGCCTGCGGTTTCCGATCCTCACTCCACTCCATGAAGCTCCGCACCACGCTCCTGCTGCTCGCCCTCGCCGCCTGCCGCGCCGCCGAACCCGCACCGGCCCCGCTCGACGCCGAGCCGGTCTGTGCCTCGAGCCGCATCGAGCGCCCGTCCGCGCGCAACGACATGATCGTCGTGTGCGGCGAGCGCATTCCGATCGGCGTGCCGGTCGTGCTGTGGACCGAGCGCGACGGCTACGACGCCTACTCGACCGAGCTGCGCTTCCCCGGCGAGCCGCCCAAGGAACGCCCCGCAGGCCTGCGCTATCAGCCGGGCCGCAAGGTCGCCAAGGACGATGGCACCACGCGCTTGAGCTCGCTCTCGGGCACGCCCGCCTGTGGCGCGGAGCTGCGCGCCGCGCTCGACCAGTTCGTGATCCACTACGATGTGTGCGGCACGAGCCGCCAGTGCTTCAAGATCCTGCACGATCGCCGCAAGCTCTCCGTGCACTTTCTGCTCGATGTCGACGGCACGCTCTACCAGACGCTCGATCTCTCCGACACGGCGTGGCACGCGCGCCAGGCGAACTCGCGCTCGGTCGGCATCGAGATCGCGAACATCGGCGCCTACAAGCCGGGCGACACCACGCTCGACGAGTGGTACCCGCACGACGGGGAGGGACCCTATGTGCGCTTTCCTGCATGGATGAAGGAGACGGGCATTCGCACCAGCGGTTTCGTCGCGCGCCCGGCGCGTGCGGAGCGCGTCACGGGCGCGATCCACGGCACGACCTACGAGATGCACGACCTGACGCCGCAGCAGTACGCGACGCTGGTCAAGCTCGCCGCCGGCCTGTGCCGCGCCTTCCCGACCCTGCGCCCGGATTGCCCGCGCGACGCGCAGGGCGCCGTGCGCATGGACGCGCTCACCGACGCCGAGTTCGCGCAATTCCGCGGCATCCTCGGGCACTTCCACATCACCAAGGACAAGCAGGACCCCGGTCCGGCCTTCGACTGGGAGCGCTTCCTCGCCGCCCTGCGGGCCGAGCTCGCGAAGCCCGCGCCGTGAGGTTCCCATGACCAACATCGGCCCGCGCGAGTTCCAGCGCTTCTATGTGGCGATGAAGGCGCTCGCCGTGCGCGGCGGGCGGCTGCTGCTGGTGCGCGAGTCGACGCGCGAGGGCTGGTGGGAACTTCCGGGCGGGCGTTTCGACGTGGGAGAGGAACGGCTCGACCCGCGCGAGGTGCTGCGCCGCGAGCTCTCCGAAGAACTTGGCTCGCGCTTTCGCTGCGAGATCGGCGCGCCAACGCTGACTTGGATCCGCCCGGTGCGCCACGAGGTGAAGGAGTTCTCTTTCGTCATCGCGCACCTGTGCACGGAGATCGCCGGCGAGATCGAGCTCAGCCACGAGCACATCGACTACCGCTGGGTCGACGCGCGCGAGACCTTCGATCTCGACCTCGCGCCGAGCTACCCCGAGCCGCTGCGCGAGTTCTGGTCGCGCCACGCCGCGCGCTGACCGTCGCCCGGCTCAGGCGAGCGCGCGGCGCAGGATTCCGCCGCAGCGCACGAGATCCTCGCGGGCCTGCTCGCAAGACAGGCGCTTGTGGTGCATCACGACCGCGACCTTGACCTGCCCGCCGGCCGCCGCGAGCAGCGCGAGCGCCTCGTCGCGCCCGACGCCCGTGAGCACCGACACGATGCGTGCGCCGCGCTCGACGAGCTTCACATTCTTGGATGTGTCGACATCGACCATCAGGTTGCCGTGCACCTTGCCGAGCTGCGCCATCGCCACCGTCGTGACGGTGTTGAGCGCGAGCTTCGTCACCGTGCCTGCCTTGAGGCGCGTGCTGCCGGAAATCACTTCGGGGCCGCTCACGATGCGCACGGACACATCCGCGCGGTCGGGCGCCTGCTCGCGCGGCACGCAGGCGAGAAACACGGTCGCCGCCCCGCGCGAGCGCGCGAAGTCGAGCGCGCCGTGCACGAACGGCGTGGTCCCGCCGGCGGCGATGCCGAACACGATGTCGCGCTCGCACAGCCCGCGGCGCGCGAGCTCCTCGCCCGCGGCCGTCGCGCTGTCCTCGGCGCCTTCCACCGCGCCCGTGACCGCCGCTGCCCCGCCCGCGAGCACGGCCTGCACCAGCGACGGATCGGACTGGAATGTGGGCGGGCACTCGACCGCGTCGAGCAGCCCGAGCCGACCGCTCGTCCCCGCGCCGACATAGAACAGCCGGCCACCGGCGCGCAGGCGCGCGACGACGAGCTCGATCGCGCGGGCGAGGTCCGCGCGCGCGGCGGCGAGCGCGGCATGGATGCGCTCGTCCTCGCGCTGCATCAACTCCACGGCGTCGGTGATCGAGAGTGTGTCGAACCGCGCGCTGCGTTCGTTGTGGGACTCGGTGGCGAGGTGGCCGCGCGATGTGGGGACTTGGCTCATGATGTGCTTCCTCCGCGGCGTTCGCCGCTATCCCACATGCCCCGTCCGAGCGAGAGGCCGCCGTCGACGACGAGGCACTCGCCGTTGACATAGGCGCACGAGGGCGAGAGCAGGTACAGCGCATGGGCCGCCATTTCCTCGGCCGACCCGAAGCGTCCCAGC
Source organism: Planctomycetota bacterium (assembly GCA_016872795.1). Classification (GTDB taxonomy): domain Bacteria; phylum Planctomycetota; class UBA1135; order UBA1135; genus F1-120-MAGs118. The sequence continues at coordinate 16,566 of VGYZ01000014.1, forward strand.
GGAATCTGCTCCTCGATGCGGCGCTTGCGATCCGCCTCGGGCCAGAGGTTGTTCGCCGCGCCCTCGCTCTGGAACGGGCCCGGTGCGATCGCGTTCAGGCGGATGCCGTGGCGCGCCCACTCGACCGCGAGCGTGCGCGTCATCGCGAGCACACCCGCTTTCGCGCTCGAGGAGTGCACTACGCCGGCCATGCCGGTCCATGCGTATGTCGCGACGATGTTGAGCACCTGTCCGCGGCCGCGCGTGATCATGCCGCGACCGAAGTACCGGGTGCAGTAGAATGTGCCGTCGAGGACGATCCCGAGGACCGAACGCCACGCGCGCGCGGAGAGTCGCTCGGCGGGGCACACGAAGTTGCCGGCCGCGTTGTTGACGAGGATGTCGATGCCGCCGTGCTCATCGAGTTCGAGCGCGAGCTTCTCGACGGCTTCGGCTTCGCGTACATCGAGCGTGCGCGACTCGACTCGCCAGCCGCGTTCGGCGGCTTCGGCGAGCAGTTGCGCGTGGTGCTCCGCGCTGCGCGAAGCCACGATCACGCGCGCGCCGAGTGCGGCGAGGCCGCGCGAGATCTCGAGGCCCAGACCCGTCCCTCCGCCGGTGACGAGCGCGGTCTGGCCTGCAAATGTGTCGGGGGGCAGCCAGCGGGCTGCGGGCGGGGCGGGGAGAGCGTTCACGGCCGCCAGCGTGACGCACGCCGCGCGGCGATCAAGGGTGCTGCTCTGCCGCGCGGCTTCCGAAGGGTTTTTGCGCGGCGAATCCCGGAGGCGACGGGGCCCTCGTGTGTCGCTACCATGTCCGTTTGCGATGGCTGAGCCCATGTCCTCCCAGCCCGTACCGCGCGAACCGTGGGCGCAGCGTTTCGAGCTGCAGTCCGCGGGCGCGTCGGCGCTGTGCACGCTGCTCGGCGTCTGGCTCTCGAGCACGGAGTCGGGCGCGCCGATCGGTGCCTTCGCCCTGCGCGGCGCCTATGTCTGGGCCCTGATCTCGATGCTGCTCGGGTTGCTGTTCGCGATCCTCCGCGCGCGCGACGGCTCGGGCGCCGCCTCGGGTTGGGTTGCGCTCGTCCTCGGCGCGGCGACCTTCGCCTACCACCTCACGCTTCCGTCCTGAACTTCCCGGAACTCACGATGCAGACCCTCACCAGCTACATCCAAGGCCGCTGGCACACCGGCAGCGGAGCGAGCGTCACGCTCTACAACCCGACGACGGAAGCGGCGCTGGCGCAGGCCTCGAGCGCCGGCATCGACTTCAAGGGCGTGCTCGAGCACGCGCGCGCCAAGGGCGGTCCCGCGCTGCGCGCCATGACCTACGCCCAGCGCGGCGCGCTGCTCGATGCGCTCTCGAAGGCGATCCATGCGCACCGCGACGAGCTGATCGAGCTCTCGATCCAGAACGCCGGCACGCCGCGCAGCGACGCAAAGTTCGACATCGACGGCGCCATCGGCACGCTCGCGTTCTACGGCCGGCTCGGTCAGGAACTCGGCGCGCGCACATTCCTCTATGACGGCCCGGGTGTGCAGCTCGGTCGCACCGCGCGCTTCTGGGGCGAGCATGTGCTCGTCGCGCGCCCCGGCGTCGCCGTGCACATCAACGCCTTCAACTTCCCCGCCTGGAACATGATGGAGAAGGCGGCCTGCGCGCTGCTCGCGGGCACGCCGGTGGTCGAGAAGCCGGGCACGCCGACGGCGCTCGTCGCCTGGCGCATCGCGCAGCTCTGCATCGCTTCCGGCGCGCTGCCGGAAGGTGCGTTCCAGTTCATCGCGGGCTCGGTCGGCGATCTGCTCGACCACATGGGACCGCAGGACAGCCTCGCGTTCACCGGCTCGAGCGGCACGGCGGCGAAGCTGCGCGGCCACGCCAACCTCGTACGCCGCAACGTGCGCGTGAACTTCGAGGCCGACTCGCTCAACGCGGCCGTGCTCGCGCCGGACGTCGGGGCGGGCAGCGACACATTCAATCTGTTCGTCGCCAATGTGGCGCTCGACATGACGCAGAAGTCGGGCCAGAAGTGCACGGCTGTGCGTCGCGTGTTCGTGCCGAAGGAGCGCGTCGACGAGCTCACGGCGGAGATCGTCGCGGCCGCCAACGCGGTCAAGCTCGGCGATCCGTCGGACGCCGCGGTGCGCATGGGACCGCTGGCGAGCGCGGACCAGCTGCGGGATGTGCGGGCAGGCATCGAGCGGCTCGCGAAGCACGGACGCGTCGCGACCGGCGGCGCGGGCGCGATCCGCGAGCGCGGCTACTTCGTCGCGCCGACGGTGCTCGTCGCCGCGGACGGCCGCCATCCGGCCTTCCACGCCGAAGAGGTCTTCGGCCCATGCGCCGTGATCCTGCCGTACTCGGGGGATGCGCGCGAGGCGGCGGAGCTCGTCGCGCTCGGCGGCGGCAGCCTCGTGACCAGCGTCTACTCGAACGACCAGGCCTTCCTCGAGACCGCGGGCCTCGCGATCGGCGCTTGGTCCGGCCGCGTGTGGCTCGGCAGCGACAAGATGGCCGAGCAGTCGCTCGCGCCGGGCATGGTGCTGCCGCAGATGATCCACGGCGGCCCCGGTCGCGCCGGCGGGGGCGAGGAACTCGGCGGCCTGCGCGGGCTTTCCTTCTATCTGCAGCGCGTCGCGCTGCAGGGCTTCAAGGGCGTGATCGCGCCCGACTCCCTCTGCGCGCAGAAGAACGCCGCTCCGACGGCCTGAGAGTTTCGCGCACGGCCGCGCCTTGCACGCCGAGCCGCTGCGTCCGGCGCAGCACCGGGCCGGCGACTCAGGTGTTCTTCGGGGGCGTCGTCGGCGGAGTCGCCGGAGTCGGAGTCGGAGTCGTTGTCGGGGGCGTGCGCGGACCGCTGGCTGGGCGGTAGCGCGACCGGTTCTCTTCCCACCACGCGAGCCACGCGCGGTTGGTGTCGCCCGGATGGGCACCGGTCAGTTGCCCGAGCGCGGTGCGCAGCTTGCGGCTCTCGACCGCGACCGTCATTTCGGACACGCCGATCACGCGCACATCGAGCACCGCGCCTTCGACGAGCGTGTTGACCTGCGGGTCGGCGACGGCGGCGCCCTGCGCGACCTCGACATCGAAGTCCTGGATGTAGGCGAACTGCTTGCCGACGAAGATGTGCGACGCGGGCGCCTTCCATGCCCCTCCGCCGCCGGGTGCGCTCGCGAGTGCCCCGAGGCGCGCGACGAGCGGCTCGATCGCGGCGGGATAGTTCATCACGCCGAGCGCGGAGATCGCGTTCTCGCGCACGGCCGCAGAACGCGAGCCCAGCGCGCGCAGCACCGGCAGCGTCAGCGCCTCGTCGTGGGCATCGCGCAGCGCGAGCGAGCACTCCTTGCGCACCTGTGCCGAGCCGTCGAGCACCGCGCGCGTGACGAGCGCCTTCACTGCGCTGCCTGCGCCGGTGCGTCGCAGCCCCAGCGCCGCCAAGGCGCGGATGCGCGGCGAGTGCGAGTCGAGCGAGCGCAGCAGCGCGGCATGGAGCCGTTCCTGCTCCGGCCGACGGGCGAGCGCGCTCAGCGCGAGCTCCTGCAGCGCACGTGGAGCGGAGGCGGCCAGTCGGAGCGCGTCGATCGGATCAGGTTCCTCCGCGCCGGGTACGAGCAGCGCCTGCTGATAGGCGGCGAGGAGGGCGAGTGCCTCGGGCTGGTCGGGATCGGCCTCGAGCACGAGCTCGAGCTGCTGCAGGCTCTCCGCGAGCAGGCCTTCGCGCGCCATCCAGCCGGCGTAGGGGACGCGCGTCGCGCACTGGCGTCGATCGACATGGCGTCCGAGCTCGCGCATCTTGGCGAGCACGACTCGTTCGAGCTCCACGCGCACGACGGCGTCAGGCTCGAGTCGCTGCCACTCCTTGCCGCGCTGGATTTCCCACGCGCCATCGACTTCGCGCGCCTTCGCACGCACGGTGCCGCCGCCCCGCAGGTGCAAGATGCGGTTCAACTCCGCCGCAGCCGGAGCTTCGTCCGCCGCGGGTGCCGCTTGAGAGAGCGCGGATCCGTCTGGCGCGAGCAGCAACGAGAGGAACAGCGTCCGCAAGGTGATCCGTCCTTGACCGAGGAGGTGCCTCCATTTCACCCGGACTAGCTTCGGACTGCGAGGGGGTTGTCGGATGCACGCGCGCTCTCTCCGCGGGGGCGTGGCTTGAACCCTCGGCGCGGCTTGTGCTGCCCAAGGCGCAGGGGGCCGTTGCGGCTGGTGCTGCGCCACGGGATTCCGCGCCGTTCCAGCTCTCGCTCGACGCCGCCCGTCCCCGAGGCGCTGATCCAGACCTCGCGCGGGCGTGCACGCTCGAGCAGCGTGGTCGTCCACGGTCCCGGATCGCCATGGTGGGGCCACAGCAGCACATCGACCGGTCCGCGCAGCGCCTCCGCATCCAGCTGAGCTTGCAGGCCGTGTTCCACGGCATCGCCATGCAGCTGCACGCGTGCGTCCCCGAGCTGGGCGACGAGCGTACGCGAGCCTTCGTTGTCTTCGCTCTCGCACCCGCGCGCGAGCTGCCAGCGTGCCAGCGGCTCGGCCGCGAACTCGAGCGCACTGCAGGCTCCGCGCGGATCCGCTCCGCGGCGGACATGGGGATCGAGGCCCTCGGGCAGGGGCGCTCCGAGCCACTCGACGATCGCGTAGCGCCTTGAGATCCAGCCGAGCGCCTCGGCGTGGTCGCTGTCGGAGTGCGAGAGCACCACCGCGATCTCGCGCGCGTCGGCCGCCGCGAGCAGCGGTCCGAGGGCGGAGCTCGCGACGCGGCTGCGATCGCGGGAGCCGGCATCGAAGATCCACACGGGCCCGCTCGGTCCGCGCAGCACGACACAGGTTCCGTGTCCGACATCGAGCGCATCGATGACCCAGTCGCGCGGGCGCACCGTCCACGGCAGGAGCAGCAGGCCCCACAGCACCATCCCGGCGCGCGCCGCGAGCGTGCGCGATGTCCTTCTCGTCCAGCCGTAGGCGAGCAAGCCCGTCGCGAGCGCGAGCAGGAGGAGCGGTCGCGGCGGGAGCACGCAGGGCGTCCCCGGCAACGAGTCCGCGAACTCAAGCAGCCCGACGAACCACTGCGCTGGAACATCGAACAACGCACCCGGCACGAGCGAGGGCACGAGGATCGCGGCCCAGCCCACGACGAGCAGCCAGGTGACGAGCGGCGTCGTGATCGCCGTCGCCAGCACGCCGATCGGAGCCCATTCTCCGAAGGTGGACCAGCACAGCGGCAGGGTGACGAGCACGGCCGCCAACGCAGCGGCCAGCGCCGAGCGCGTTGCACGCGCAGCCACGCTGGCCAGCGCACGTCGTGCCGATGTGGGGCCGAGCTCGACGCGCAGCGGCGCTCGCGGCAAGGCGCGCCGGATCGGACCCGTGAGCAGCACGAGTCCGAGGGTGGCGAGATAGGAGAGCAGCAGGGAGACGCTGAACAGCGCATCGAGATCCAGCGCTGCTTCGACGAGCAGCGCGAGTGCCAGCAGCGAGAGCGTGTCGGCGCGGCGCGGCTCGTCCTGCGCGCGAGCACACAGTGGCGCTGCGAGCGTGAGTGCGAGCGCGACGGCCGCGCGCCGCACGGGCGCGGCTCCTCCCGTCACGGCGGCAAACAGCGCGAGCGCGACGCTGGCGCTCAAGACCAGCACCGTGCGTCGCTTCCTGCCGCCGCCGATCCAAGGCGCGATCAGGACGGCGGCCAGAAGGCTCACATGCATGCCGCTCACGGCGAGCACATGCCGCATGCCGGTGTGGGAGAATGTGTCCGCGAGCTTTGGTTCGAGGCGTTCCGTCGCGCCGTACAGGAGCGCATGCGCCAGCGCCCTCGGCTGGCCCTCCGCGAAGCGCACGCAGCGCCGCGCCACGAACTCGCGCAGGTCGCTGACCCACGCCGTTCCGCGCTCCCATGCCGGCGCCAGGGCGAGCCGCTCGACTTCGTCCGGTCGAGCGCTCCACTGGAGGTGCGCGCGCGCGTCGAAGGGCGCGTGGGGCGGTCGCACGGGGCCGCGGGCCTCGCGCCGCGGCCGGTCGTTGGGTCGAACGCGCAACCACTCGCCGCGCGTCGCGCTGCCGCGCTCCAGCTCGAGCCACACCGGCCCCTCTCCGGGAGCGTGCAGCTTGCCCAGCTCTCCGCGCCGTGTGCGTCGAAGCGGCTCCCAGCGACCCTCCAGCGTCGCAAGCGGCGCCGAGAGGGAGGCCTCGATCCAAGGCTCCTCCCGCGCGACCTCGCGCCCACGCCAGCTCAGCGCCACCGAGGCCAGTGCGAGCGCTGCGAGCATTCCGAGCCGGGTGGCGCGCCGCAGGACCGATGAGCCGATGTGCACCCCTCGCACATCCAGCCCGGCGGCGAGCTCGAGCGCGCACCACGCGCCGAACACGCCCGCGAGCAGCGCCGCGAGAGCCAGTGCCTCGGGTCGCCAAGCCGCTCCGAGCCACGCCCCCGTCAGCACGGAGAGCGCCGCGGCCACCAGCGGTCGGCTCGCAGGTCTGGGAACCGTCTCCGCTCGGCGTTCCTCGTCCAGACTCGCGTTCGAGAGCTTCAACGAGCGCCCGTCGCTCGGGTTTCGTGCTGGTCGCGCCCAATTCCCCGAGATCGTCCCGTGCCACGCGCACGCCCCCCGCGCCTCCCTCCGCCGCGCCTGTGAGCGGGAGCGCCCGCGCGCGGGTTGCTAGCATTCGGGTCGCATGTCCGCCCCTCGACACGCACTCTTTCCGGGCAGCTTCGACCCCGTCACGCTCGGCCATCTCGACATCGTCCGCCGCGCCGCCGCCCTGTTCGGCCGCGTGACGATCGCGGTGGCGAGCAACTCCTCGAAGCGCGAGCTCCTGCCGATCGAGCGCCGTCTCGCTCTCCTGCGCGAGGTCACCGCCGACATCGCCGGTGTCGCGGTGGCGCGCGTCGACGGCCTGACGGTCGACGCTTGTCGCACGCTGGGAGCCAGCGTGATCGTGCGCGGCTTGCGCAACTCGAACGACTTCGAGTACGAGTCCCAGCTGGCGCTCTCCAACAGCGCGCTGGCTCCAGAGCTCGAGACCGTGTTCCTTCCGTCCGCACCCCTGCACGCCCATATCTCCAGCACGCTCGTGCGGCAAGTGGCGGAACTGGGCGGGCAGGTCGAGCTGTTCGTCCCCGCACTCGTCGCGCGCGCCCTGCGCGAGCGCCCGACCGGCGCCAAGTAGCCCCCCTCGAGAACTACCATGAGCGATCGACGCATCGTCGCGACCGAAGTCGCCCCCAAGGCGATCGGACCCTACAGCCAAGCCGTCGTCGCCGCCGGGCTCGTGCACTGCTCCGGCCAAGTCGCGCTCGATCCCGCCACGGGTGCGTTCCAAGGCGGCGACATCACGGCGCAGACCGAGCGCGTGCTGCAGAACCTCGGTGCCGTGCTCGCCGCGGCGGGCAGCAGTCTCGCGCAGGTCGTGAAGTGCAATGTCTACCTGACGACGATGGAGCACTTCGGGCCGATGAACGAGGTCTACGCGCGCCACTTCCCGCAGGGCGCTGCTCCGGCGCGCGCGACGGTCGCGGTCGCCGGCCTGCCGCGGGGAGCACTGGTCGAGATCGACTGCGTGGCGCTCGCCTAGGGCGCTCGCGAGCGCCGCCGCGCGGCCCGCCATGCTGTTCAGCTCCCCGACGTTCCTGTTCCTGTTCCTGCCGGTCGCGCTGGCGCTCGGCCTCGCGCTGCCGCGCGCGCTGCGGAACTCGGCGCTGTTTCTTGCGAGTCTGCTGTTCTACGCCTGGGGCGAGCCGCGCGTCGCGCTCGTCATGCTCGCCTCGATCGCGGTCAACTGGGCGCTGGCGCTGTGGGTCGAGGCGCGCGGGCCGCGCGCGCGTGCGCCGGTCGCGATCGCACTGGTCTTCAACCTCGGGCTGCTCGGCTTCTACAAGTACTGGAACTTCCTCTGGGACAACCTCGCGGCGCTGGGGCTCTCCGTTCCAACGCTCGGCGCCGTCAGCGTCTCGCTGCCGATCGGCATCTCGTTCTTCACATTCCAGGCGCTCTCCTATGTGATCGATGTGCAGCGTGGGCAAGCGCGTGCACGGCGCAATCCGCTCGACTTCGGCCTCTACATCGCGCTCTTTCCGCAGCTGATCGCCGGTCCCATCGTGCGCTACCGCGATGTGGCCGGACAAATTGCCGAGCGCTCGCTCTCGAACGCCAAGTTCGCCTCCGGCGTGCGCCGCTTCGCGATCGGCTTGGGCAAGAAGATGCTCATCGCGAACACCTGCGCGGAGGCGGCAAAGTCCATCTTCGGTCTCGACACGGCGAGCCTCGATGCCGGCACCGCGTGGCTCGGCGCGCTGTGCTACACGGCCCAGATCTACTTCGACTTCTCGGGCTACAGCGACATGGCGATCGGCCTCGGTCGCATGCTCGGCTTCGAATTTCTAGAGAACTTCGACTTCCCATACATCGCGCGCAGCGTGACCGAGTTCTGGCGGCGCTGGCACATCTCGCTCTCGAGCTGGTTCCGCGACTACCTCTACATTCCGCTGGGCGGCAATCGCGGCGGCCGCGCGCGCACGTATTTCAACCTGTTCGCCGTGTTCTTCCTGTGCGGCCTGTGGCACGGCGCCAAGTGGAATTTCGTGGCGTGGGGACTGTTCCATGGAGCGTTTCTCGTGCTCGAGCGCATCGTGCGCGGAGATGCGCGCGGGCGCGCGAGCTGGCTCGGCTGGCCGTATGCATTCGTGGTCGTGGTCTGTGGCTGGGTGCTCTTCAACGCGTCCTCGCTCGAGCATGCGCTCGGGTTCCTGAAGGCGATGTTTGGACTCGGATCGGGCGACGGGCGCGCCGTGCACGCGGGCCTGTACCTCGAGCCGCTGCTCGCGACGACGCTCGCCGCCGCGGCGCTGGGCTCGACGCCGTGGCTCCCGGCGCTGCAGCGCTGGCGCGAGCGCCGCCGGGCGAGGGGCGATGACGAACTCGAACGCGGGCTCGAAGTCGCCGCCGTCGCGCTGCCGATGCTGCTACTCGTGCTGTCCGCCGCGCGGCTCTCGGCGGGCACCTTCAACCCCTTCATCTACTTCCGCTTCTGATGGCCCCGCGCGACGCGAGCAAGTTCGGCGACCGGTGCGATCGCGCGCTCGCAGGCGTGTTCGTGCTGTTCTGCACGCTGCCTGCGGTGCTGACATGGGGCGCGCCCCCGTCAACGGGCGCGATCGAGCGCGAGTTCCGACGCCCGGCGCCCGAGCCAAAGCGCCCCGCGACGCTCGCGCAGGCGCAGGCGTGGCCGGCGCAGTTCGACGCGTGGTACTCGGATCACTTCGGCCTGCGTTCGCGCTGGATCCGGCTCCACAACCAGCTCAGCCTCGGGGTCTTCGGAGTCTCGCCGACGAGCGAGATCGTCGTCGGTCCCGACACCTGGATGTTCACGACGCGCGATCACGCGGTCGATGTGTGGCGCGGCGCGGATCCGTTCACGGCGGAGGAGCTCGAGCTGTGGACGCGCGTGCTCGAGGACCGGCGCGAGTGGTGCTCGCAGCGCGGCGTGCAGTACCTCTTCGCGATCGCGCCCAACAAGGAGTCGATCTACCCGGAGTACTTCCCGCAACGCTTCGACAAGCTCGGTCCGTCGCGTCGCGAGCAGCTCGTCGCACATGTCGCGCAGCGCTCGCAGGTCCCGCTGCTCGACCTCACGCAGCCCGTAAGCGCCGCGAAGTCGCGCACGCCGCAGGGCGAGCAGCTCTACTATCCGCTGGGCACGCACTGGAACGACCGCGGCGCGGTACCGGCTGCGCTCGCCTTGTTCGAGCGGTTGCACGCTCTCGATGCGCGCATCTCCCTTGGCGAGGCGAGTGCCTTTCGCTTCGAACGCACCGAGTTTCAGGACGATTCCTGGGCTGGACGCCTGTACCTCGAGGATCGCCTGCGCCAACCCAATGCGAACGCGGTGTTCGAGCGCACGATTCCCTCGGCCGCGTGGGAGCGCGTGCGCCTGTTCCTGGAGCGACGCGACAAGTCCCCACAGGAGCGCGCGCGCTTGGAGATCGCGCCCCTTGCGGGCGAGCCCGCGGGGTGGTCGATCGAGGTCGAGGGCGGCATGAATGTGCGCGTCACGCGCGCCGGTGCAGCTGCGCCCAAGGCGCTGGTCTTCCACGACTCGATGGGGGAGAAACTGCGTCCCTTGCTCGCCGAGCGCTTGCGCGAGGTTGCGTTCCGCTGGGTGCCGGACTTCGACACGGATGCGATCGAGCGCGAGCGTCCGGACATCGTGTTGCAGGTGTTCGTCGAGCGCGCGCTCGCCGCGACCTCGCTCTCGACTTCCCCGCTCGACACGCCAGAGCGCCTCGCCGCGGAGTTCGCGCAGTCGAGCGAGACGCTGCTCGCGGGCCTCGACGGGCTCTCGCTCCCGCCGGCGCCGAAGAGCTCGCTCGAGCGCGAGGCCGATGGTGCCCTGCGCGTCGACTACGGCGGCAGCGCGCTCGAGCTGCCGGAGTTCGCGGTTCCGCAAGGCTCCTGGGCGCTCGTGCGCGTCGAGCTCGACAGCCCGCTCGACACCGCGCTCTTGCTCGAGTTCCTCACGCGCCGCTTCGCGGCCTACTCGCGCCTCGCGCGCGGCGTGCAGCGGCCGCTTGCCGCGGGCGCGGGGCGCGCGGTGTATGTGAAGCTCCGCGTCCCCGGGCTTTCCGGCCGGATCCGGCTGCATCCGGGCCTCGCGGCGGGCTCCTACCGCCTCCGCAGCCTCGAAGTCAAAGCGGTGCCGCAGTAGACTCTTCGCCCTCGAAAACAGGGGCCAAGCCATGAGTCTCGCCTGCGGCATCGTAGGACTCCCGAATGTCGGGAAGTCCACCATCTTCAACGCCATCACGGCCGCCGGCGCCGAGAGCGCGAACTACCCGTTCTGCACGATCGAGCCCAACATCGGAGTGGTCGATGTGCCGGACGCGAACCTCGAGCTCATCCGCGGCCTCATCGCCACCGAGCGCATCATTCCGGCCGCGCTGAAGATCGTCGACATCGCCGGCCTCGTCGCGGGCGCGAGCCAGGGCGAGGGCCTCGGCAACAAGTTCCTCGGCAACATCAAGGAGTGCGACGCGATCCTGCATGTCGTGCGCTGCTTCGAGTCGGGCGACATCATCCATGTCTCGGGCTCGGTCGATCCACAGCGTGACATCGAGGTGATCGAGCTCGAGCTCGGACTCGCCGACCTCGACACGGTCACGCGCGCGGTCGATCGCGCCGCCAAGAAGGCGCGCGCGCAGGACAAGGACGCGCTGCTCGAGAAGGATGTGCTCGAGCGCGCGAAGGCCTGGCTCGAGGCCGGCAAGCAGCTGCGCAACCACGAATGGACGCCGCAGGAAGCCGCGGTGCTCTACCCGCTGTTCCTGATCACGATGAAGCCGGTCCTGTTCGTGGCGAATGTCGCGGACAGCGACCTCGACGGCCGGTCCCCGCTCGTCGACAAGGTGCGCGCTCACGCGGCCGCGACGGGCGCCGAGGTGGTCGCGCTGTCGGGCGCGATCGAAGGCGAGATCATGGCGCTCGAGCCCGCGGATCGCGCGGCGTTCCTCTCGGACATGGGGCTCACGGAGCCCGGCCTGCACCGCCTGATCCGCTCCGCGTACCACCTGCTCGACCTGCAGGTGTACTACACCGCCGGTCCCAAGGAGATCCGCGCGTGGACGATCCACAAGGGCGACAGCGCCCCGAAGGCGGCCGGCGTGATCCACACGGACTTCGAAAAGGGCTTCATCCGCGCGGAGATCTACTCGGTCGACGAGCTCGTGCAGTACAAGACCGAGTCCGCCATCAAGGCCGCCGGCAAGCTGCGCAGCGAAGGCCGCGAGTATGTGATGCGACCCAACGATGTGTGTCACTTCCTGATCGGGAAGTGAACTCCAGCCGCTCCCGAGGAGAAGTGCCATGACGCAAGCCGAGTTGCCGCCGATCGTCGATGTCTCCGTCGAGAGCTTCGAGACCGAGGTCGTGCGCCGCTCCATGCAGGTGCCGGTGCTGGTCGACTTCTGGGCCACATGGTGCGGGCCCTGCAAGACGCTCGTGCCGATCCTCGAGAACATCGCGCGCGAGCTCGCCGGCAAGCTCGTGCTGGCCAAGATCGACATCGACAAGAACCCCGAGATCGCCGAGCTGTTCCAGATCCAGAGCGTGCCCACGGTCGTGCTGATGAAGCAGGGCCGTCCAGTCGACGCGTTCATGGGCGCGCAGCCGGAAGCGGCGGTGCGCAAGCTGCTCGAGAAGCACATTCCCGGCGCCGCGCCCGACCCGCTCGCGGAGGCCGCCAAGCTCGAGGCCGCGGGCAAGCGCGAAGAGGCGATCACGCTGCTCGCCCGCGCGCTGCATCGCGAGGGCACGAACGCCGCGCTGCGCCTCGCCCTCGCGCGCATGCTGCTCGCGGCTCAGCGCATGGACGAGGCCAAGAGCGTGTTCGCCGCGCTCTCGGGCGAGGCGCTCGAGCTGCCCGAGGCGCAGGCCATCGCGGCTCAGTTCGCCGCGATGGAGAAGGTGGGCGAGCTCGCGCCGCTCGAAGCCGCTGTGCAGGCCGCGCCGAAGGATCCGGCCGCGCGCATCTCCTACGGCAAGGGGCTCGTCGCAGCCGGCCGCTACGAGCAGGGCCTCGAGGAGCTGCTCACCGCCGCCAAGCTCGACCTCCAGTTCGAGGGCGGCGCGCCGCGCAAGGCCATGATCGAGGTCTTCAACCTGCTCGGCCAAGGCGAGCCGCTGGTGCTCGAGTTCCAGCGCCGCCTCTCGATGCTGCTCTGCGTCTGATCGAAGCTCGCTCCCGCGACTAGAGCCCGAGCTTCGCGAGCTCGCGCAGCACATACGCCGGCCGCAGCAGATCCAGATCGGGGAAGCCGGTCACTTCGAGCGTGTCGAGCAGGAAGCTACCGCGATAGAGCGAGAACAGCGCCACATGGCCGGCGCTCGGCACGACATCGTCCATCTCGCTCGTGTAGTCCCCGCAGCGCACATGCAGCTTGCCCCCGGCGCGCGACAGCGTGCTCTCGTACGGCACGTTGGCGTGCAGGGGCGTGGTGCGGTGTGACGCGGCGAACGCGTTCGAATCCGCGTCGAACGACACCATGCTGCCGCTGGCCGACACGGCGATGTAGCGCTGCGGCTCGCGATAACCAGCCAACGCGTAGAACACGAACTCGTCGTCGCGCACATTCGCGTCCCAGGCATGCTTGCCGCGCACGCGGACCGCGCTGATCTCGCGGAATGCAGCTTGGGAGACCCATGCGCCCGAGCCGCAAACTGCCAGCGCGCTGCCGCGAGGCTTGAGCTTGGGCTCGATCCACGCGCGACCGAAGCAGATGTACTCGCGCAGGCTCTCCCAGCCGTTCTGGATGGGCGTGAAGAGCGCCGCTTCGCGCTCGTCGTCGAACTGCAGCGTCCAAGTCACTTGGCCATCGGGCAGGATCTCGCAGGAGCCACCGAAGAGCTCGGGCACCTGCTCGAGTCCGACGCTCGCACCGAGCGCGCCCGCGGCGTAGTCGCGCAGCGCTGCGCGGCGAGCGTTGAGCAGCGGCACAGTGCCGTGAGCGGCGAGCAGCTTGCGCAGCGCGTCCACCGCATCGCGAGCGTCGGACGCGCCCGTCGGGACGCCCCGATCCGCGAGCGCCTCGAATTCCAGTGCCACCATGCCGCTCTGCCACCTCGCTCCGATCTGCAGGGCGTCCGCGCGCAGATCCGCGAGCGCGCGATCCTCGGGAGCGAGCTTGACCGGGCGACCCGCGCTCGTGAGCAACTGCAGGTACGGCTTCATCCACGGCTCCGGCGTCGGAACGGGCAGCTCCTTGGACAGCAGTTGGAGCGAGAAGTCCGCGAGCGGCAAGCGCTCGACGCCTTGGCCGTTCTCGCCGAGCAGTAGCCACTCGCCTTCGACGGCGCGCACGCCGACGAGCAACTTGCGGTCGGGCAGCTGGAATTGCAGCTTCTTGCCGGTGGTGATGCGATCTTGGAGGACGGCGTTGCGCATCGCATCGAGGGCGGTGAGCCGCGCGCGCTCGCGCTCGAGCCGGTCGCGCTCGCCAGCATCCTTGGCGAGCGGGACGAGTTCCGCCACACGCTGCGCGGCTTCGAAGAGGTGACCGGCCGAGGCACGCGCCAGCGCAAGACCGTGTCGCGTCTCCAAGTCGCTGGAGGGCGTGCGCAGGCGCGCGACATCAAAGCCCGGCGGCGCCGGCGTCATCGCTTCAGGCTGGGCGCCGTTCGCCGGCGGAGTCGTCAGGGTTGGCGGTCCCTTGAAGAGCCGCTCGAGCGTTCCCGGCGCGAGTACGGGAGCCTTGCGGTTGCCCGCATCGAGAGCCACCGCCCAGCCGAGGAACTCGCGCGAGAGCTCGTCCATGGCGATGCCATCGAATGCGCCGCGCAGGGTCGCGCCGTCGCCCTTGCTCTCTAGTGCATGACGCAAGTACGCGAGCAAGCGCGCGCGATGTCGACCCGCGTTGGCGTCCATCAGGAAGTGCATCCAGAGCACGCCCTGCGCGTGGAACGACTCGCCGATGACGGCGTCCGCGACCTGCGCCTTCAACTCCTGCGCGCGGTGGAAGCTGAGCACCTGGAAATGTTCCCACGAGGCACTGTCCGCGAGCTCGTCGAGTCGCAGGATGCAGGCGTAGGCGGACTCAGGACGCGCGAGCGTGTTGACGAGCGCGGCCAGCGTCCGCGGCGGCGGCTTGCAGGCACCGATGCTCTCCGGCGCGCTGCCGAGGTCCTCGCACAGGTAGCCGGCGAGACCGTGGACGAAAAATTGCTGATCGAGCGCTCCGAAGGTGGCGGTGGAATGCGCATGGACGAGCGAAGTCACGAACTCGGCCATCTGCGTCGTGCGCCGTGCCCCGAGCCCGAGCCGGCCGCCGCTCTCGTACATCACGGTCCAGCGGTTGCGGCGATCGAAGCTCGCTCCCGAGCGGAAGGGCGAGAGCGACGAGAGGCGCTCGGAGAAATTCGAGTAGTCGCCCGCGGTCTGCAGCGCGCACACGATGCTCACGGGGATCTCGGCGCGACGCGCGAGGCCCATGGGCCGCGCGAAGCGCTCGACGAACACCTGCTCGGTGCGCAGGAGCCACGGCGCGCGCTCGGCGATGAGCTTCGTCTCCCAGTCCGCGGTCGCGACCTGCGGCACCTGCGCGAACAGCGTGAGGGTGGGCGAGAGGGTCTTCTCCGCGAGAACCACCTTCGAGAAGTAAGTGTGCGACTTCAGCTTCGCACGCGCCTCCGCGAGGAACTCCGAGGGCTGGAGCGCGGATGTCGCGATCGGAGCATCACTTGCCTGTGTGGCGGGAGTGGCCAGCAGGGCGAGGACGAGCGTGGCGAGCATCGGCTGGATTCTCGACGCACGCATCTGACGCGTCAACTTCGAGGCACGCCGCCCCCCAGCCCTGCAGGAGCGGATCCGCGCCGCTCCCGGAGCTAGTCCCGCTCCCTGGGAGGCCCCCGTCCGCTCCGCCCGTGTGGATAAGTCATGGCTTAGTCACATAAGCTCTCCGGTATGAATGTGCGCAAGCTGCGCGAGAGGCTCACCCTGTCCCAAGCCGGGCTGGCTGCGCTCGTGGGGGCGCACGCGATGACGGTTTCGAAGTGGGAACGAGGGGTGGCCAAGCCCGCGGAGCCGCAGGTGCGTACGCTGCGCGCACTCGCCCGCGCCGCGGAGCAGGGCTGGAAGGCCGAGGATGCGGCCGTGCGGCGCGACCCGGCGCGGGCGCTTGCGAACGCCTTCGACAGCGCCTACAG
Source organism: Planctomycetota bacterium (assembly GCA_016872795.1). Lineage (GTDB taxonomy): Bacteria > Planctomycetota > UBA1135 > UBA1135 > F1-120-MAGs118. Next base: position 32,222 of record VGYZ01000014.1, read on the forward strand.
CAAACCCGAGCTGGACCTCGGCGCACTGAGCGCGAGCAATCGCTTCCCCGGCCGCATCGTCGAGCTCAGGCGCGGCGACATCGTCAGCAAGCTCGTGATCGAGATCGCGCCGCTCGTGCGCATGGGCTCGGTGATCACGACCGACTCCGTCGATCGCCTCGGCCTCGCGGTCGGCGGCCACGCGATCGCGATCGTCAAAGCCACGGAAGTCATCGTGGGGCGCGCATGAGCGCGCCGCGCTGGCGTTGGAATCGCGAGGAGGTGGCCGGTTCGCTCGGCGACCTCGGCACCTTCCTGCCGTTGCTGGTCGCCATGTCGGCGCAGTGCGGCCTGTCGTTTCCCGCGGCGCTGTTCTTCGCGGGAGCGTTCAATGTCATCACCGCCTTCACCTTCGGCATTCCCATGGCGGTGCAGCCGATGAAGGCCATCGCGGCCATCGCGCTGGCCGAAGGGCTCGGCGCCGGGGAGATCGTCGCCGCGGGCATGTGGGTGAGCGCCGTGGTGCTCGCGCTCGGACTCTCGGGAGCGCTGGGCTGGATCCAGCGCAGCATTCCGATCGCCGTCGTGCGCGGGCTGCAGCTTGCGCTCGCGCTGACATTGCTCATGCGCGGCCTCAAGTCGGTCGTGAGCGGTTCCGCCCCGTGGGCGAGTGACGGGATTGGACTGGCGATCCTCGCGGGGCTCGCGGTACTGGTCCTGCGCAACTCGCGGCGCGTGCCCGCGGCGCTGGTGCTGTTCCTCGCCGGGATCGCCATCGCGTGGATCGGTGCGCCGCAGGCCTTGGCCTCGATCCGCCTCGAACCGTGGTGGCCCACGCTGGCGCTCCCGACGCTCGCGGAGTTGCGCGCGGCGTGGTGGAGCGCGGCCTTTCCGCAGATCCCGCTCACGCTCCTCAATTCCGTGGTCGCGGTGTGCGCGCTCTCCGCGGACCTGTTCCCGACGCGGCCTGCCCCGCCCGCCAAGGTCGCCGTGTCCGTCGGACTGATGAACCTGCTCGCCGGTCCGTTCGGCGCGATGCCGATGTGTCACGGCGCAGGCGGGCTCGCCGGCCAGCATCGTTTCGGCGCGCGCACGGGCAGCTCGATCCTCGGGCTCGGCATCGCGAAGATGCTGCTCGCCGTGCTGTTCGGAGCGAGTCTGACGGCAGCCTGCGGCGTGTTTCCCGCCAGCATCCTCGGCGTGATGCTGGTGGCGAGCGGCCTCGAGCTCGGAGCGGCGGCGCGCGAGCTCGGCGGAACGCGCACGCATGCGGTCGCGTTGCTCACCGTCGCCGGCTGCCTCGCGCTCGACAACTTCGCGCTCGGATTCGCCATCGGACTCGCGTTCGATCAGCTGTCGAAGCGACTGGAGCCAGAGTCATCCCCGTGAGGCGCCGCTCCCGGGCGCCGCTGGGTGCGCGCGAGGGACGGCCCCAGCGGCGAGGTGGCAGGAGAGCGCGGCGTCGCCGTGCGTTTGCAGAATGGGCAGCTCGAGCGAGCAGCGCTGGGCTGGCACTTCGGAGCGTCGCGGACAGCGCGGGTGGAACGCGCAGCCCGAGGGCGGCGCGAGCGGGGACGCGGGGTCGAGCGCGAGCGGCGCGAGCGCGAGGTCGCGACCGATCTCGGGCACGGCGGCGAGCAGCGCTTGCGTGTAGGGATGGCGCGGCGACGCGAAGAGCTCGCTGCGCGGCGCGCGCTCGACGATGCGGCCGAGGTACATCACGGCGACCTCTTCGCACACGCGGCGCACCACGGCGAGATCGTGCGAGACGAACAGGTAGGCGAGGCCGAAGCGTTGGCGCAGGTCGCAGAGCAGGTTCACGATCTGCGCGCGCACCGAGACATCGAGCGCGCTCGTCGGCTCGTCGAGGATCACGAGCTGTGGCTCGCAGACGAGCGCGCGCGCGATCGCGACGCGCTGGCGCTGGCCACCGGAGAGCTCGTGCGGATAGCGCAAGCTCAGCTTCGGATCGAGGCCGCAGGCGTCGAGCGCGGCGAACGCGCGCGCGCGACGGGTCTTGGCCGTGCCGGAGCCTTGCAGCGCGAGCGGCTCTTCGACCGACCAGCCGACCGGTCGGCGCGGATCGAGAGAGCCTTGCGCGTCCTGAAACACCAGTTGCACGCGCGCCCGAGCCGAGCGAGCGGACTGGCGTCCGAACGGCTCGCCGTCGAGCAGCACGCGGCCTTCGCTTGGCGCCTGCAGGCCGGCGATGGCGCGGGCCGTGGTGGACTTGCCCGAGCCGGACTCCCCGACGAGGCCGAGTGCGCCTCCCGAGGGAATCGAGAACGACACGCCTTCGACCGCATGGACCATGCGCCCTTCGCGCGCCGCGAAGCGCACGCAGAGGCCCTCGACCGCCAGCAGCGCGCTCACGAGCTCACCTCCGCGGCGAGCGCCCGCTCGCTCTCGGTGCACGCGACGCGGCGATTGTACACGCGCACGCCCGCGGCACCGCTCGCGCTGGTGGAGAGCGCAACGAGGGCCGGGCGTCGTTGGTGGCACGCCGTCAGCGCGAACTCGCAGCGCGGCGCGAAGGCGCAGCCGAGAGCGGGGTGGGCCGGATCGGGCGGAGTGCCGGGGATGACGGGCAGGGCATGGTCGAGCGAGGTGGAGAGAGACGGCACGCTGCGCAGCAGGGCGCGCGTGTAGGGATGGGCGGGACGCGCGACCAGCTCGCTCGTGAGGCCGCTCTCGACCACCGCTCCCGCATACATCACGAGCGTGCGGCGTGCGAAGGTGGACACGAGCGCGAGGTCGTGGGTGATCAACAAAAGCGCCGTGCCGTGTTCGCGCTGCACTTTCCGCAGCAGTGCGAAGAGCGAGGCTTGGACCGTCACGTCGAGCGCCGTCGTCGGTTCGTCCGCGATGAGCAGCTTCGGACGCGTCAGGAGCGCCATGGCGATCATGACGCGCTGCCGCATGCCGCCCGAGAGCTGGTGGGGGAAGGCGGTGAGCCGAGCTTTGGGTTCCGCGATTCCAACTTCAGCGAGAGCCCACTCCGCGCGCTGTCGCGCGCTCGTGCGAGGCAGGCGCTCGTGCACCAGGAGCGCCTCCTCGAGCTGCTCGCCGATCGTCATCAGCGGGTGCAGCGAGCTCGTGGGATCCTGGAACACGAAGCCCAGCTCCTTGCCGCGCACGCGTTGGAGCTCGCGCTCCCCGAGCAGCAGCAGATCGCGACCTTCGAACAGGACTTCGCCGGTCTCGATGCGCGCCGGCGGAGTCGGCAGGAGCCGCGCGAGCGCGAGCGCGCTCACGGACTTGCCGGAGCCCGACTCGCCGACGAGCGCGATGGTCTCGCCCGCGTCGATGCTGACGCCGAAGCTCTCGACGGCCTGCACGCTGCCGCGCGGTGTCGCGAAGCTCACGCGCAGGTTGCGGACTTCCAGCAGGCTCACGCTTCGCTCCTCTTCACATCGAGCGCGTCGCGCAGCGCGTCGCCGAGCAGGCCGAGCGCGAGCAGCGTGGCACCCATCGCGAGCGCCGGACCGAGCGGCAGCCACCAGAAGGTCGCCAGCGGACTAATCGCTTCCGCGCCATCGGCCGCGAGCACGCCCCAGCTCACATTGGGTGCCTCGACACCGAGCCCGAGGAACGACAGGAAGGCCTCGTAGAGGATCACGCTCGGCAGCGTGAGCGTCAGGTACACGAGCACGATCGGCAGCACATTGGGGACGAGGTGCGCGCGCACGATCCAGCCCGTCGACGCGCCCTGCGTGCGCGCGGACTCGACGAACGCGGCGCTGCGCAGCGCGAGCACCTGCCCGCGCACGACGCGCGCCATCGGCAGCCAGCTCACGGCGCCGATCACGAGGAAAAACACCGTCTCGCGCGAGACGCTGCGCGCGGCGCCCGTCGGGCTCGGTGCGTTCAGGAACGACAGCAGGAAGATGACGAGGAAGATCGTGGGGAGCGACTGCAGCACATCGACGGTGCGCATCATCGCGTTGTCGACGCGCGAGCGCGCGAGGCCCGCGATCGCGCCCCAGGCGACGCCGATCGTGAGGCTCGTGAGCGCGGCGAACAGCGCGACGAGCAGCGATGTGCGGCTGCCCCACAGGATGCGCGCGAGCGTGTCGCGTCCCTTGGCGTCGGTGCCCAGCCACGGGCCGGTCTGCTTCTCGCCGAAGGCCCTCTGGCGCACGGACACCAGCGCGCGATCGAGCGGGTTGAGCTCGCCGTAGTAGGGCTCGAAGCGTTCGTTGAACGGCTCGACCCACGGCGCCACCGGCGGCTTGGGCTGCTTGTCGAGCGCCATCGCGGCGGGGGACGGCAGCGGGAGCAGCGGCACGATCAGGCTCGCGAGCACGAGCGCGAGGAGCCAGCGCAGGCTCCAGCGGGCCGAGGCGCGCGCGGCGAGGCGGCGGCGCACATCGGCCCACAGGTTCGGGACCTGCTCGACTGCGAACTGCGCCGCCACGCGCTCGAAGGTCGCGTCAGAGAACCACTCGCCCTTGCGCGGGGATGTGCTCACGCGTCCTTCTCCAGCTCGACGCGCGGGTCGATCAGGGCGTAGGCGAGGTCGACCAGCACATTGAGCGCGTACACGGCGACGGTGTAGACCAGCGTCACGCCCATCGCGAGCGCGTAGTCGCGGTTGAGCGCGCCCGCGACGAAGTGCGAGCCGGTCCCCGGAATCGTGAAGATGCGCTCGATCACGAGGCTGCCCGTCAGGATGCCGGCGGCGGCGGGTCCGAGGAACGAGATCACGGGCACGAGCGCTCCGGGGAGTGCATGGCGCAGCACGATCGCTCGCCACGGGACGCCCTTGGCGCGCGCCGTGCGGATGCAGTCCTGCGAGAGCGTCTCGAGCAGTCCCGCGCGGAAGAGCCGCGCCACATAGGCCGCGAACGGAGCGCCGAGCGCGAAGCCGGGCAGCACGAGGTGCGCCGGCGAGCCCCAGCCGGCGACCGGGAAGATCGGGAGCGCCACCGCGAGCGCGAGCACGAGGAGCGAGGCGATCACGAAGTTCGGGAGCGAGAGCCCCAGCGTCGAGAGCACGCGCGCAGTCGTGTCGAGCGCCGTGCCGGGGCGCAGCGCGGACACGAGACCTCCGGCGAGTCCGAGCAGCAGCGCCCAGCCCAGCGCGGTCACACCGAGCGCGGCAGAGACGGGCAGCGACTGCGCCACGATCTCGTTGACCGAGACATCGCGATGCTGGAGCGACGGACCGAGGTCGAGCGCGAGGATGCCGCCGAAGACAGCGCTGCGATCGCCGAGCAGGCCGTGCTCGTCGAGGTTCAGCGGTCCCAGCGTCTGCAGGTACTGGCGCCAGGCGGGCCAGTCGAGGTGGTAGCGCGCGTTGACCGCGGCCTCGACGGAGGGGTGCAGCGTGCGGTCCGACGACAGCGGTCCGCCCGGGACGCTGCGCATCAGCACGAACGAGATGGTGATCACGGCCCACACCGTGAGCGCGAACCACGCGAGCCTGCGCAGCAGGAAGCGTCTCACCGCCGCTCCTCCGCGCGCGACGGCGGGTACAGGCCAGCGCTGGGACCGTGCGACTCGACGGGCTCGCAGCGCCGCATGGACTGCGCGCGCACGCTGGCGAGCTCCTCATCCGAGCGCCAATACCAGTACTTGGGCGACTGCTCGTTCAGCGCGTTCTGGCCGAAGCCGCCGACGCGTGGATCGACGAGGTTCTGGCTGACGTAGTGGTAGATCGGGATGCACGGCAGCTCGTGCATCAGGATGCGCTCGGCGTTCGCGTAGAGCTCGCGGCGGCGTGCAGCATCGCGCTCGCTGCGCGCTGCGGCGACGAGCTCGTCGTACTGCCGGTTCGACCAGCCGGTGCGGTTGTTCTCGTGCCCCGTGGTCCAGATGTCGAGGAAGCTCGAAGGATCCGCGTAGTCGGCGATCCAGCTCGAGCGCGAGAGGTCATAGTCGAGCTTGCCCTGCGCGTCGAGGAACGACTTCCACTCCTGATTGCGCAGCCGTACCTTGAGTCCGAGCGCGGCGCGCCACTGTTCCGCGGCGACTTCCGCGATGTCGCGGTGCACTTCGCTGGTGTTGAAGTGCAGCTCGAGCTCCCGCAGGTCGCACTTGCCTTCGGCGTCGGTGAGTCCCGCGTCGACGAGCAGCTTCTGCGCGTAGTCGCTGCTCTCGCCGAAGGTCTTCGGCGAGCGATAGTCGCCGGCCTGCGGCGGCAGGAAGCTGAACGCGGGCTGTTGACCTGCCTTGAGCACCAGCTCGCAGATCTCCTTGCGGCGCAGCGCGGTCGCGAGTGCGGCGCGCACTTCGCGCCTCTCGAGCGGCGCCCGCGTGACATTGACGCGGTAGAAGTAGACGCCGAGGTAGGGGCGCGGATCGAAGTCCTCGCGGCCGAGGAGCTCGGGTACGAGGCTCGATGGAATCGCGCCGTCGACCCAGTCGAGCTCGCCTGCGAGGTAGAGGTTGAGTGCGCTCGACCAGCTCTCCACGGACAGCACATCGACCGTGCGCAGGGCGACATTCCGCGCGTCCCAGTACTGCTCGTTGCGCTCGAAACGCAGCACTTCGCCGACCCGGCGCTCGACGAGCCGGAAGGGACCGTTCGTGACGAGCGTTCCCGGTCGCGTCCAGTGCGTGGCCCAGTCGCGGGGATGGCGCTCTCGCAACGCTTCGAGGCTCGCGCGGTGCACGGGCGCGAAGACATGCGACGAGAGCAGCGGCCAAAAGTGCGGCGTGGGGCGCTCGAGCCGGATTTGGAGCGTGCGCTCCTGCACCGCGACGATCCCGACGCGGCTCCAGTCGCGCTCGCGCGGGGTTCCGTCCGCGGCGAGGCCGGTCGTGAACTCGCGCGCGCCTTCGATCAGCCACAGCGAGGACGCGTACTCGCACGCGGTCGCGGGCTCGAGCATGCGCCGGAAGCTCCACTCGAAGTCGGCCGCCAAGAGTGGATCGCCGTTGGACCAACGCGCGTCGGCGCGCAGCGTGAAGGTGTAGGTGCGGCCGTCGGGGCTGACGTTCCAGCTCTCGGCCGCACCCGGCTCGGTGGCCAGCGTGTGCGGATTGCGCGCCACGAGGCCCTCGTAGAGCAGAGCGATCACGCGGCCCTCGGGCACCCCGGTCACGCCGTGCGGGTCGAGACTGCGGATCTCGCCGCCGCCGGTGAAGGCGAAGTCGGCGCGCGGCCGGCCCGAGCGCAGGGCGAAGGCCACGACGCATGCTCCCAGCACGCCCAACAGGGCCGTCGAGAGCGCGAGTCGGGCGCCGCTCGTGGAGGGCATCGAGAGCATGAGTGCGGGGATCGTACGGAGCGCGGGGGGCGTTGTCTCGCGCCCGTCGCAGGCGCGCGAGGCGCCCGAGCGCCCCGGTCGGCGATCGGCCGTGCGCGCGCCTCGGCTGGCGCCCACGATTTCGCGTTCCGCCGGGCGTTGTAGCCTTCTGCGCGCGCGTCGTGTATTCCTGCCTGCGAATCGCGCGGCACTCCTGCCCGAGCCGCTCCCGCCGTTCGAGGCACCGACTCCCTCCAACGATGTCCACGTCGCACGCCCACCCGCTCCGCCGCGCCCTCCGCGCGCTCGCTGTCATGGCGTTGCCGTGGGCGAGCTCGTGCAGCCCGAGCGAGCCCGCGACCGAGTCATCACCCCCGCGCACGAGCGGGAACGCAGCGCTCGACGCCACCGCGCCCGATCGCTTCCGACCCGACTTCGATCCGCGCCGCGATGCACTGCCCGCGCCGCGCCGCGGCGGCAAGGTGGTGATCCACGTCGAGACGCTGCCGCGGCAGCTCAACTACCTGCTCGACAACTCCGGTGTCACGCGCCGCATCCTGCAGGAGCTCCACGGCACGCTCCTCGAGCGCGACCTCTTCACGGGCGTTCATCGGCCGCTGCTCGCCGATAGCTGGGTCGTCGAGGACACGCTCGTGCTCCGCGACGAACGTCGGCTGTACGGCGAGTTGGTGGAGCAGGGCGAGCGCTGGCTCGTCGTGCCGCGCTCGACGCCCTCCCACGAGCTTTCAGCCGCGGTCGAAGTCCCCAAGGCCGACGTCGCGCGCATCGAGCGCGGCACGGTCTACACGTTCCGGTTGCGCAGCGGGATCCACTGGCACGACGGCGCGCCGCTGCGCCCCGAGGACTTCCTCTTGACGTGGCGCCTCGCGCGCATTCCGCAAGTGCGCTGCGACGAGAAGCGCTTCGAGTTCGAACACATCGTGCACGCCGAGAAGCTCGACGAGCGCTCGCTGCGCTTCTTCTACGACCGTCAGTACTTCGGCGCCGCGGCCGTGTTCGGCGCGCTGACTCCGCTTCCGACGCACATCTACGACCTGCGTGCTCCGCAGCATCCGAACGCGCGTCCGGAGGCGACCGACGAGGAGCTCGCACGCTACGTGAACGAGCATCCGGCCAACCGCAACTGGATCGGAGTGGGGCCGTACCGGCTCGTCGAGTTCAGCGACGAATACGTCGAGGCCGAGCGCGTCGACATGGGCTGGCCCTCGCAGGACGCTGGGTGGTTCGACTCCATTCGCTGGCGGCTGATCACCGACGATGCGCTGGCCTATCGCGCGCTGTGCGCGGGCGAGATCGACTTCACGACGCGGCTCTTGTCCGACGACTTCTTCCGCGCGAGTTCCGACCCCGAGTTCACATCGCGCGCCTATGTCGGCCACTTCTACACGCCGCGCGCGAGCTACATCGGCTGGAACCTGCGCCGGGCGCAGCTCGCCGACGCGCGCGTGCGCACGGCGCTCGCGCTCGCGACCGACTGGGACGGCCTCGTGCAGAGCTTCTATCGCGGGCTCGCGCAGCGTGTCACAGCCGAGTGGTTCGACGGCGGGCTCGACTACGACCGCGAGCTCGAGCCCCTGCCGTTCGATGTCCAGCGTGCGCGGGCCTTGCTCGCGGAGGCGGGCTGGTACGACCGCGATGGCGACGGATTCGTCGATCGAGATGGCAAGCCGCTGTCGATCGAGATTCTGACGCAGGCCGGAAGTCGCGCGGGGGAGGTCTTCCTGCAGCGCTATCAGGAGACGCTCGCGCAAGCGGGAGTGCGGCTGGACATCGGTGCGGTGGCGTGGCCCGTGCTGATCGAGCGTGTGCGCGAGCGCGAGTTCGACGGCGTGTACAAGGTCTGGGTCGTGCCGATCCAGAGCGATCCCGCGCAGCGCTGGCACTCGCGCGAGGTGGGGACGGGCTCGGCCAATGAGACGTCGTTCTCCGCTCCCGATGTCGACCGCCTGATCGAGGTGTCCGCGAGCGAACTCGACGACGCGCGCCGCGGGGCGATGTGTCGCGAGCTGCAACGGCGTTTGTACGCCGAGCAGGCCTACAACTACGGCGTGAAAGTGCCCCACAGGTTCGGCGCTTCGCTGCGGCTGCGCAATGTGCGCGTCGGTCCGGTCGATCCGGGCTTCCGCGTGCGCGAGTGGTACTTCGTGGACTAGCGAGACGCAGCATGCGGACCTTGCTCCTGGGCTCGCTGCGCGCGTCTGCGACGTTGCTCGGGCTCGTCGCGATCGCGTTCGTGCTCCTGCGGCTCGCGCCGGGAGATCCGGCGCAGTTGCGCTTTGCGAGCGACGATGCGGTGGACTCGGGCGCAGCCGCGGAGGCGCTCGTGCGCTTTCGCTCCGAGCACTTGCTCGACCGTCCGCTGCATGTGCAGTTCCTGCACTACTTGGGTCCGTTCGATCTGAGTCCAGCAGGGCACAAGCTGTTCGGCGGCAGTGGCTCGCAGCCGTGGGGCGGCTTGCTCGCGGGCGATTTCGGCCGCGAATACCTGCGCCCCGATGTCGAGATCGCGCCCGAAGTCCTGCGCAGGCTCTCGGTCACCCTGCCGCTCGCGCTGCTCTCCGCCCTGTTGGCCTACGCGCTCGCGCTGCCGCTGGGAGTGTGGCAGGGGCTGCGCCGCGCAAGCGCCTTCGACCGCTGGTCGCGCGCGCTCACGCTGCTGGCGTACTGCGCGCCCGTCTTCTGGGTGGCGCTCCTGCTGCAGGAGCTGTTCGGACCTGCGGGCCTCGATTGGCTGCCGATCCTCGGCCTGCGCTCGCGCGCGGCGCCGAGTGGGGACTGGGGCGATCTCGCGGCCCATGCGGTGCTGCCGATCGTGTGCTTGAGCTACGCGTCCATCGCCACGATCTCGCGCCAGATGCGCGCGGCGACGGCCGAAATCGCGAGCTCGGATTTCGTGCTCGCCGCGCGCGCGCGCGGCGTCCGGGAGCGCGCGGTCATCTGGCGTCACATCGTGCGCAACGCGCTCGTTCCGGCGACCACCATGGTGGGGCAGGTGCTTCCCTGGCTCGTCGGCGGCTCGGTGATCGTCGAGACGGTGTTCGAGATCCCGGGCATGGGCAAGTACGCGTTGGAGTCGCTGCAGCGGCGCGAGTACGACGCGGTCGCGGCCTGCGTGATCGTGACGGGCGTGATGACGCTCGCCGGTCTGCGGCTGTCCGATGTGCTTCAGAGTCGGCTCGATCCACGGGTGCGCGATGGAGCGGTTTGACGCGGCCGTGGCGATCCCCGGAGTCTGGTCGCGCTGGAGAGCTCAACGGGGTGTGCGCTTCGCGCTGAGCGTGCTCGCGCTCGTGATTTCCTCGGCCATCTTCGCGCCATTTCTGGCCTCCGCCCGACCCTACACCTTGCTCGCCGTCGATCGCGGCGCCTACGAGACCAGTCTCGCGGAACTCGAGCCGCTGCTGCGCAATTGGAACGCGCGCTTGCTCGATGCCGCCGCGGCGAGTGCGGCGCTGCGCGACGACGATCCGCGTAGCGTGCACGCGGCGTGGGAAACGCACGCGGCTCTGCTGCGCGAGGTTCGCGCCGTCGAATTGCGGCTCTCCACGCTGCGGCGGTATGCGAGCTCGGAACGCGCGGCGCAGGTTCCGCTCGACGCGCTGGAGCTGCGCCTGCGCGGCTGGACGGGCAAGGTGCATGCGGGCGAGTTCGACGATCTCGGTCCTGCCTCGGAGCTGGCAGCCTCGGCTGCGGCACTGCGACAGAGTCACCGGCCGCGCGACGGTTCCCTCGGCGGCATGCGTCTGCGGGAGCGGCGCTCGTTCCCGCTGCTCGCGGATCTCTCGTTCGGCGAGTGGCTCGCCGCGCTGGCTTGGCTCGCGGCGCTGCCGCTCTTCGTGCGCCGCGCGCGCGCGCGCGGCTGGATCGCGCTCGGCGTGCTCGCCGTGCTGCTCGCGAGCCTGTGCGCGGCGGCCTTTCGCGCTCCGAGCGGGCTCTCGACGCGCGAAGTGAAGCTCGGCGTCGCCACGGGGGCGATCGAGCTCGCCAGTGCGTGGTACCCGCCGATTCCCTTTGGACCCGACGAGACGCGGATGTCGGAGGCCGCGCGGCCGCCGACATGGACGAGCGTGGCGGAGATCGATGAGCACGGACGCTACGTGCGCGGCCCGCGCGCCGCGCAATCCACGCTCGAGCTCGTGCCCAGCGCGCGGCCGGTCGCGGTGCTGCCAGCGGAGCCGTCGCTCAATAGTCCGGTTCGCCACCTGCTCGGCACGGACGCGCTCGGTCGCGATGTGCTCGCGCGCGCGCTGTGGGGCGGTCGAGCGAGCCTCGCGGTCGGGCTGCTCTCAGCGAGCGGCGTGCTGTTCTTGGGCGTGCTCGTGGGCGCGCTCGCCGGCTACTTGCGCGGCGTGTTCGATGCGCTCGTGCGTGCCCTGATCGCGATTCTCCAGTCGTTCCCGCCGTTCTTCCTGGTGGTGACGGCCGCTGCGATCGGGGCCGAGCGCGCGGCGAGCGCGAGCTTGCAGCCGCTCGCGTGGGTCACGCTGGTGATCGTGGCCGTCGGTTGGACCGGCATCGCGCGCCTCGTGCGCGCCGAGGCGTTGCGCGTCCGCGAGCTCGACTACGTGAGTGCGGTGCGCGCGCTCGGCTACTCGCGGGGGCGGATCTTCTTCCGACACGTGCTCCCGAACGTGCTCACGCCCGCCTTGGCCGCCGCGGCGTTCGTCGCGATCTCGGCGCTGCTCGCGGAGTCTTCGGTTTCGTTCCTCGGCTTCGGGGTGCGCCTGCCCGATCCGTCTTGGGGCGCGCTGCTGCAGGAGGCTCGCGCGGGCTCGCTCGCTTGGCTGATCGCGGCGCCGGGCCTGCTGATCCTCGTCACATGCCTCGCGCTGGCGTGGCTCGGCGACGCCGCGCGCGACGCTCTCGATCCGCGGGAGAGCCGATGAGCACCACGCCGCTGTGCCTTGTGCGCGGACTGCGCATCGCGTTTCCGCGCACTGGCGAGGTGCTGCGAGATGTCGAGCTGGAATTGCGCTCGCGAGAACTCGTCGCGCTCGTCGGTCCTTCCGGCGCCGGCAAGTCGAGTCTCGCGCTGGCCCTGCTCGGCCTGTTGCCGCGGGACGCGCGCATCGAGGGCGAGCTGCAGCTCAAGGAGCGCGTGTTCAGCCTCGCCGATGTGGCCGCACTGGCCCCCCTGCGCGGGCGCGAAATCGCGTTGCTGCCACAGGATCCGCTCGCGAGCCTCGATCCGATGTGGAGCGCGCTCGCGCAGGCGAGCGAGCCCGCGCGCAGCGCCGATGGCGTCGCTCGGGCCGAGGCGCGTGCGCGCGCGCTGGCGTGCTTTCGTCGACTGGGCCTGCGCGAGCCGGAGCAGCTCGGTCAGCGCGCGCCGCACGCACTCTCGGGCGGGGAACGCCAGCGCGTGCTGTTCGCCGCGACCCTGTCGCGCTCACCGCGCGTGCTGCTCTTGGACGAGCCCACGAGCTCGCTCGACCGCGTGCGCGCGCTCGAGCTGCTCGAACTCGTGCGCGAGTTGCTGGACGAGCGCGACATGGCGGCGCTGTGGATCACGCACGATGTGGCCGCGGCCCACGCGCAGGCCGATCGCGTGCTCGCCCTGCACGCGGGTCGCGTGGCTGCGGCCCGAGCGGAGAGCGCTGCCCTCGCGCGGGCGCCGGTCTGGTCGCCGCCCGCTCGGCCGCTGCTCTTCGTGCGCGATGTGAGCGTCGAGCGCGCAGGGAGCTCCCCGCGCGCGGAGTGGCGCACGGTCTTGCAGCGCGTGTCTCTGGAAATCGGCTCGGGCGAGATCCTCTCCGTGGTGGGGGCCTCCGGCAGCGGCAAGTCGACATTGCTTGCCACCTTGGCGGGTCTGCTCCGGCCCGTGGAGGGCTCGGTGGAGTACCAGTTCTCGGTCGGGGAGGCGCCTGTGGACCTGAACCGCTGCGGGGCGGCTCCTCTGGCGGCCCTGCGGCGCTCCCTCGGGCTCGTGCTGCAAGACCCGGGGTCGAGCCTTCAACCGCGCCTGCGCGTGCAGGAAGCGCTCGTGGAGGCTCTGGAGGCCCGCGGTCGGCGTGAGGTGAATCTGGACCAGGTGCGGGCGCTGCTGTTCGCGGTCGGCCTGCAGGAAATCCACCTCGCGGCATGGCCCCACGAGCTCTCGGGCGGCGAGCGTCAGCGCGTGGCGCTCGCGCGCGCGCTCAGTGGCTCGCCGCGGCTGCTCCTGTGCGACGAGGTGACATCCAACCTCGATCCCGCCACCGCCAAGGACCTGCTCGCGCGGCTGGCTGAAGCGGTCGAGCGCCGCGGTCTGGCGCTGTGCATGGTCACCCACGACTTCGGCGTGCCCATCGCGCTCGGTGGGCGCCTTGCGGTGCTGCACGAGGGCGCGCTCGTCGAGAGCGGGTCCGTCACCGGCGTGCTCGAAGCGCCCGCGCACCCCGCCACGCGCGCCTTGGTCGCCGCGTGGCGAGCACTCGGCGGCAGGCTGCCTGCCTAGGCGGGCAAGTCGACCTGCAGCTCTTGGCGCAGGAGCGCGCGCAGGTCCGCGAAGGTCTCGATCTCGAAGTCCGGCCGCGGCATGTCGCCCAGTTCGTGCTTGTGCACCAGCCGCGCCCAGCATGTCAGCATGCCGAGCTGGCGCGGCGGGGCGATGTCGTTGCGCGGGTTGTCGCCGACATACAGCGCGCGCGCCGCCTCGACGCCGCAGCGCTCGAGCGCGAACTGGTAGATCTTCGGGTTCGGCTTGGCGACGCCGATCTGGTCTGAAATGAAGATCGCGCCCGGGTCGAGGTGGGGGACGAGGCCCAAGCGCACGAGCTTCTCGGCCTGCTTCACGGTCAGTCCGTGGGTGATGATCCCGACGCGGACTCCCACGGCACGCAGGTCGGCCAAGAGCTCGCGCACGCCCGGAAACGGAGCGAGCTCGCGGAACTTCGTGTCGTGGTAGGCCGCGACGCCGGCGGCCACGACCAGCGCGGGGTTGTGGCCGGCGAGTGCGCCCTCGGGGAGGCGCAGCAGTAGCTTGTCGAAGTGGTGCTCGTAGTTGGCCGAGAACTCCGCGATCACTTCCTCGAGCTCGCGATACACGCGCTCTTCCTCGCCCCGCAGTCCGGCCGCGAGCATGCCCCGCACCGCGTTGCGGCGCGCGCGCTGTGCAAATGCCGTCGTGGCACACAGAGTGTCGTCGATGTCGAAGAAGACCGCGTGGAGCCTGCGCAGAGGGGGCATGGCACGGGAAGGCTAACCGCCTCGGGACGGGCTCGTCCATCGGCGCAGCGGCGGCGCAGGCGGCGCAGGGGAATTCGGCGCTGCGCGGGGGGATTGGGAACAGGCCGGCGCCCGTGGGGGGCTCGTGTCGAGCCGCGTCGCGCGCCTAGCGGATGCGCTCCTCGAGCTTCTCCACTGCGTCGTGCACATCCATGATGCTGGCGCGGATCACGATCATCAGGCTCTTCGACTCTTCGTTGAAGCCTTCGTTCTTGAGCAGGAAGCCGATGATCGGGATCTGGGAGAGCCAAGGCACTTCGGCGCGGCGCTCGATGTTGCGCACATTGGAGAGACCGCCGAGGAGGATCGAGCCGCCGTCGGGGATCACGGCCGTGGTGAAGACGCTCTGGACCTCGAGCTCCGGCAGCTGGAACTCGACCGGCGCGGTGTTGCCGCCGAGGGTCGAGCTGAAGGTGCGCAGCGCCACGACCTTGGCGACCGTGGGCTGGATCTCCAGCGTCAGGTACTTGCGGTTGTGGTGGATCGTCGGGCGCACATCGAGCACGACGCCCTCGTGCAGCACATTGATCTGCGGGTCGGCGACGGCCTGGAACTGGGCGACTTCGACATCGAAGTCCTGGATGTAGGCCTGCTGGTTGATCACGGCGACATAGGCGCGCTGGGTGTTGTGCACCGAGAGCATCTGGTTGTTGATCAGCTGGAAGTCGGTCGACTTCTCGACCGCGCGCAGGATCATCGACACTTCGAGGTCGTTCAGGAAGGTCAGCTGCGTGGTGATGCCGCCGATGTTCGAGAGCGCCGAGCCCAGCGGGTTCTCGAAGAAGTTCTCGGTCCGGCCCTTGAAGTCGCCGTCTCCGCCGTCGTCGTAGAAGAAGCCCGAGGAGGGGATGCCCGACGCGGCGCCGAGGCCGTTGTTGTCGAGGCCGCGCGAAGCGCCGTCCTCGAGGCCGTTGGTCACATCGTCCATGTCCTTGAACGGAGCGACCGGGTTGTCGAGACCGCGGAAGTCGACGCCGATCTCCTGCAGCCAGTTCGACGCGACCGTCATGAACTTGGACTCGATCGTGACGAGCGACGAGCCGAAGCGGCGCAGGTCGTTCAGGAACTTCTTGACCTGCTCCTGCACCTCGGGGGTGTGCACGATCACGATGAAGCCTTCGCCCTCGGTGATCGACACGCCCCCATCTTCCCAGGTGCCCGGCGCGACATTCTCCTGGATCGCGGTCGAGAGGTTCGAGATCTCGATCAGCTTCGGCTTCTCGCCGATGCCGCCGAAGGGGCCGCCGCCGTCGTCATCTTCCATGTCGTCGAGCAGGCGCAGGCGCTCGATGCGCGGACCGTAGAAGTCCGTCAGGCTGAAGACGAGGTCCTGGACATCGTGGTTGTAGATCGTCGGGACGCCGCGGGCCTTGGCCTTGGTCGTGACCATGACGGCGTCGTTGCGCACGGTCCAAGCCACATCTTCGCCGGACATGCCGACGATCAGGTTCAGGGCCTGCTCGACGGACAGGGACGAGGTCAGGTTGAGGTTGTAGACGACGCCGGCGTCCGTGGCCGCGGTCTCGGCGGCCGGGTCGACGACCAGCGGCAGGCCCGTGAAGGTGCGCAGCACATCGACCACCGCCGAGAGCGAGCTCTCGTCGGCAACCTTGAGGCCGGGGATGCGCGTCTCGCGCAGGCTGACCTTGAGCTCGCGGTCCTCGGCCGTCTCGTTCTGGGAGAGATCGATGCCGCGGCGCTTGGCGCGCTTCTCGGTGATGTCCTTCCAGAAGTCCTGATCGGGCAGCGTGTAGATGTCCGACTCGGGGATGCGCAGCTTGTCGAGCTCCTCGCGCCAGCGCAGGAACTGCTCGCGCTTGCGCAGGATGTAGTCCGCGCGCACGGTGTCGCGGCCGGCGCGGAAGGCGGCGTCGCGGATCTCCACGGCGCGGTCGTTGCGCGGATCCTCGTGCAGCGCCTGGTCGCAGAAGTCCATCGCCTCGTCGTAGTTTCGCTGCTCGAAGGCGTCGATGGCCTGATCGAGCATGTTGTTGATCAGGGCCTCGCGGCGCAGGGTCTGGGCCTTGCCCTCGGCCTTGAGGGCCTCGACCGCCTTGGCGGCCTCCGCATCGCGGCGCGCCTGCTCGGCGGCGAGGCGACCGGCGGTGGCCAGGGCGAACTCGGCTTCGATCTCGGCGTCGACGCCCTTCCAGTCGATCGTGGAGTAGGGGGCCCAACGGATCAGGTTCTTGGCCACCGAGAACTCGGCGATGGCGCGCTCGAACTCGCCCTTGGCGGCGAAGTCGCGGCCCTGATTCAGGCTCTCGCGGGCCTGAGCCTGCATCTGCTGCACCTTGATCTGCCAGCGCGCGGCCATGTCGGTCGCGTCGACACCCTGCTGACCGGGCGCCTTGCCCATCAGCACGGTCACTTCGGCCAGCATTTGCTTGGCCTGAGCGTGGTCCGGCTGCAGCTCGAGCGCCGCGAGCAACTCGGCCTCGGCCTCGCCGAAGCGCAGGTCCTCCATGCGTGCCTTGGCGCTCGAGAGGTGACGCTCGACGAGCAGCGCCGAACGCTGCTGGTTGAGGACCGTGAGCTCCTTTTGCCTGTCGAGCAGCTCATCGGCTCCGTCCTGAGCGGGCTCAGGTTGGGGCTGCGTCAGGGCCGCCTCGGGGGCGGTGGACTCGAGCGGCTCCACGGCGTAGTGGGGCGCCGTGGCGCAAGCCGCAGACAGGAGCATGCAGAACGGGAGTGCGTTGCCGACCTTGCTCATCGCGTGGGACTGTCGAACTTCGACGGTGGGGAGTGGGGACCCGAGAGATCCCGTGCCCTTTGGCGGTGAGCCGAGGACGCGGGGGTGAGAGATGGGGGTGGAGTCAGTGGCTCGAAGGGCTCCGGCCGTCGCGCGGTCGGTGCCCCTCGATGGACCGAAGGAGGCGGAAGGTTAGCGTCGAGCCGTGGCCTTGGAAAGCCTCCGGCGGGCGAGCCTGCTCGCCGGCCTGCGCGCCGCGTCTTGGGGGGCGGTAGGCTGGGCGCACCGACCGCGTCCACGCCTTCGCGCCGCCGCCTCGATCGAGGAAGCGGCTGCGGCAGGGCGGGAATTGACCGAGCGGGTAGGGGGCGGGCGGTTGGCTGGCCGCGCACGGGCAAAGAGCGGCTGGGGACGCGCCAGCGGTCGGCGCGCCCCCCGCGCGGGATCACAGCGCCGACTTGTCGCCGATGAACGACACATTGGTGTAGCCGATCAGGATCACCTCGTCGAGGATCTTGATCACATCGGCGTAGCAGGTGCCCGGCAACGGGTCGATCGTGACCGAGCCCTCGGGGTCGAGCTTGTAGAGCTCCTTGACGCGGTTGACGATCTCGCGCATCTCGAGGCTCGACTTCGGACCGACCGAGTAGCGCACCACGCGGTCGGGGCCGTATTTGTAGGCTCCTTGGCCTTCCCAAGGCTTGCCCGAGTCATTGGGCATCAGCTTGGTTCCTTCGCGCTCGACCTTGAGCTTGATCTCGACCTTCTCTTTGGGCTCGGCCTGGGTCTGGTTGACCCCGACATCCTTCGGCAGGTAGGCGGACAGCTTGCCCTCGAGCAGTTTGAACTTGATCGTGAGCATGAAGAAGATGAGCAGCTGGAACACGACGTCGATCATCGGCGTCATGTCACCCTTCATCTCCGTCGACTCTTGCAAGCGGCTGACTCCGATGGCCATCTAGTTGCCTCCTTCCTCAGCGTCCTTGTCGGGCATCTCTTGACCGGCGGCCAGTTCGACCTTCCAGATCTTGATGTCCGAGATGCCGCAGATCTCCATCACCTTCTGGATGTGCTTGAAGGGGGTGGACTGGTCGGCGCGCACCAAAATCGGCTTGTCCGGGGCGACGATCGAGGAGCCCGGCTCGACCGGGGCCTTGGGCATCGCACGGGCTCGCATCAGGAGATACTCCTTGAGCTTCTTGTAGCCGTCGTCGTGCTCGGGGTCGTAGTAGACATCGCGCTTGACCAAGATCCGGCCGTCCGCGGTGATGTTGATCACCGGACGGGGATCGAGCGGGTTGGGCTTGTCTTCCAAAGCCGAGCGCGCCTTGGGAAGCACGAGCGTCTCCAGATCCTTCTGGCTCATGTCCATCAGGAGCATGAAGAAGATGATCAGCTGGAACGTGACGTCGATCATCGGCGTCATGTCCATCACAATCTCGTCGCTGGGGTGGCTCTTGATGAGCTTCATGGATCCTCCAGACACCTCTACCCCACCCGGACCGGCGACCTACGGCGCCCGCGAGGCGGGACCGTGCGCCGGCGCGGCCCGAGGGGGGCCAGCTGGCATCACTAGTTTTGCGTCGGGCGGAAGCGCTCGAACAGATCCTCGACGATCGCGCCGACCTCGATGATGTTGCGCACGAGGCGGTTGCGGAGGTATGCGAAGGCGGCCGTCGCGGGGATGGCGACCATCAGACCTTCGAAGGTCGTGAGGAGCGCGACATAGATACCCTGCGCGAGCTGCGCCGGCGTCGGGTTGGTGGTTGTCGCGATGATTTGGAAGGAGCTGATCATGCCCTGCACCGTGCCGAACAGGCCGAGCATCGGCGAAACGGCGGCCAGCACCGAGATCCAGCTGATCTTCTGGCTGAGGCGGATCGCCTCCTCGTCGCCCATCTCCTGCAGCGCGGTCTGGATGACCTCGAAGGGCTGGCCGATCTTGGCGATGCCGGCGGCGCAGACCTTGGTGAAGAAGCTGGGCTCGTTCTCGCACAGCTCCATGGCCTCTTGGAATTGGCCTTCTTCGAACAGGCTCTGGATCTCGTCGACGATTTCCGGGGGTGCGAGTTTCTCGCGCGCGAGCGTGACATAGTTCTCGATGATGACGGCCAGCGTCAGGATCGAGAGGGCGATGATCACCCAACCGATGAAGCCCGAGGCCACGATCAGGTCCCACAGGGACAGGTCTTCGGCTTCGGCGGCCGGGGCGGCCCCGCCATCTTGGGCTAGCAGCGGCAGGGCGGTGAACAGCATCACGGCCAGCGCGGGCAGGGCGCGGCGGCCAAGGGCCGCGGCGCGAGAACGAACGGAACGGAACGTCATGACCCGGGAACTCCTAGAGAGAGGATGGGGGAGAGAGAGAGGAAGTTAGGTGGGCCCCTTGTCGAGGCAGAGCCTCGGGCGACAGGAGGGATGCGACAGGCAGCTTGTGTATGCGGGGGAAGATCCTGAGGGGACGAGAGCTTAGCAGCAGGGCTCAGCCAGCACTCGCGGCCTCGCTAGCAGCCGAGGTCCTTCGCGAGTTGGCGTGCGCGCAGCGAGGCCGGAGCGCTGGCAGCGTTATTGAGCGCGTCCTTGACCCGCGCGCAGGCCTGGGTGCGCGCGTCCGCGTCGGGGAGCTTGGAGTAGGCCTCCGCCAGCTTGACCGTCGCGCGCAGCGCGCGGTCGCGGTCGTCGCAGTCGAGTCCGACCACCTTGGCGAGCATGAGGCTCGCCTCGCGGGGCTTGTTGTCGGCGAGGAGCGCTTCGCCTAGGCCTAGCTGAGCCGCGAAGCGCGCCGTGGGGGCGGAGTCGGGCTTGAGCGCGTTGACGCGGCTCTGGAAGAAGTTCAGCGCCTGCTTGGCCTGACCACCCGCGAGGTCGACGAAGCCCTGCCCGAGGGCGGCTTCGTCGGCGATGGCCTGCAGCTCCAGCTTGCGCAGGCTGTCGGAAGCGAGCAGCGGACCGACTTGGCTCTCGAGGGCCGCATACACCTCGCGGGCTCCGAGCGTGTCCTTGCCGTCGAGCAGGGCCCGAGCGGCCTGCACGCCGGCCTGCAGGCACAGGATCGGGTCATAGCCGGCAGCGGTCGCATCCGCCTTGAACTCGCCGTGGACGCCGCGGTAGGCGGCTCCAGCTTCCGCGGGCTTGCCGGAGAGCCACAGGGCGCGCGCGTGCAGCATGCGCACCGCGGGAACATCGGCGTTCGCGGCGAAGGCGGCGAGGTAGCTCTGGGCCTCGGTCGCGGCTTCGGTGAAGCGTGCCGCATCGCTGCCACCGCCTTGGATCAGGGTCTCGGCGAGGTGGCGCTTGGCGGCGGCCTTGACCACATCGCGCGCGCTGGCGTCACCGGCGGCGACGCGGAAGCTCTTGGCCGCATCCGCCCACGATCGGCGGGCGGCGTAGATGTGGCCTTCGCGGAAGCTCGGCGGGACATCGCCCCACTCGACGCTCTGCACCTGCAGGGCGTCGTAGTTGTTCTCCTTGGAGCCCACGGCCACGGTCACCTTGCCGAGCTCGTAGCGCTGGACCACGCCGGTGACCATCGACACCGAGCCGTCGCGCTTGCTCTTGACGAAGACCTGATCGGGGCGACCGCCACCTGCTCCGGCAGCGAGGCTGGACCCTGACGCGAGCAGGGAGGCGAACAGGGACAGCGCGAGGTGGGTGGCGATGCGGCGCATGGGACTGGGGGGGAGGGGGATTCTAGCGGGGGTGCGGGGGCCCACAAAGGGCGGGGTCCGGCAGCGCGACGCGCTCACTTCCACTTCACTTTCTGAACCAGCCACAGGTAGCGCTGGCGGTTGTCCTCGGTCATGCCCTCGGTCTTGAACTGCGTGCCGCCGCCGAGCTGGGTGTTCATCGGACCCAGCAGCGAGCGCGCGGTGTCCATGCGCTGGCCATCGATGGCCGCGAAGCGCAGGTAGCTGTAGATCTGCTGGGCCTTGAGGCCGTACCACTCCTGCGCCCACTTCTCCGAGGTGTCGGTGAGTTGGTTGATGGCCTTGGTGGCGAGCTCGAAGTCGGCGACGCTGGTCGCCGCACCGGCGTTCTCGATCACCTTCGTGCCCTGCACTTCGAGCCAGCCCGCGGCGGCCTGCGCGAAGTCGTAGGCCGTGCTCTTCGCGGCGCGCACCTTCTCGTCCATCAAGAGCGGCTTGAGCGTCGCAAAGGCGTCGGCGACCTTCTTCTGGCGCAGCTGCGCCTCGCCGAGGTCGGGCAGCACGCGAATCTGCATGTTTTCCGCGTACTCGGCCTCGGCGCCAAACTGCGACTGGATGCGCTCGAGCAACTCTTCGGCCGTGGCCCACGCCGACAGGTTCATCCAGTGGCGCGACTCGGCGCGCATGTTGTCGAAGCTGGGCCTAGGGCTGGTGCGGTTGAGCACCTGCAGGTTCTCGGCCATCTCGCGCTCGATTCCCGCCTTCTTGGCCGCGTCCTTCTCGGCCTCGAAGGCGGTCTTGAGCATCTTGTAGGACTCGGTCGCCGCGCTGCCGGTCCAGCGGTTGTCGGGGAAGCTCGAGAGCATCAGCCCGAGCAGGGACTTGACCTTGTCCTGCTGGTCGAGCTTGCCGTAGGAGATCAGTACGCGGTACATGGCCGCGGGCGCGAGCTGGTTCTGCTCGGGGAACTCGGTCTGGAAGGTGCCGAGCACATCGACCACCTTCTGCCAGGAATTCGCGCCGCCACTGGCGACCTCGAACTCCGCGAGACCCCAGTAGAAGCGCGCGTTGGCGGTCGCTTCCTTGCGGCGCGCGAGCCGGCGCGCGTCGGTGGTCGCGGCATCAGTGCTCCTCAGGTATGTGTTGAGGTAGCTCTCGAGGGTGCGGATCGCGGCCTCGTAGCGCTTGAGCTTGAACTCGCACACGCCGACATTGACCTTGGCCTTCTCATAGCTCTCGGCTCCCGCGCCGACGCTTGCGTAGGCCGCGCGCGCTTCGTCGAACTTGTTGTCGGCGTAGAGCTTCTCGGCATCGCGGTACTTGATGTCCTCCCCCTTGCCGGTGCCGCTCGCGGCGCGCTTGAGCACCTCGTCGGCGCGACCGGCGAGCGCGTCGATGGCGCTGTCGCCCTTGATCGTGCGCTTGAGCAGCTGCGCGCAGTCGTAGAAGCCCTTGGCGCTCTCGCCATCGAACTTCGGGTCGCCCGACCAGCTCTCGAGCGCGTGCTCGTACACGGCGGCGGCTTCGAGCACGCGGTCCATGCGCTGGTAGGAGCGCGCGATGTGCCACAGGGCTTCCGGCATGCGCTCTTGGCGCGCGGCGATGTCCGAGCCGTCGAGCGATCTGACCACGCGCTTGAAAGCCTCGACGGAGGTCGCCCAGTCCTGCGCGTTGAACTCGCCCTTGGCGGCGTCCATCAGCACGCTTGGATCGACGCGCACGCCCGGGCGCGCGATGATCTCGCCGATCACGCGCTGGGCGCGCACCTGCAGGTTGTTGCCCTTGTTCTCGGCCGCGACTTCCTGCGCCAGCGAGAGCGCGAAGTCGAGCGACGAGCGCTGGTTCTTCTTCGGCAGGCTGGCAGCGGAGAGCGCTTCTTGGCTCTCGAACCAGCGCAGGTCACCGACGGCCGGGTTGCCGCCGAGGAACCCTCCGGCGCTGACGAGCGCCTGCGTCACATCGAGCAGCGCCATGTAGCCCTGCGGGGGCGTGAGCTCGAGACCCTCGCGCTTCCAAGTGTTGACATAGTGCAGCGCCCATGTGAGCGCGGCCGTGGTGTCGCCGGCAGCGATGTTGGCCTTGATGAGGCCGGGCGTGCCGAGCTGCAGGAACAGGAACCGGCTCTGCTTCTCCGGTTGCAGCATCTGCGCCGACGCTTCCCTCCACGCGGCG
Source organism: Planctomycetota bacterium (assembly GCA_016872795.1). GTDB lineage: Bacteria > Planctomycetota > UBA1135 > UBA1135 > F1-120-MAGs118. Next base: position 55,129 of record VGYZ01000014.1, read on the forward strand.
AGGTCGCGCGGGATCGAGAAGTTGACCGCGAACTCGTAGTAGCTCGCCGCCTCTTGGTAGAGCTTGGCCGCCGACTTGAAGTCGTCCTCCTGCGCCCCTTGGGCCGCGTAGACATCCCCGATGCCGATGTAGGCGCGCAGACTCCACGGCGTGCCCTCGCCGGCCGTGTCGCTGAGCTTGACATACATCTTCTCGGCCACCGAGAAGGTCGTGGGGACTTCCTGCACCCGCGCGAGCTGGAGGTTGAGGTCGGCACCGTTGAGCAACAGCTCGAACAGGCGTCTCTGGACACCTTCGGCGCCCGAACCCTCCTTGAGGAGTTCCTCTTGCTCGCGGATCAGGTCGTTGACGCGACCGACCGCGGCTTCGAGGAAGCTGCGCATGGCGCCGCGCTTGGCGTCGAGCTCCTCGCCCACGAGGTCCGCCATCGAACTGGCGAGCACGCGCGCGTAGGCGCCGCCGACTTCCACCGTTCGCGCCTGCGCGCGGGCCACGATGTCCGCATCGCCGAAGGCCTTGTACTTGTCGAGGAACGCTTGGTAGGCCTCGACGGCCTTCTTGAGCAGCTCCTCGCGCCTGCTCGCGTCGGCCTTGGCCGCGTCATAGAGCGCGTCGCAGCGCAGCAGCGCGACTTCTTCCGTCAGCTTGGACGACAGGCCACCCGACTCGACATTGCGCAGCACCTTCTCGGAGAGCTCGACGAAGCCAAGCTCCCCGAGGCCCTTGGCGAAGGCGATGTCCGCGCGTTGCTCGGCTTCGCTCTTCTGTCCCAAGAGCGTGGCCGTGGAGAAGGCGAAGATCAGTCCGAACGACACGGGACGACGCATGGGCGGGATCGGGGTGGGGTGGGGGCGACCGAGCTGTCGTGGCAGGGAGGCAAGACTCGGACCCGCGGTGGTGTGCATGTGTGCGGTCGCGCCGCGGACAGACTGCACCTTGGGCACGAGTACCGCACGGCCTCGGGGCAGGCTACGCAGTTTCTCTGGCGTGCGATCCGGCGACGCGCCGCGCGGGCAGGTCGTCGGACAGCGCTGGTCCGCACGCGACCTGAATGGACAGGCTGCGCGCGGGCCAAGGGCCGAGGATGGTACGAAACTCCTGCGCGGGAGCGAGATGCGAACCGCCCGAAAATTGTCGCGCACCAGCCCAGCCCGGCGCGCCCGCGGGCTCGAACCGTGCGCCCAAACGCAGCGCGGGTCCGCTGCGCTTGGACGCAACGGACCCGCGGGTGGATTGGCTTGGCCGCCTAGGGGGCCAGCGCTCAGTTGCCGAGCTGCGACGGCAGCGGCTCGAGCTCCTCGGGGATCACGATGTTGGCCGTGACGAGGATCAGGAGCTTCTGATTGGTCGCATAGGTGCCCTGGCGGTCGAACAGGAAGCGCACGAGCGGGATCTTGTTGATGATCGGGATGCCCGAGCGCAGGTCCTGCTTCTCGCTGACCTTGAGGCCGCCGAGCATCACGGTGCCGCCATCGGGCATCGGGACGGTCGTGCGGACGCGCTGGATGTCGATCTCCGGCAGCTGGATCGTGACTGCGTTCTGGCTGCCGAGGGTGGTGGCCACTTCGCGGATCGGGCGGCGCAGGGTCGCCACCGTCGGACGCAGCTCCATCATGATGAAGCGGCGGTCGGCGGAGACCACCGGGCGCACATCGAGCACGACGCCGTCCTGCACGGTCTCGACGATCGGGTCGGCGATCGAGGCCGCCTGCGCGATCTCGACATCGAAGTCCTGCACATAGGCGACCTGATTCATGACCGACAGGTTGGCGCGGGCCGTGTTGAACACGAGCAGCTTGGGGCTGGTGACGATCTCGCGGCGCTCCGACTTGGAGACGGCGCGCAGCACCATCTGCATCTGGAGGTCGCTCAGGTACGTCCACGAGAACGACAGGCCGCCGGTGGCCTGCAGCACATCGGCGTTGCCGAGGCTGACATCGTAGAGGTTCTCGACGCGCGTGCGCAGGTCGCCGTCCTGACCGTCGTCGTAGAACGCGCCGAGGTCGCTGCCCTGACCGATCTCCTTGCCGAGGTCGGCTTGGGTCGAGGCGTCACCGAAGTCGTTGATGAATGTGTTGGTGCCGAGGCCCGGCTGGCCGAGGCCGCGGAAGTCGATGCCGATGTCCTCGAGGAAGTTGTCCTCGACGCGCAGGAAGCGCGCCTGGATGTCGACCATGATGCCGGTCGCTTCGCGCAGGTCGTCGAGCAGCTTCTTGACCTGCTCCTGAACTTCGGGCGTCTGGTTGACGACCATCGTGCCGGCCTCGGTGATGCGCACCGAGTTCAGCGGATCCTCGTTCCAGCTCTCCGTCGCGACATTGTCGCGCACGAGCGTCTCGAGGTTGTCCGAGGTCACGACGAGGCCTTCGCGCTCTTCGACTTCCTCGTCCGGCTGCTCGAGGCCGCCCGACGGGGCGATGTTGATCTCGCGGCCCGGGAAGGACGGGATCGGGTGGATGATGTCTCGGACCTCGTACATCTTGAGGATCTGGTTGCCGAAGGTCTCGGCCTTCGTCACGAACTTGACCACGCCGTCCTGCACCTTCCAGCGCAGGTTCTCGTGGGTCTCGACGATGATCTCGAGCACATTGCGGACGCTGCGCTCGGGCAGATCCATGTCGACCTGCTGGGCCTCTTCGTCGAGCTCCTCCATGACCTTGGCGGAGACGAGGAAGTTCACGCCGGTGAGGTTCTGGAGGAAGCTCGCGACTTCGGCGAGCGGCACGCCTTCGCCATCGGCCGTGCGGAAGCGCGGTGCGAAGCGCACGGCGGCGAGGCGCTCGATGACGGCGGCCGTGTCGGCGTCGGCGGCCGTGGCCTTGGCGGTGAACTCCAGCGCCTGGCGACGGTTCACCTCGGCCCAGCGGCGCAGGTCGTCGAAGACCAGCGGCGTCGTCTGGGGCACATCCATGATGTCGACTTCCTCGAATGTGCGGATCCACTGCTCGCGGTAGCGGGCGAGGGTGTCGAGCTCGGTCTTGTTGTGGCGCGCGAGGGCGGCCGCATCGCGCAGCTTGGTGGCGGCGCTGTTCTGCGGATCCTCGAGCAGGATCTGCTCGCACAGGGCCTCGGCTCGGGAATACTGATCGGCGAGGAAGGCCGAGTTGGCGTCCTGGAACAGCGTGCGCAGCTTGTTGGCGCGGTAGTTGCGGACCTCCTCTTCCTTGTGGGCCGCTTCTGCCTCGGCGGCGGCGAGCTTGAGCGCCTGCTCCGCCATGCGCGAGACCTCGAGCTGGTCGAGGGCGTCGTTCATGCGCGCGCCGATGATGCGCGCGTCCAGAGAATCCTTGGCCACCAGCGGGTGCCACACGAGGATCGACTCGGCCTCGCGGAAGGCGGCCACGGCGGTCTCGTAGCGGCCCTGAGCCATGGCGGCTTCGGCGCGCCTGACCGCTTCTTCGGCGGCCATCTGCGCTTGGGCGCGGCGCACGATCTCGCGCTCCTTCGCGTCCTGGAACTGCTCGCCCATGTCCATGTACTTGTCGCCGAGCAGCGCCTTCATGCGGGCGAGGCGCTCGCGCGCGGTGACGCTGGTCGGATCGACTTCGAGCGCGTTCGCGTACTGCGACAGCGCGGCTCGGATGTCGCCCTCGTCGCGCTTCTTGTCGCCGACCTTGAGGTACTCGGCGGCGAGGAACTGGGCGCGGTCGCGGCGCAGCTCGATCCCGGCGCGCTCATCCTGAGCGGCGACGGCGGCCGGCTCCGGGTTCGAGGCGACGACGGTCGGAGCGGCTTCGCTCGGCGCGGTCGCGAGCTTGGTCTCGGTCGTCCGGCACGCGGGGGCGAGGGTCAGGGCGAAGGCCGGCAGGAAAAGGAAGCGCAAGCGCATGGAAGTGGGGGCCTCGACTCGGGGCGCGCCGCCTGTGGTGGAGCGGCGGCCGCGAAGGAACTGGGTGAGTTTGGGGGCGACCGCGGGGGGCGGCCGTGGGACGGAACTGCGATGCGATGCTTCTAGCGACGGTTGCGAATGCACCGACGCGCGGCGCGTTCGCCTCCCGCCGAGGCCCGTGGCCCGCGGGTCGCTCCCGCGCCGTTCGCTCCGCGCGGGAGGAAGGGCAGGGAGAGCACCAGCAAGTCGCAGGACTCGCTCCGGCGGTGGCCGCGAAGGCCGCATCCGGGGCGAGAGAGGGGCGGGAGCATAGCGGTAGGGGTAGGAGGGGTCAACGGCGAGCGCGGCGCGTCGGGCGCGAACTCAGGAGCGCCGCGGCGCGGCTCTCGTTACCCCCTCGGGCCTTGCGGGTTACCCGCGCGACTCGCCGCGCCGCTGCGGCGCGAGACCGAGCAGGCCCATGGCGAGCTGGATGTCCTTCCAGCAGTCCTTCTTCGCCTCGGGCGTGCGCAGCAGGTACGAGGGATGGAAGGTCGGCACGATGCTGCGACCGCCGCGCTCGTGCACGCGCTCGCGCAGGGAGCCCATCGAGCGCAGCTGGGGACCCGCGAGCCCGAGCACATGGTTGGAGGCGTGCTTGCCGAGCGGGATCAGGACCTTGGGGTTCACGAGCTCGACCTGCCGGTCGAGCCACGGCGTGCAGGCCCGCGTTTCCTCCGCCGACGGGTCGCGGTTTTCGGGCGGGCGGCACTTGAGCACATTGGCGATCACCACTTGGGACCGCGGCACTCCCATGCCCTTTTCAATGATGTCGGTCAGGAGCTTTCCAGCTTCGCCCACAAAAGGAACGCCCTGGCGGTCCTCGTTCTCCCCCGGGGCCTCTCCGATGAACAGGACCTGAGCGCGCTCCGGGCCATCGGCGAAGACGGTCTGGGTGCGGGTCCG
>VGYZ01000015.1 GCA_016872795.1 Planctomycetota bacterium
CAGCGGCGCCCCCCCTGTGCAGGATACGCAGTCAAGGACTTGCGGCGCGAGCGCTCGACGGAACACCACGGACGCCGCGCGAAGCGGCACCCGTGGGCCCATGGAAACGTGGTGCGATGGAGGTAAGCACCAGCAGCCGAAGTTTCGGGGCGGATCAGGTCAGCTTGACCTTGCCGCCCGCGTCCTCGATCTGCTTCTTCAACTTCTCGGCCTCGTCCTTGGCGATGCCTTCCTTGACCGGCTTGGGGGCGCCGTCGACGAGGTCCTTCGCTTCCTTCAGGCCGAGGCCCGTGATGGCGCGGACTTCCTTGATGACGGCGATCTTCTTGTCGGCCGGGCAGCTGTCGAGGACGACCGTGAAGGACGTCTTCTCTTCAGCGGCCGGAGCGGCGGCGCCGGCGGCGGGGGCCGCGGCGACCGCGACCGGCGCGGCGGCGCTGACGCCCCAGCGCGCTTCGAGGTGCTTGACGACCTTGGAGGCTTGGATGAGGGTGAGGCCGTCGAGTTTCTCGACGATCGTCATGAGCTCGGGCTCGAGCTCGATCATGTTCGTGGACATTGGAAGACTCCGAGTGAAACGAAACTGACTTGAATCCGCGATCCGTCCCCGCCAGGCGCGAACGGTGTGCGAAGGAACGGGCTCCCCCACCGGCGTGCCCGCACGGCGCGGGCAGCACAACCGGCCTGGGGGCCGTGGAACATCAGGAAGCCGCGGGGGCCTCCGCCGTAGGGCCACCGGCCGCATCGACCTTGGCTTGCAGCACGCGCGCGGTGCCCGAGGGCAGCGCGTTGAGGGTCGTGACGAGGCCGCGCAGGGGACCGACGAGGCAGCCGACGAGCTGCGAGCGCAGCGTCTGCTTGTCCGGCAGGTCGGCGAGCGCGAGCGCGTCCTTGGGACCGAGCAGGCCACCGTCGAAGATCGCGCCTCGCAGCGTGATCTTGCCCGGCTTCTTGACTTCCGGGCTGGTGAGCAGCTTGGCCGCGGCGATGGTCGCCTCGAGCGCTCCGTAGACGATGCCGGTATTCCCGGCGAGCATCTCGGCGCTGGCTTCGAAGCCCTTCTCGGCCATGGCGCGGCGCAGGAGCGATGTGCGCACCATGCGAACGCGCGCGCCGTCCTTGGCGAGCTTGTTGCGCAGGGGCTCGAGCTCCTTGACGGTCACGCGACCGAGGGAGATCACGAGCACGCCTTCGGCCTTGGAGAGCAGACCGTCGTATTCGGACGCGATCAGGTTGTTGACGAGATTAGGCATCGACCTCAGCTCCCGTGGAGTAGTTGATCCAAGCGCCCGGACCCATGCTGGTCGAGACCGAGATCTTGCGCACGAACTGGCCCTTGACGGCCGGCGGACGCATGGCGACGAGGTGTTCGAGGAAGGCGCGCAGGTTGATCTCGAGGTCCTCGACCTTGAAGGAGCGCTTGCCGACCGAGGCGTGCACATTGCCTCCCGCATCCGTGCGAAACTCGACCTTGCCGGCCTTGAACTCGCGCACGGCGCCGGCCACATCGGCCGTCACGGTGCCCGACTTCGGGCTGGGCATCTTGCCCTGGGGGCCGAGAACCTTACCGAGCTTGCCGACATGCTTCATCATGTCGGGGCTGGCGATCACGATGTCGAAGTCCGTCCAGCCGCCGAGGATCTTCTCGGCCAGGTCGCCGGAGCCCACCATGTCCGCGCCAGCGGCGCTGGCGGCAGTGGCCTTTTCGCCTTCGGCGAACACCACGACCTTGATCGTCTTGCCCAGCCCCTTGGGCAGCGAAACCGCGCCGCGCACGAGCTGATCGGACTTCTTGGGATCGATGCCGAGCACCACCACCACATCGACGCTCTCGTCGAACTTGGCCGGGGGCAGGGACTTGATCAGGGCGAGCGCCTCGGCGGGCTCGTAGACCTTGGAGCGATCGACCTTGGCGGACGCCGCGCGGAAGCGCTTGGAGTTCATCACCCGCTTGGAGTTGGTCACCATGACTAGCCCTCGACCTTGATGCCCGCGGCGCGCGCGGTGCCTTCGATGATGCGGCACGCGGCCGCGAGGTCGCGGGCGTTGATGTCGTTCATCTTCAACTTCGCGATTTCCTCGACCTGCGCGCGCGTGACCTTGCCGACGGTCTCATGACCGGGCATGGCGGCGGCGGACTCGAGCTTGGCAGCCTTCTTGAGCAGCACCCCGGCCGGCGGCGACTTCAGGATGAAGTCGAAGCTGCGATCCTTGTAGACCGTGATCTGGACGGGGATGATCAGGCCCATCTGCGCGCGCGTCGCGTCGTTGAACTGCTTCACGAACATCGCGATGTTCACGCCGTGCGAGCCGAGCGCGGGGCCCACCGGCGGTGCCGGCGTGGCCTGGCCCGCCGGGCACTGCAGCTTGATCTTGGCGGTGACTTCCTTCGCCATGGGACTCTTTTCTTTCGTTCGTCGCTGGGCGAGCGCTGGACGGAGCGCGCGCGTGGTTGGGGCTTGCAGGAAGCGGGCTAGACGGGCTCCACTTCCCAGTACTTGAGGGACACCGGCGTCGGGCGTCCGAAGATGGTCACCGTCACCGTGACGGTTCCCTTGTCCGGTTGGACCTCGTCGATCGTGCCGTCGAAGCCATCGAAGGGGCCCGACTTGATCTTGACCATGTCGCCCTTGTGGAAGCCGATGTTGACGGCCAGCGCGGTGTCGGAGTCCGACATGCGCACGAGGATCGTGCTGACTTCGCCTTCGGACAGGGGCACGGGCTCGCCGCGGCCACCGAGGAAGTCACCGACCTTGGGCGTCTCACGCACCACGGCCTGAGCCTGCTTGGCGCGCGGATCCTCTTCGGGGCGCGCGATGTCCGCCTGAATCATCAAGTAGCCCGGGTAGAGCTTCTTGTTGAGCACGCGCTTCTTGCCGCCCTTCATGTCGGTCACGCGCTCGAACGGCACGAGCACCTGCGGGACGAGGTCCTGCAGGCCGGCCATCTTGATGCGCTGCTCGACCTGCTTGCGGATCGAGTCTTCCTGACCCGACTGGCAACGGACGAAGTACCACTGGTGTGCCACGGGTTCCTCCTAGAACAGCAGCGGGTTGAGGACGCGGGCGAGGGCCCAGTCGGCGCCGGCGAGGAAGGCCATCAGCAGCACCACACACACCACCACGACGATCGAGGAGTTCATCACTTCCTTGCCCGTCGGCCAGGTGACCTTGCGCAGCTCGTGCTCGGTCTCGATCAGCAGGTCGGCGATCTTCGGAGTCTCCAGCCAGCGGTAGGACAGAAAGGTCGCGCCGAAGAACACCACGCAGCCGATCAAGAAGGCGCCCGAGAGCGAGGTGTCGAGCACCGGCAGCTTCGGGAGCGACGCGAACGCGGGCTGGGAAATGGCCGTGAACTGACCCGCGAGGGTCTCGCTGAGCGAGCTGCAACCGTAGAAGAGGAGCAGCGCGAGGGACCAGAAGACGGTCAAGCGGACCATCCTTCCCTGATCTTGCTTGTAGCGTGCCATGGATTCTCCGGCCTGCGGGGTCGAGCGTTGGGGGTGAGCGTGGGACGAGGCGTGCGAGCGACGCGAGTGGTCTAGGCTCGCGCGAGGCGCTCGGCGCGGAACCGCCGCGGGCGCCGCGCGCGGCGATCAGAGCTTGTGCTCCTTGTGCGACACATGCTTGCGGCAGAAGGGGCAGAACTTCTTCTTCTCGAGCTTGTAGCTCGCCTTCTGGCGCTTGAACGTCGTGTAGTTGCGGTTCTTGCACGCCGTGCACTCGAGGAAGACGAATCGTTCCTTGGTCTTCATGGCTGGCTCTCGTTCGTGGCAGGGTCTGGTGGCGGTGCGGGTCGCGGGCGGGGCCGTGGCGGCGAGGGAGCTTGCACTCCCCCGACGCCGCGCGATCCGCCTCGGGGGTACGCCTCGAGATCGAGGCGCGCGGCCCCACGGTGACTGCCTCGGAAGGACTACTTCAGGATCTTGGTGACGACGCCGGCGCCGACTGTGCGACCACCTTCGCGGATGGCGAAGCGCAGCTTCTCTTCCATCGCGACGGGGACCTGCAGCACGACCGACATCTTGACATTGTCGCCCGGCATGCACATCTCGGCGCCGCCGAGCAGCGTGGCCTTGCCCGTCACATCCGTGGTGCGGAAGTAGAACTGCGGCTGGTAGCCGGTGACGAACGGCGTGTGACGACCGCCCTCGTCCTTCGAGAGCACATAGACCTCGCACTCGAACTCGGTGTGCGGGGTGATCGAGCCGGGCTTGGCGAGCACCATGCCGCGCTCGAGGTCCTTCTTCTCGACGCCGCGCAGGAGCACGCCGACATTGTCGCCCGCTTCGCCCGACTCGAGGACCTTGTTGAACATCTCGACGCCCGTGACGGTCGTCTTGCCGATCTCGGGGCGCAGGCCGACGATGTCGACCATCTCGCCGACCTTGACGACGCCCTTGTCGATGCGGCCCGTGCCGACGGTGCCACGACCGGAGATCGAGAACACATCCTCGATGCACATCAGGAACGGCTTGTCGATCTCGCGCTGCGGAGTCGGGATGTGGCTGTCGAGCGCCGCGACGAGGTCGTCGATGCACTTGTTGGCCTTGTCATCGCCGCCGCCCGACTCGATCGCGAGCTTGGCCTGACCGCGCACGATCGGGGTCGTGTCGCCGGGGAACTTGTACTTGTTGAGCAGGTCGCGGATCTCCATCTCGACGAGCTCGACCAGCTCGGGGTCGTCGAGCAGGTCGACCTTGTTCAGGAACACCACGATGTAGGGCACGCCGACCTGACGGGCGAGGAGCACATGCTCGCGCGTCTGGGGCATCGGGCCGTCGGCCGCGGAGACGACGAGGATCGCGCCGTCCATCTGAGCGGCGCCGGTGATCATGTTCTTGACGAAGTCGGCGTGGCCGGGGCAGTCGACGTGCGCGTAGTGGCGCGACGGCGACTCGTACTCGGTGTGCGAGGCCGCGATCGTGACCGTCTTGTCGGCCGAGCGGACCGTACCGCCCTTGGTGATCTCGGCGTAGCTCTTGACCTTGGTCTGGAAGCGGTGCGAGGAACGCGCGGCCAGGGCGGCCGTCAGCGTGCTCTTGCCGTGGTCGATGTGACCGATGGTCCCGACGTTGACGTGGGGCTTGGTTCGCTTGAAGACATCCTTTGCCATGGGATCTCGCTCTCTTGGGTTGTCTGGGCCCCTACCCCGGGGGCTCTCGGGCCGCCGCGCAGCCGTTGGAGCCACGGGCGGGGGTCGTTGGATGGGAAGCGTGTGCGGTTTGGAATGCGGCAGCGCTCGGAGGCTGGAGCTGCTGGTGGGGATTGAACCCACGACCTCTTCCTTACCAAGGAAGTGCTCTACCACTGAGCTACAGCAGCGGATGCGTCCGCCCTCCGCGAGGAGGACGGGCGTGTCCGGCGTGCACCCGCGACGATGGGGTCGCGGGAGGTTCTCACGGAAGGTCGCCGATCGCCGCGCGCGGGACCACCGGTGGGCGCCCGACAGCAGGGGGCAGCGAATGGAGCGGGCGATGGGAGTCGAACCCACGCTATCAGCTTGGAAGGCTGAAGTTCTACCGTTGAACTACGCCCGCGCGGGCCATTCACCGCTGCAGGGGGAGGCCCCTAGGAGAGAGTCGCCCCCTAGGAGCTAGTCGCCTACGAGGGAGCCCCTCGAGCGAGAGGCGCGGGCCGGTCGGAATCGGACAGAGGCACCCGCGCGCCCACGCCCCGATCGGGGCGCGATCCGCTGGCGATGAGCAGCGCCGGTGCAAGCTGGCGAAGGCTCTGGCAGGGGCGCTGGCGGCGAGCGCGAAGGCAGAGGCTGGTGGGGAGAGGCGGATTCGAACCGCCGAAGGTGAGAACCACCAGATTTACAGTCTGGCCCATTTGGCCGCTCTGGAACCTCCCCTCTGCCTACCCCCACGGCCCATCGCGACCTCCGAGCAGCGGGCGCGGCCCCGCGCACGCCGCCCGAGCGGGGACGATGCGTCGAGACCAGCTCCAGCTGCGGCGAGGTGGCCGCACAGGCGCAGGTGTTCCGGTGCCCGGTCCTAGTGCAGACGCCGCTGGCCCGCTGCCGTCGAGCGCACAGCGCGAGTCACCCGTAGCGGGCGCCTCGCAGGCTGTACGGCGGCCGCGGGAAGCATCCGCTCCCGTGTCATCCGTGAGGTTGTCGCGTTTCCATGGAACAGCCCGGCACCGAGGCGCCGGGGAATCCACGACCCGCGCTACGCGCAGGCCCGGCGGATCCAGCCGTGATCGTTCGTGTCTCGAGGTCTTCCGCGCCGCCACCGCCGCAGCCTTGCGGGCTGGGGTCAGAGGGAGCCGACGATGGGAGTCGAACCCACAACCCCCTGATTACAAATCAGGTGCTCTGCCAATTGAGCCACGCCGGCGGTTGTCAACCCATGGCGAGGCCCGCGGCCGAGCGTAGGTTGGCAGGCGAAACTGCCCCCGACGGTGCGGAGAGCGAGGGAGGATAGGGGGCGACGGGGCCCCGTCAAGGACCCACTCCGGATTTCTTGAGCCACCCCCGCGGGCGGGGTCCACGGCGGCGATCTCGGCGGGCTACAGACGGCGCAGCCGCTCGACTTGGTCGGTGTAGGCCTGCGCGACCTGTTCCAGCGTGTCCCCGCCAAAGCGCTCGAGGAAGGCGCGGGTGAGTTCGAGCGCCACGAGCGCTTCCCCCACCACGCTCGCCGCGGGAACCGAGGTCACATCCGAGCGTTGCCAGGTCGAGAGCACGCTCTCACCGCTCGCGAAGTCGACCGTGGCGAGCCCCCGCCGCAGGGTCGAGATGGGCTTCATCGCGACCCGCGCGACGAGCTCCTCGCCCGTGGTCATGCCGCCCTCGAGCCCGCCGGCGCGGTTGGTCGCGCGCGCAAAGCGCCCGAAGGTCCCCGCCCGCGGCACGATCTCGTCGTGCACCTGCGATCCGCTCCGGCGCGCGGACTCGAAGCCCAGCCCGAACTCGACGCCCTTGATGGCCGGGATCGAAAACAGCGCGGCACCGAGGCGCGCGGTCAGGCGCTCGGCACCGGAGTGGTAGCTGCCCAGCCCCGGCGGGAGCCCGAGCACGCGCAGCTCGAACACGCCGCCGAGGGTGTCGCCCGCCGCCTTGGCCGCGTCGACGCGCGCCCTCCAGTCGGCCTCGATCTGCGGGTCGAGCGCATGAAACGCCGAGGATTCCCGCAGTTTCGCGCGCTCGCCCGCAGCGCTCTCGAAGGCCTCCGCGCGCGCGCGAGCGCCGCCGAGCTCGACCACATGAGCGAAGATCTCGATCCCGAAGCGCTCGAGCACGAGGCGCGCGAGCGCGCCGAGCGCCGTGCGCATGGCGGTCTCGCGCGCGCTGGCGCGCTCGAGCACCGCGCGCGGATCGCGCTGGCCGAGCTTCTGGCAGCCGGCGAGGTCCGCGTGCCCCGGCCGCGCGCTCGTCGGCACCGGCAGCCGCTCGATGGTGGAGTCCTTGTTCTCGAGCTCGAGCGCGATCGGCGAGCCGAGCGTGCGTCCGGCGCGTACCCCTGAAAGCACGCGCACGCGATCGGTCTCGATCTTCATGCGTCCGCCGCGGCCATAGCCGCCCTGCCGACGCGCGAGTTCGGCATCGATGCGCCCGAGATCGACCTCGAGCCCGGCGGGAACGCCCTCGAGCACTCCGATCAGAGCCGCCCCGTGGGACTCCCCGGCCGTGGTCCAGCGCAGGTTCGTCACGGCGCACGCGTCGGGCTGGCCCCGACCTCCAGCTCCGTCCTGTCGCGGGAACCTGCGCCGCTGCGGTCCGCGACCGCCTCGCCGCCCGAGGCGTACGCGAGCTGCTCGCGCGAGCGACGGTTCTCGCGCAGCCGCGCCACCCCCCGAGCATCGAGTTCGGTGGAGACGATGCCGGCGCGGCGCTGCTCCGACACGGACGCGCGGATGAACTCGAACACGCCGTGCGAGGATAGCGCCCCGGCAGCGGGCCGCAACGCGAGCGAGCGCGGCGCGGTCACAGCGACTCGTACCATGTCACCTCGTCGAATGTGACCGCGAGCTCCATTCCTCCGAGCTTGACCGTGAGCTTGCGCTGGGCGCGGTCGACCTTGCGCACTTGGCAGCGCTGGCGATAGCGCGGGATGTAGACCATCTGGCCCTTGTCGAGGCCCTCGAGAAACGCCGTGCGGCGCTCGGTCAGCGAGGCGCAGGTGAGCGCTTCCTCCGTGCGATCGAGCGCCTCGCGCAGCGCCTTGGCCGTGTCGCCCGGCACCTGTGCGGCGAGGGCGCGCGCGAGATCGAGCGCCCGCCGCGCGTCGCGCACGCGCTCCTCGATGCCGCGCTGCGCTTCGGCTTCGACGAGCAGCGCCTTGCGGGCGAGCTCGGCCTCGCGCTCCGCGGCCGCGCGCGCCGAACGCTCGGCATCGGCGAGCCGCGCTTCCGCGGCGCGCCGCACCGACTCGGCGTGCTCGGACGCGCCGCGCAGCTTCGCGAGCAGCTCGGTGGTGTCGCCGTCGCGGCGCTCGAGCCGCTCGCGGGCGCGGGCCACGATCTTGCGCGAGAGCCCGCGGCGCTCGGCGATCGCGAGCGCGTTGGACTCGCCCGGCGTGCCGACGAGCAAGCGAAAGCGCGGTCGCAGGGTCTGCGCGTCGAACTCGACGCTGGCGTTCTCCGCGCGCTCGTGGCTGAAGCAGAACTCCTTGAGCTTGCCCAAGTGCGTGGTCGCCAGCACCGGAGCCTGCAACGCGAGCAGGTGCTCGAGCAGCGCTTCGCCCAGCGCCGCGCCTTCGGCCGGATCCGTGCCGCCGCCGAGCTCGTCGAGCAGCAACAGCGTGCGCGCGCCGGCGCGCTCGAGTCCGGCGCGGATGCGCTCCAAGTGCGAGGCGAAGGTCGAGAGCGATTGGCGGATCTCCTGCTCGTCGCCGATGTCCGCGACGATGCCGTCGTACAGCGGCACGCGGCTGCCCTCCGCGCACGGCACGGGCCAGCCCAAGCGCACGGAAAACGCCGCGATTCCGACGGTTTTCAGGGCCAGCGTCTTGCCGCCGGTGTTGGGGCCGGTGATCACGAGCAGGTCGAAGTCGCCGCCGAGGCGTACATCGATCGGCACGACTTCGGCGAGCTCGCCCGCGAGTTCCTGCTCGACGAGCAGCGGGTGGCGCGCGGCGCGCAGCACCAGTCCGCGCATGTGCGGACGCCCCGCATCGAAGGTCGCGATGTCCGGCACGCGCGCGCCATAGCGCGCGCAGAACAGCTGGCCGATGTGCGCGAGTTCCCACTCGGCGAGCCGCGCGCTCGCCTCGCACAGGGACTCCCAGCTCTCGAGAAAATGCCGCGAGAGCTCGCCCAAGATGCGCGCCTCCTCGGCCCGCACCGCACCCTCGAGCTCGACCAGCCGGTTGGAGTGGTACACGGCCTGGCGCGGCTCGATGTAGACCGTCTCTCCGCTCTGGGAGCGCTCGTGCACGACGCCGGGCAGGCGCGGGCTGTTGCGGGCCTTGAGCGCGAGCACGCGGCGACCTGCGCGGCGGTGCACCTTGAAGTCGGCGAGGTGCGGGCGCAGGTCGGGGTCGTTGCAGAGCTTTCCGACGAGCTCCGTGATGCGTAGGTCGAGCTCGCGCGCCTCGCGGCGCAGCTTCGCCAGCCGCGGCGAGGCTTCGTCCTTCAGCTCGCCCCGCTCGTCGACGGCCGCCTCGAGCTCGCGTCGCAGGCGTGCGAGCTCGGGAAACCCGACGCTCAACTGCGCGCACTCCCGCGCGCTTCCCCCGTGTTCCGCGAACCACGCCGCGACGCGCTGGGACGCGGAGAGGAAGTTGCACAGCGCCGCGAGCTCGTCGCGGTCGAGCGGGCGGTGGAACTCGATCAGGGCCGCGTGCACGCCGCGCAGGTCGGTGATGCCGCCGAACGCGGGCTGCTCGCCGCGCTCCGCGAGCGTCGCGAGCTCCGCCACACGGCGCAGCGCGGCGCGGGCGTCGTCGTCACTGCGCGGCGCGAGCTCGCGGATCGCGCGCGCGCCGAGCGAGGTGCGGGCGAGGCGCTCGAACAGGCCGCGCACGAGCTCGAGGTCGAGGCCGCTCGCCAAGAAGCGCTCGGGCAAGGAGGGACGGGGAGCGGCGGGCATCGCGGGGCACAAGGCCGCGACGATTGTAGAAGCGCGGGCCCGAACGCGCCTACCATGCTCGCATGAGCCAGCGCCCTCAAGATCGATTCGAGACCCTTGCCATCCACGCCGGTCAGGAGCCCGACCCGCGCAACGGCGCCATCATGACGCCGGTCTACTTCACGAGCACCTACAAGCAGGATGCTCCGGCGATGCCGCGCGCGGGCTACGAGTACTCGCGCACGTCGAACCCGACGCGCACGGCGCTGCAGGAAAATGTCGCGGCGCTCGAGGGCGGCGCGTGGGGCCTGTGCTTCTCGTCGGGCCTCGCCGCCACCAACGCGCTGCTCGACCGGCTCGTGCCGGGCGACCATGTCGTCGCGGGCGACGACCTCTACGGCGGCACCTACCGCATCTTCCGGCGCGTGTTCGAGCGCTACGGCATCCGCTTCAGCTTCGTCGACACGACCGACCCCGCCGCCGTCGCCGCCGCGATCGAGCCCGCGACGCGCTATGTGTACATCGAGACCCCGTCGAATCCACTCTTGTGCGTGAGCGACATCGCGGCGCTCGCCAAGGTCGCGCACGCCCACGGCAAGCTGCTCGTCGTCGACAACACCTTCGCCACGCCGTTCCTGCAACAGCCGCTCGCGCTCGGCGCGGATCTCGTGCTGCACTCGCTCACGAAGTACCTGGGCGGCCACTCGGATGTCGTCGGCGGCGCACTCGTCGGCGACGACGCGAAGCTGCGCGACGAGCTGGCCTTCTTCCAGAACGCCGTCGGCGGCACACCTGGCCCGATGGACGCATTCCTCGTGCTGCGCGGCACGAAGACGCTGCACCTGCGCATGGAGCGCCACTGCTCGAACGCGATGGACCTCGCGCGCTGGCTCGAGACCCGCAAGGAAGTGGCGCGCGTGATCTACCCGGGCCTCGCCTCGCACCGCCAGCACGCGCTCGCTGCCCGCCAGATGCGCGCCTTCGGCGGCATGCTCTCGTTCGAGCTCGCGGCGGGCCTCGAAGCCGCCAACAAGCTGGCCTCGAGCACGCGCCTCTTCACACTGGCCGAGTCGCTCGGCGGCGTCGAGTCGCTGATCGAGATCCCGGCCAGCATGACCCACGCGTCGATCCCCGCGGAGACGCGCCGTTCGCTCGGCCTCGCCGACGGACTCGTGCGCATCTCGGTCGGCGTCGAGCACATCGACGACCTGCGCGCCGACCTCGAACAGGCCTTCGCGCAGGCGCGCTAGGAGCGCGGGGCGGCGCGCGCGGGTCCGCTTGGCCGAGCGGAAAGTCCCGGCGCAGCGCTGCGCGCCACGAGCGCGGTCGGAACGCGCTCGGTCGCACCGAGCGTCCGCGCTGTCCCTAGAACGGCGAGTTCGAACTCGGCAGCCTGGGCGTCGGCGGAGGAGGCGGCGGAGGCTTGGGGGGCGGCGTCGGCGGCGGGGCCGCAACCGCGCGCGGGACGCGAGTCGGCCGGTCGGGATCCTCGTCGATGCGCTCGCGCAGCACGCGCCCAACCTTGAACTTCACCACGCGCTTGGCGGGCACATGGACCCGTTGCATCGTGCGCGGATTCTGAGCGCGACGGGCGGCGCGGCTCTTGACCTCGAACACGCCGAAGTCGCGAAACTCGAGCCGATTGCCGGCGGCGAGCTCGGCGATCACCTCGTCGAGGAAGAGCTGGACGACATCCTTGATCACCGCCTTGGTCTGCCGCGTCGAGTCCGCAATGCGGTTGACGAGGTCCTTCTTCGTGATCGTCTCGGGTTCGCGCTCGCTCATGGAGGTGGGCCGCTCGCGGTCCTCGCCGCGGGTTTGAGTATCGGCACGCCCCCCTTTCCAAGTCAAGCCACGCGCAGGGGTTACATCGGCCGCGGCGGTCACGGACGCGGCTCCAAGACGAATGTCACCGGCCCGTCGTTTTCGAGCTCGACGGCCATCTCGGCCCCAAAACGGCCGCTCTGGGTCGCGATTCCGAGCCGCTCGAGCGCACGCTGGAAGCGTTCGACCTGCTCCCGGGCCCGCGCCGGCTCCTCGGCGGCGTCGAACGACGGTCGGCGCCCCTTGCGAAGGTCGGCACACAGGGTGAACTGGCTGACGACGAGGGCGGCACCGCCCACATCGACGAGCGAGCGATTCATGCGGCCGCCGTCGTCTTGGAACAAGCGCAGCAACGCGATGCGCTCGGCCAACGACTCGATGTCCTCTTCGCGGTCGCCGCGTTCGATCCCAACCAACAGCAGCACGCCGCGGCCGATCTCGCCGACGACCTCGCCCTCGACGCGCACCGCGGCGCGGGTCACGCGTTGGAGGACGACCTTCACGGCGCCTTCGGTCGCGACCGCTCGAGCGCCACGCGCGCGCGCAGGGCCTCGATCAGGGGGCCGAGCCCAGCGCGCGAGGCTTCGCTCTCGAGCACGCGCTCCCACAGTGCCCGCGCGGCCTGCGGGTCGTGCAAGTGATGCTGCTGAAGCAACGCCTGCTGGACGAGCGGCACGAGCGCGCCGGGCTCGGCCGTCGCCGCGCGCTCACTCGCCGCCAGCGCTTGGAGCGGCCGCCCGAGGCCCTGCAGCGCGGCGGCCTCGAGGCACGCGTTGCGCAGGCTCGCTCCCTCCGCCTCCGGCAGCCGAGCGAGCTCGGCGAGCGCGTCGTCGTCCTTGCGTGCGAGGACCAAGAGGTGCGCGAGGTCGAGTCGCGCGTCGACGCGCGCCGACGGCTCGACACGCGGATCGGACTCGACGGCGTCCAGCCACGCGCGCAGGGCGGTGATCGCGGCGTCGAGCTTGCCGGCGCGCGAGAGAAGCGCGGCCTCGAGTCGAGCCGCGGCACGGTGCCCGCCATCGAGCTCGAGCGCACGCGCGTTCGACGCTTGCGCGAGGGTCCAGTCGCCGCCAGCAGCGAGCAGGAAGGCTTCCGCGTAGTGGCCCCAGGGGTTGCTCGGATCGGCCGCGATCGCCGCGCGCGCCGCTGCGAGCGCAGCGGTCCGATCCCGCTCGAGGCGCGCGACGAGCAAGTGCGCGAGGAACCCACCCTCGCCCGCGGCGCGCTCCCGGGCGCGCTCGAAAAGCCGCTGGGGCTCGCCGCCTGCAGCTCCGAGTTCCGCATCTTGCAGCAGCAGCGCCACCGCCACATCGTCCGGTCGCTCCTCGAGCGCGCGCTCGAGGATCGCGCGCGCCACGGGCCAGTCCTTCGCATCGAGCGCCGAGCGCGCGCGCTGGAGCTCGCTCTGATCGCGCTCTGGCAACGCCTCGGGACGCTCGGGGGAATCCGAGAAAATGCGCGGCTCGGGCTGCTCCGTGCGGCAGGCCGCGAGGAGCGCGAGGCACAGCGCGGCGAGCGGCGCGCGACTCAGGGTCCCCCCTTGAGTCGCAAGGCCTGGGCGCGATGCTCCTCCCCGGTGGCGACATAGCGCAGGAATACATCGCCGCGCGCCTCCACGCTGACCTCCGTGACGGCGGGGCTCTCGAGCACCACGAGCTCCAGGTCCGCGAGCAGCACCAGCGCGTCGAGCTGCGCCCGGATCGGGCTGCCGTCGGACTGCGCGCGCTGGCGCTCCACGATGCGCAGGCCGTCTGCGGTGGCGGACTCGATGTGCTCGTGGTTTTCGGCGTCCTGTCGCATCGCCGCGTGGTCGAGCAACCCGATCGGGCCGACGACCTCGATGCGCGCGGCGGCCAGCACGGCTTCGCGCTGGAAGGCGGCCGGCCACGGCGTCTGCGCGCGCGGGGAGAGCGGAATCGAGCCGGGCTCCGCCACGGTCGTCGTCGGGCTCGCCGGGCGCTCGCTGGCGCAGCCGAGCGCGAGCAGGGCGGCGAGCGAGAGGCAGTGGCGACTGGCTTGGCGCTGGTTCATGGTGAGGATCTCGGTGGCGGTGAGGGGCTAGTGGAGCGTCGCGCGAGCAACGCGCTCAGCGCAAGCCGCAGTTGCGCAGGGCGCGGTCGCGGGTGGCACGCGCACGGGCACGGGCGCGATCCGCTCCGCGGCGTAGGACGCGCTCGACCTCGCCCTCGTCGGCGAGCAGCTCGGCGCGGCGCGCGCGGGCGGCCCGGAAGGTCTCCTCGATGCACTCGACGATGCGCAGCTTCAGGTGTCCGTAGCCCGGCGCACTCTCGCCGCCGCGCCGGATGCGCTCTTCCCAGTCGGCGAGCTCGGAGGGAGCCACGAACAGGCGCAGGAAGTCGACGAGCAGCACTCCGGCGGGGTCCTTGGGCTCCTCGGGCGCGCGGCTGTCGGTCAGGATCTGGCCCACGAGCTTCTTGAGCGGCTTGCCGGTCTCGAAGACCCAGATCGCGTTGCCGTAGCTCTTCGACATCTTCTGGCCGTCGATGCCGGGCACCCTGGGCGTCGGGGAAATCTGGACTTCGGGCAGCACGAAGGTCTCGCCGTAGGCGGCGTTGAAGGACTGCGCCATGTCGCGCGCGATCTCGACATGCTGCTTCTGGTCGACGCCGACCGGCACCAAGTTCGAGTCGTAGGCGAGGATGTCGGCGCTCATCAGCGCCGGATAGGTGAACAGGCCCACGGTGGCCGCGATGCCGCGCTCGACCTTGTCGCGAAACGAGACGGCGCGCTCGAGCAGCCCCATGCCGGTGACCGTCGAGAGCAGCCACGCGAGCTCGCACACCTCGGGCACGTCGCTCTGGCGGAAGAAGGTGGCGCGCTCGAGGTCGAGCCCGAGCGCCAGGTAGGTCACGGCGACCTCCCGCACGCTCTCGCGCAGCTTGGCCGCGTCGCGGTTGGTGGTCAGCGCGTGGTAGTCGGCGATGAAGTAGAAGTGCTCGCCGCCGCCTTGGGGCAGCTCGATGTGCTGGCGAATCGCGCCGAAGTAGTTGCCGAGGTGCGGCAGGCCGCTGGGCTGGATTCCGCTGAGGTGGGTGACCATGGGACTCGCGCGAGCGACGGTACCAACGCGCCGCAAAGCGGACAAGGCGAGCGAGATCCGCACTTGAAACCGCACTCCCGCGTGGACGATCCTCTGCACCATGGCCGCGCGCCCGCACGCTCCCCTCGTCTCCGCGGCAGGCGCATTTCTCGTTTCGCTGCTCGCGCTCGCAGGCGGCTGCGCCGCGCCGCGCGACGATGTGCATGTCGCGCCCTTCTACTCGCACCTCTCGACGGCGGGCGGCGAGGACGAGCACGAGGCGCTCGGCGGAGTGCTGCGCACGCGGCGCGACGAGCCGGGCGGCGATGTGCGCGAGTGGGAAGTACACCCGCTCGTGTGCCGCGACGAACTCGACGGCGCGGGCCGGATGGAAGAGTCGTCGTTCACGCGCTTCCTCGTGCCGCTCGGCACGCACCGCGAGTGGCCCGACCGCACGCAGACGCAGCTCCTGCCCCTCGTGCGCTTCGACCGCGAGCCCGACGAGAACGGAGAGCCGAGCTGGCGCCTGACTGCCTGGCCACTCACGCTGTGGGGCGAGGACTCGACCGGCCGCACGCTGCAGGGCGTGTTTCCCTTCGGCGGCGTGTGGGAGAACTTCGCCACCTACGACCGCCTCTCGTTCTTCATGTTCCCGCTCTATCTGCGCACCGAGCGCGACGGCGGGACCTACCACCACCTGCTGTGGCCGGTCTTCGGCTGGGGCCGCAACCGGCGCGGGGAGATCGACGCGCACCTGTGGCCGCTCGCGGGCGTCTCGCGCCCCGGCCAATCCGAGGGCGGCTTCTTCGCTTGGCCGTTGGTCACATGGTCGCGCGAAGGGCTCGAGCGGCCCGAGGCGGAGCAGACGACCACATGGATGTTCTGGCCGTTCTACGGCGAGCGGCGGCAGCAGACCTACAGCGCGTGGAACGCGCTCTGGCCGTTCTTCGGCTACGCGGAGGACGAGCGCTCGGGCTTCTGGTCGTGGGCCGGCCCGTGGCCGTTCGTGAAGTTCCAGCGGCCCGGCTCGAGCGGCCAGGCGCGCGTCTCGCGCGCTTGGCCGTTCTACTCGCATGTCGAAGTCGACGGCCAGGACAGCCGCTGGTACCTCTGGCCGATCTTCAACCAGCGCCACGAGACCTACGCGAGCAGCGAGCGCCACGGCGAGGTCGTGTTTCCCTTCTGGGATCACTTCGTCGAGGACGATCGCGCGGGCCGGCGCGTCGGAAGCTGGAGCAAGCTCTGGCCGCTGTACCAGTACCGCGAGCAGGACGGCCGCTCGCGCTTCGCCTTCCCCACGCTGCTGCCGCTGCTCCACCTGCCCGACATCGACGAGCACTACGGCTGGCTGTGGGAGCTCTACCGGCGCGAGAGCGGCGCGGGCCGCGTGCAGGAGCGCGCATGGCTCGGGCTGTGGCGTCGCGAGGGCGATGCGAACGAAGTGCGCGAGTATGCCAGTGGACTGTGGTCGCGGCGCGAGTATCGTCGCGCGGACGAGATGGTGCGCGAGACATCCCTGCTGCTCGGTCTGCTGCGCTGGCGTGCGTCGCGCTCGGGCGGCGTGGAGTTCCTCGCCCCGGCGTTCCCCGGGCCCGGCTGGCCCGCGCGCGCGAGAGAGGAGCGCTGAGCGATGCTCGCCCTCGTCCGCTCGGTGCTCGCCGACATCGGCTTCCAGCTCGAGCTGTGCGCGCAGGTGCTCGCGCGCCTGCCGGGCATGTTCCGCCGCCGCACGCTGATCGCCGAGCAGCTCTACCAGTCGGGCCTCAAGGTCGTGCATGTGGTGCTGCTCGTCGGCGTGTTCATCGGCATGATCGTGGCGCTGCAGACCGGCCTCGAGCTCGCGAACTTCGGTCAGCAGGACCAGATCGGCACGATCGTGGCGCTCTCGATGTGCCGCGAGATGGGCCCGTTCATCACCGCGACGATCCTCGCGGCCACGGTCGGCAGCGCGCTCGCCGCCGAGATCGGCACGATGGCCGTGAGCGAGGAGCTCGCGGCGCTGGAGGTGATGTCGATCGACCGCATCAGCTACCTCGTGATGCCGCGCGTGATCGGCGCGGCGCTGATGTGTCCCTTGCTCACGGTCCTGTGCGACGGCATCGGCATCTTCGGCGGCGGCCTGATCGCGGACGCGCAGCTCCATGTGGGCTCGGCCTTGTACTACGACTCGGTGCTCGAGGCGCTCAACGATCGCGGCCTGCCACTCGACCTGCCCAAGGAGGTCTACACGGGCCTGTTCAAGTCGCTGGTGTTCGGCCTGATTCTCTCGGTGATTTCGTGCTCGGCGGGCCTCAAGGCGACGAGCGGCGCGATGGGCGTGGGCAACGCGACGCGCAAGGCCGTGCGCGACTCGATCATCGCGATCATCATCTCCAACTACTTCATGTCCTGGTTCTTCTTCAACACGTGAGCGCGCGGTGAAGCAGGACGTGATCATCCGCTACCAGAGCGTGCGCAAGTCCTTCGGCTCGAAGGTCGTGCTCGAGGACCTCGACCTCGAGGTCTACCGCGGCGAGGCGTTCTGCATCATGGGCCCATCGGGCTGCGGCAAGTCGGTCACGATTCGCCACATCATCGGGCTCCTCAAGCCCGACTCTGGGCGGGTCGAGGTCGAGGGGCACGACATGAGCAAGATCCCTCCCGCGGACCTGCGGGCGCTGCGCTCGCGCATGGGCTATGTGTTCCAAGAAGCGGCGCTGCTGAACTCGCTCTCGGCCGGCGAGAATGTGGCGCTGCCGCTGCGCGAGACGACGGGCATGGGCGACGGGGAGATCCGCGAGAAAGTCCACGCCAAGCTCGCGCTCGTCAAGGTGCCCGATGTCTTCGACAAGATGCCCAGCGAGCTGTCGGGAGGCATGAAGAAGCGCGTCGGACTCGCGCGCGCGCTGATCACCGATCCGGAGATCGTGCTCTACGACGAGCCGACCGCGGGGCTCGACCCCGAGATCAGCGCCTCGATCAACGAGCTGATGCGCGAGCTCGCGACCGAGCTCCATGTGACGAGCGTGATCGTCACGCACCACGTCGGCACGGTGCGCACCGTCGCGGACCGCGTCGGCCTGCTCGACGACGGCAAGCTCAACTACCTCGGCACGGCCGACTCGTTCCTCCACTCCTCGGAGCCGCGGCTCGTGCGCTTCCTCGGGGCCAAGCCCGACTGAGATCCACCATGGCGAACCAACGGCAACTCGCGCTCGGCGCCTTCTTCTTGATCGTGCTCTCCTTGCTCGGCGTCTACACGCTGTTCTTGACGGACTTCTCGCTGTTCAAGGAGCGCCACTCGCTCGTCGTGCACTTCCCGCAGGCCAACGGCCTGCGCCAGGGAGACACGGTGCTCGTGGCGGGCATTCGCGCCGGCCGCGTGCAGTCGCTGGCCTACGACCCAAGAGCGCCCTTCGAGCGGCGCGTCACCGTGACGCTCTCGATGGACACGCAGGTCGCGCTGCGCGCGGGCTACGACATCTCGATCGCGGACGCGACCGTGCTCGGCGGCAAGCAACTTTTGATCGACCCGGGCCCGGCCGGAGGCGCCAGCGTGGCGAGCGATGTGCCCCTGCCCGGCCGAGTGCGCGGCAGCGCGCTCGACGGACTCGGCAAGCTCGTCGATGAGAACGGCGCCAAGCTCACGACGATGGTCGAGGACCTGCAGGCGCTCGTGGCGGACGCCAAGGCCGGCAGGGGCACGGTCGGGCGCCTGATGCGCGACGACGCGCTCGCCGACGAGCTCTCGGCGGGTGTCGCGAGCGCGCGCAAGTCCTTCGACAACATCCAAGCCTTCACCGACGATGTGCGCGGAGGCAAGGGCCTCCTCGGGCGATTGGCGACGGACGAGGATCTCGCCGCGCGCTTTTCCGACATGATCGCGAACCTGCAGCAAATCTCGACGGATTTCGAGGTTGTGAGCGCCGATGTCGCGGCGGGCAAGGGCGTGATCGGTCGGCTCGTGAAGGACGAGCGGCTCGGCGAGGATGTGGCCTCCGCGGTGGCGACGATCCGAGACTTCGCGACCCGCGTCAACGAGTCCAACGGCTCGCTGTGGAAGCTGATCGAGGACGACGAGATCGCCGTGCGCCTGACCGAGTTCGCCGGCAAGCTCGAGGGCGGCACGCTCGGCAAGCTGTTCACCAACGACGAGCTCTACACGAAGATCTCCAAGGTCGCCGACGACCTCTCGGCCGCTTCCGGCGCGCTCAAAAACGCCGAGGGCACGCTCGGCAAGCTGGTGATGGACAAGGAGCTCTATGCCGAGGTGCAGCGAGCGCTCTCGATCCTGACGCGCACGCTGCAGGAGTACCGCGAGGCGGCCCCCGTGACCGCCTTCTCGACCCTGCTGTTCCAGACCTTCTAGCTAGCGCCGCGCCTCGAGCAGCCGCTCGATCCACTTGCCGATCTGATCGGCCTCGAGGTGCACGCGAGCCCCCGCACGGCTCTCGCCGAGCGTCGTGCGCCGCAGGGTCTCGGGGATGAGCGCCGCGTGGAAGCGCCGACCGCGCGGGGCGACCACGGTCAGGCTGACCCCGTCGACGGTGATCGAGCCCTTCTCGATCAGGTAGCGCTCGAAGCCCGCGGGGACCTCGAAATGAGTCTCCCAGCCGCCGTCGCCGCGCTCGACCACCTCGACCACCGTGCCGAGCCCGTCCACATGACCGCTGACCAAGTGCCCGCCGAGGCGGGTGTCGGGCCGCGCCGCCCGCTCGAGGTTGACGCGCCGCCCGGGGCTGAGCTCCCCGAGCCAGGTGCGGTCCAAGGTCTCCGCCGAGAGGTCGAAGACCATCCCTTGGGCCCCCCAGGCATCCCCCGAGAGCTCGACCAAAGTCAGGCAGCACCCGGAGGTCGAAATGCTGTCCCCCGGCCTAGCGTCCCAGTCGGGCGCGGGAACGGGCAGGACCAGACGGGCTCCTACGCCTCGGCGCTCGAAGCTCCGGACCGGGACGCAGGCCTCGACGATGCCGGTGAACATGGGTGAGCGCTGAGGCTAGCCCGCCCTCCGCCGCGAAAGAAGCTCGGTAACCGCCACGGGCGCGGGTTCTTGACGCTCGCGGGGGCCGTGACTAGCCTGCTCCACCCTTCCAACGAGGCAGCTCCCTCGTGCCGCTCTTTGCCATCCTCACCCTCTTTCCCGAGGCCGTCGAGCCCTACTTGGGCGCGAGCATCCTCGGCCTCGCTCGCGAGCGCGGGCTCGTGCAGACCGTCGCGGTCGACTTCCGCGACTTCACGCGCGACCGCCACCGCACCGTCGACGACCGTCCCTTCGGAGGCGGCCCCGGCATGGTGCTGCGCCCCGAGCCGATCGCCGAGGCGGTCGAGTGGCTCGAGCTCCGCCACGGCCCGTTCCGCAAGCTGGCCATGTGCCCGAGCGGTCGCCCGTTCCGTCAGGAACTGGCGGGGGAGCTCGCGAGCGCCGAGCGCACGCTGATCCTCGCCGGTCGCTACGAAGGCTTCGACGAGCGCGTCCGCGAGGAGCTCGGCTTCGAGCTCGTCTCGATGGGCGACTTCGTCCTCTCCGGCGGCGAACTGCCCGCGCTGTGCATCGTCGAGGCAGCCGTGCGCCTGATCCCCGGCGCCCTCGGCGACGAAGAGTCCGCCGTGCGCGACTCCTTCGCGGGCGGCGCTCTGCAGCTCGACCACCCCCACTACACCCGTCCGCGGGTGTGGCGCGGGAGAGAGGTGCCCGAGGTCCTGCTGTCCGGAGACCACGCGCAGATCGACCGCTGGAGGCGGGCCGCCGCGCTGCACCGGATGCGCGAGGTGCGACCCGACCTGCTCTCGAACCAGCCCACGAACACCCCCCACTAGCACACGCGCCCCACGGGCGACGAGCACACTTGGAACGCGCCTGCGAGGCGCTTGGAGCGAACCGCTATGCACCGCATGCAGAAGATCGAACAGGAACTGGGCAAGAAGACCCTGCCCAACATCAAGGTCGGCGACACCGTCGAGGTGCACTACCTCATCAAGGAAGGCGACAAGGAGCGCGTTCAGCTCTTCATCGGCACCGTGATCGCCCTCAAGGGCCGCGGCATCCGCCGCTCGGTGACCGTGCGCCGCATCGTGCAGGGCGAGGGCGTCGAGCGCGTCTTTCCGCTCCACAACCCGCGCGTCAAGGACATCGTCCCGACCCGCCAGGGCGAGGCCCGCCGCGCCAAGCTGTACTTCCTGCGCGACCGCGTGGGCAAGTCGACCCGCCTGCGCGAGGTCTTCGGCGAGCGCGATGAGGCTTCCGAGACCGAAGCCGAGCCCGAACCGGCCACCTGAGCGGTCCCGATCCCGGTCCTGCGGGGCTCGGGCTCGTCCTGCGGGGCTCAGGCTCGTCCTGCGGGGCTCAGGCTCGTCCTGCGGGGCTCGGACTCGACATGGCGCCGCATGCGCCAATTCCTCACACTACGGATCGCCGTGCGACAGGCTTGGCGATCCGCTGCCTTTCCAAGCTGAACCGAACAAGGCCCGCGGGAGCGCCCGCAACACACTGCTCCCCCGCCGCCCGAAAGCCCCACAGACACCATGGTCGAAAACGCTGGACGCAAGGTCTTTCTGATCGTCGCGCTCGTCATCGCCTCGATCGCCCTGCTCGTCTACAAGCCCCTCACCTCGGGCCGCGCGCCGTTCCCGCTCGGCCTCGACATCGCCGGCGGCGAGCGCCTGCTGTACCGCATCGACCTCGACGCTGCGGCGAGTCAGGGCCTGATCGTGCAAGGCGGCGATCCGTCCGAGCTGATGCAGCAGACGATCGCGGTCATCCGCCAGCGCTGCGACAACAGCGGCAACACGGAAGCGGTCATCCGCCGCCTCGGCACCGACCGCATCGAGGTCTCGCTGCCGCGCATGTCGTCCGTGCGCTCGGGACTCGTGACTGCGACGCTGCGCAGCGCCGTCGCGGCCGAGGGCCTCGCCGCGATCGAGATCGATGCCAGCGAAGAGACGCTGCGCTCGTTCCCCGGCAGCGGTGGCGTGATCCGCATCGATGGCGAGCGCCTGAGCTACGGCTCGCGCGTCGGCAATGTGCTCAACCTGAAGGAGCGCGGCAAGGCTGGCACGGTCGACGCCCACTCGGTCGGCGCGTCGATCACGCTGATCGACACCGACGACATGAAGGCCTCGCTCGAGAACCTCGGCGACCTGCGCTTCGTCGCCGAAGCCCAGCCCGAGGATCTGAGCCGCGCGGGCACCGACAAGGTCGCCGTCGAGCAGAAGGTGCGCGAGTGGTTCGGCGCCGTGGAGAATCAGAACGCCTCGGTCGAGACCTACAACGCGCTCGCTCCCGAGAAGGGCGGCCCGCCCGCCGGATTCGAGTGGTACCCGTTCAAGATCGAACAGGGCCAAGCCGTGCCGCCGATGGCGCAGCGCGGCGGACTGTTGCTGCGCAAGGGCGCCGACGAAGAGCGCTTCAGCGGCGCGGACCTCTCGCGCGTCGGCCCGACCAACGACCAGAGCGGCTTCCCGGCGATCGAATTCGCCATGAACGAGAGCGACGGCACGGCCTTCCGCTTCGGCCGCTTCACCGAGAAGCTCGTGCGCAAGCGCCTCGCGATCGTGATGAACGGCGAGATCATCACCGCGCCCAACATCAAGCAGCCGCTGTTCGGCACATCGATCATCGAAGGCCGCTTCGGACTGAGCGAGCGCGATGGCATGGTGACCGTGCTGCGCTCCGGTTCGCTCAAGATCCGGCCCAAGCTCGAGGCCGAGGAAACGGTCGGCGCCTCGATCGGCGACGACTATGTGCGCAAGAACCTGTGGGCCGGCGTCACGACGCTCACGCTCATCATCGGCTTCATGGTCTTCTACTACGGCCGCCTCGGCATGTGGGCCTCGGCAGCGCTGCTGCTCAACCTGCTCATGACCATGGCCGGCTTGGTGCTGGTCAACGGCACGCTGACGCTCGCGGGCATCGGCGGCGTCGTGCTCACGATCGGCATGGCGGTCGACGCGAGCATCCTGATCTTCGAGCGCATCCGCGAAGAGCAGTCGAAGGGTCGCAAGCCGATCCAAGCCGCCAAGGACGGCTTCGATCACGCCATGAGCGCGATCGTCGACGGCAACCTGACCACGCTGATCACGGCCTTCATCCTCATGAAGGTCGGCACGGGCACGATTCGCGGCTTCGCGGTCACGCTCACGATCGGCATCATCTCGACGCTGTTCTGTGCTCTCGTCGCCCTGCGCGTGCTCGTGCACTACGAGCTCAAGCGCGGCGTGACCGAGTTCAAGATGCGCGAGTTCTTCCGCAACGCGAACTTCAAGTTCATGTCCTACCGCAAGCTTGCGATCGGCGGCTCGCTCACGCTGCTCCTCGCCGGCACGGCGCTCTTCATCGGCCTCGATGACCAGAAGAAGCTCGGCATCGACTTCCTCGGGGGCGCCACGGTCAAGGTGCGCACCGAGCAGCCCATGACGGTCGAGAGCCTGCGCGTGCGCGTCGAAGGTCTCGGTGGCGCCATGGCGACGGCCGAGGTCGTCGACCTCCCGGGTTCGCGCACCTCCGACGGCCGTGCGAGCGAGTTCCGAATCACCTTCAAGTCGAACCCCAACTTCGCCGACGGCGTCGGCCTCGAGGGCCGCTTCAAGCAGGAGATCTTGGACGGCCTGCGCGATGTGCTCCAAAAGGAGCCGATCAGTGTCGCGAGCAACGCTGGCACGACGACCGCCACGCTGTACTTCGAGGAAGGACATTCCGCCGCGGACATCCAGTCCAAGGCCGAACAGGCGGGGATCACGGGTGCCGTGGCCCAAGCCCGCGAGGGACAGGACAATGTGTTCACCGTGTCCGGCGCGTCGACGCTCGGCGCCGACGCGCTGCGCTCGGCGATCGCGGGCGCCTTCGAGGGCTCGAGCGACTCGGCCGGCCGCGAGTTCAAGTTCGCGCTGCCGATCCCCGAGTCGAGCGTGGTCGGCGCGCAGGTGGTCGGTGAGCTGCGCGATTCGGCCATCAAGGCGCTCGCGCTCTCGTCGCTGCTGATCCTGCTGTACATCCGCGTGCGCTTCGCCGAGTACAGCTACGGCTGGGGCGCGCTCGTCGCCGACCTCCACGATGTCGTGGCGACTCTCGCGGCGATCGCGTTCCTGATCTGGTTCCCGCGGATCCGCGTCGAGATGAACCTGACGATGATCGCGGCTTTCCTGACGATCCTCGGCTACTCGCTGAACGACACGATCGTCGTGTTCGACCGCATCCGCGAGAACCGTCCGCGCCTCAAGGGCTCGCTCTCCGATGTCTGCGACGCGTCGATCAACCAGACGCTCTCGCGCACGGTCATCACGTCGGGCACGACGATCCTCGCCTCGCTGATCATCCTGATCTTCAACTGGGGCACCGGCAACGCGCTCGAAGGCTTCGCGTTCGCGCTGACCTTCGGCGTCGTCGCGGGTACGTTCTCGAGCATCTACATCGCGTCGCCGCTGCTCGTCTGGCTCGAGGAACGCGCGTCCCGCAAGGCCGGTGCGCAGCCCGCGGCCGCAACCCCCTCGCCCAAGGCCCCCGTGGCCTAAGGCTTCGAGTCGCGATGCGCGTCGTCGCCCTGCTGCTCGTGCTCGCCACCGCCTTTGGCGCTGCGGCGCTGTGGCAGTCGCGTCGCGTGGAAGCGCTCGAGGCCGAGCGCGAGCTCGCCCGCCAGCTCGAGGCCGGCGAGCTCGCCAGCGGGCCGCTGGGGACGATCCCGGCCGGCTGGGCCCACGTGGTGATCGGCGGTCCCGCGGCCGTCGATCCGCTCTCGAGCGCACCGTCGTCCGCACAGGTCGGCGGCGACACGGCCTCGGGGGCGACGAGGGGCGCGTCGACCCAAGTTCCCGCGCCGACCCAGATTCCACAGGCCGCTCCCGCCAGCGCAGATTTCGAGGTCATCGTGGAGCCGGGACAGTCGCTCTCCAAGATCGCGCGCAGCCACTACGGGACGGCGCCCGTGGCGCTGGTGCGGCAGCTCTCGCGCTACAACGGGATGGCGGACGAGAACGCGCTGCGCGCCGGACAGAAGCTGCGCCTGCCCCCCATCGAGCAGCTCACGCGCTGAGCGCGCGCCCGCTCAGCCCTCCGCGGCGACGCGCGGCTCGACGGGACGGTCGAGCACGGTGACTTCGATGTCCGCAGGCGCCGAGCGCCGCAGATTTCCGAGCGCCGCCTCGGAGATGCGCACGGTCATGCGCACGCAGCGCGCCTCGACCGTCTCTTCCTCCAGCACGGCGCCGAGCCGACGGATCGCGGCCATCGTGCGACCGTCGGCGATGGGCACCTCGACCTGCACGCGCGCGGAGCGGGCGTCGAGCTTGCGCGAGACGGCTGCATCGAGGCGCTCGAGTCCCTCGCCCGTGCGAGCGGAGATCGGCACGACCTCGTGACGCAGGTCGCGACCGAGCATCTGCATCGCCAGCGACTCGCCGAGCGCATCGACCTTGTTGAACACGAGCAGTTCGCTGCGATGCGAAGGTGCGATGCTGTCGAGCACTTCCTCGACCGCTGCGAGCTGCTGCGCAGCGTCTGGGTGCGCGGCGTCGACGACATGCAGCAGGAGATCGGCGTGCACAGCCTCCTCGAGCGTCGCATGGAACGATGCCACGAGGTGGTGCGGCAGCCGCTGCAGGAACCCGACCGTGTCGGAGAGCAGCACGGTCCGACCATCGCGCAGCCGCCATTGGCGCGTGCGCGTGTCCAGCGTGGCGAACAGCATGTCCGCCGCGAGCTCGTCGGATCCGGTCAGGCGGTTCAGCAGGGTGGACTTGCCCGCGTTGGTGTAGCCGACGAGGCCGATCGTGAATTGATCCGAGCGAGAACGCACCTCGCGCAGGCGCCGCTCCTCGATCTCGGAGAGCTCCCGCCGCAACTCGAGCACGCGGCGCCGCAACAGGCGCCTGTCGGTCTCGAGCTGCGTCTCGCCCGGTCCGCGCGTTCCGACGGCGCCTTCCATGCGCTCGAGGTGCGTCCACATGCGCCGCAGGCGCGGGAGCAGGTACTGCGCCTGCGCCAGTTCGACTTGGAGTCGCGCCTGCCGCGTGCGCGCGCGGCGCGAGAAGATGTCGAGGATCACCTCGGAGCGATCGAGGACGCGGACCTTCCAGGCCTTCTCGAGGTTGCGGATCTGGCCGGGAGTCAGGTCGTTGTCGACGGCCACGGCATCGGGTTCGAGCAGCTCGACCTCGCGGGCGACTTCCTGAACCTTGCCATGCCCCATCAGCGTGCCCGGGTCGGGAACGGGCTTGCGCTGGCAAATCCCGCTTCCCACCGGCTCGGCTCCCGCGGCTTCGAGGAGCGCGCGCATCTCCGACAGCGCGCCGTCGTGCTCGACGACCTGACCGGGAAACTGCACGCCGCAGACGAGGATGCGCTCCCTCGGCCGTCGGCTGGGCGTAGGCGCCTTGCTCATCGCACGCCGACGGAATCGCGCACGATCTCGCGGCCGATGTGGACCGCGCGGACGCAGTTGCCGTCGGCGACCGGCTGCAGCAGCGTGTGGGCGCGCCATTGCGCCGCGCTGGCCGGGAAGTCCTCCCGGAAGTGCGTGCCACGCGACTCCTCGCGCACGGCCGCCGAGACGGCCGCGAGGTGCGCGACGGTCAGCATGTTGAGGAGCTCCCAGGAGCGCGGATCGGGCGTCGCAAGCTGCTGCACGGCGCGCGCCCAGAAGCCGACCTTCTCGATCGCGTCGCCGATGGCTCGCCCGCTGCGGACGATGCCCATCTGGCGCCACATGAGGCTCTTGAGCGAGTAGGTCATGTCCTGAATGCCGAGGCGCACATCGCTCGAGCCTTGCGCTCGCTCGACGCGCAGCCGACGATCGACGGGGATCAGCGGGAAGTCGCGACCGTCCTCGCTGGCGCGCTCCCCCGCGCGCGCGCCGAGCACGAGGCCTTCGAGCAGCGAGTTCGAGCCCATGCGATTCGCGCCGTGCAAGCCGCTGCTGGCGCACTCGCCCACGGCCCACAAGCCCGGAACGCTGGTGCGCCCATCGGCATCGACTTGGATGCCACCTATCATGTAGTGGGCACCCGGCCGGACCGGAATCGGATCGCGAGCGATGTCGATGCCGAAGTACTGACAGATACGGCCGATGTGCGGGAAGAGCTCGTGCGGGTTGCGTTCGAGCGACGAGAGGTCGAGGTACACGCTCGTGTCATTCGTCTTGACCATCCGGTCGAAGCAGGCGCGGCTCACGACATCGCGCGGGGCGAGCTCCGCCGCCGCGTGGTACTCCGGCATGAAGCGCACGCGGTCCTTGTCGAGCAGGACTCCGCCGGCGCCGCGCACGATCTCGCTGATCAGGACGCGCGCAGCACCCGCGATGTACAGGCAGGTGGGATGGAACTGGAAGAACTCGAGGTCGCGTAGGGCCGCGCCGGCGCGGAAGGCCATTGCCCCTCCGTCTCCTGTCGCGATCGCGGGGTTGGTGGTCTCGCGGAACAGCTGCCCGGCGCCTCCCGTCGCGAGGATCACCTGCGCCGCCGAGAAGCACACGAACTCACCGCGCGCGGTCTGGGCGAGCAGGCCGATCACTCGGCCGTTGGCGCCTGAAATGAGGTCGATCGCGAAGTGCGACTCGAACACCGCGATGTCGGGCTGGCCTCGCACGGCCTCGTTCAGCGTGCGCTGGATCTCCACACCGGTGGCAGCACCGCCCGCGTGGATGATGCGGTGATGGGAGTGGCCGCCCTCGCGCGAGAGCTCGATCGAGCCATCGGCCGCGAGATCGAAGCGCGCACCCCGATCGAGCAGCCTGCGCAGCGCCGTCGGCCCTCCGCGCACCACTCGATCGACGGTCTCCACATCGCAGATCCCACAGCCGACCTGCAGCGTGTCGGAGACATGCGACTCGAACGAGTCTTCCGCCCCGAGGACCACGGCCACCCCGCCCTGTGCATAGACGGTGTTGGTCTCCTCGAGGACATCCTTGGCGACCATGGCCACCGCCGCCCCGGCCTCGGCCGCCGCCAGAGCGGCGCTAGCCCCGGCCACCCCGCCGCCGACGACCACCACATCGAATCGGTAGGTCGCCAGAGCCCGGGCGTGAAAGGGAGCGAGGTAGCGCGCGAGGTCGAGCTCGAGGGTTTGCAACCGATCCATGTGGGTCAGGCCGCCCCGGACCTGCCTCCGAATTCTAACTCCTCCGAGGTGGCCGCTTGAGCCCCGGAGGGCCAAGGGCGCAGGGTTTCGCCCCCCCGACCGACGGCTCGCGGCCCCTGCGAGAGCAAGCAATGACGGCCCAGGCGCCTTTCCTAACTTCCAGCGAACTTTTCTGGAATTCCCCTTCACCCCACCAGCCTACCGGGCTACTTTAGCCCAATGTTAGCCACAAGGGGCGAACCGGGGCTCGCCACCGCGCGCGCCCCGACCACCCGCCCGACATGACCACCCGCCCGACATGACCGAACAACCGGCGGGGCCACCCGCCTTCACGGAACCCAACCATGGCTCAGATCTTCGACGACGCCCGCAAGGATGGCTTGAGCTTCCTCTTCTTCCTCGGCCTGATCGCCGTCACCTTTCTCGTGTAGCTCACGGTCCTCATCCCCATCTCCGTCCCGACCTTCCCCCTACAGACCACCCGCCCACGTGAGCCAAGTCGCACTGACCAAGCGCCAGCACGAGATCCTCGAGTTCTACCGCGGCTACGCGGCGGAGCACGGCTACAGCCCCACGCTCGAGGAAGCCGCCCAGCACTTCGGCGTGAACAAGGTGACCATCTTCGGCCACATCAGCGAGCTCGAGCGCAAGGGCGTGATGGTGCGCTCCGCGAAGGGAGTCAGCCGCGGAATGCTGGTAGCCGAGCGCGACACGGACGCCTCGTCCGGCCCCGCGGTGACGATCCTCGGTCGCATCGCGGCGGGAGCCTCGATCGAAGCGATCGAGGTGCCCGAGCGACTGGATCTAGCGGACTTGGTGCCGAAGGACCGCGATGTGTACGCGCTGCGGGTCAGTGGGACATCGATGATCGACGACGGCATCCATGACGGCGACCTCGTCCTCGTCGAGCGCCGAAGCCATGCCCTCAACGGAGAGATGGTCGTTGCGGTGCTGCCCGGCGAAGAGGCCACATTGAAGCGCCTCTACCGAGAGAACGGCGGCTACCGTCTGCAGCCGGCCAACAGCTTGTTTCAGCCCGTCTGGGTCGATCAGTTGGAGATTCGCGGCGTCGTGATCGGCGTCCTGCGCCGCTTCTGATCGAGCAGCGGTGCCCGAAGATCCGACGCCTGAAGTTGCGAGCGCTGCGCGCTCATTTCTAGGGCGGTGTCTCCGTCGAGAGCCCGAGGACACTCCGACACGATCGTTGCGCTGGAGGCGAAGCAGGAGCACCGCACAGTCGCGGCAAGTCGGGTGTCGTTGCCGTCGCCGAGCGGGCTCCGTAGTCTCGAAGGCCGCCGGGCGAAACCGCGCTCGGCTCCTGCCGTGCTGCGCTCTACCCTCTCGACACTCGCTCGCCACAGCGCGACTTACGCCGTGTCCGAGCAAGTTGGCCGACTGGCAGGCTTCCTGCTGCTCCCGCTGACCACGGGCTACCTCAGCCCGGCCGAGTTCGGTGTGCGCGAACTTCTCGCTGTCAGCCTGACCCTGGTTGCGCAAATTGCGGGACTGCACCTCGGAGCGGGGGTCTCCCGCTTCTACTTCGAATCGAGCGACGAGCGTGTCCGCGCGGCTGTAGCAAGCACGGCGGTCCTGACCGTGACGGCAGCGGTCGGGCTCCTCGTGGGGCCGCTGCTGCTCGTGTCGGGATCGCTGGCGACATGGCTCCCGGGCTCGCCCCCCGACGGCGATGTCTATGTGCGCCTCGCCTGCGGCGTGTTCGCGTTCCAGTGCATCCGCGAGGTGACCAACAAGGTCCTGCAAACCCAGCAGCGTTCCGCGCTGTTCGCCTGCCTCTCCCTGAGCAAGCTGCTCCTCGAGATCGGTCTGCAGATCACCGCGCTGGTCGTGATGCGCTGGGGACTCTCGGGACTTCTGCTGGCGGTGCTGGTTTCCGAGGCGCTCTTTGCGCTCCTCGGCTGCGCCATCGTGCTCTCTGGATCTCGCCCCCAGGTGCGCTGGGCCCTCTTGGCGCCGATGCTCGCGTACAGCCTGCCGCTGATTCCCAACGGTGCCTTGCAGTTCGGCCTGCACTCCGCAGATCGCTACATGCTGGGCGCGCTGTCCGATGACCGCTCGCTGGGCTTGTATGCGCTCGCCTACAAGCTGGGCTACATCCCCAATTACTTGCTGCTCGGGCCCTTCCTGCTGATCTGGTACCCCTTCATTTTCTCGCTTCCCGCCCGCGATGCTCAGCGCGAGACGGTCGCTCGACTGGCTCCGATCGTCCTGCTTGCGATGGGCGGTGCGTGCCTTGCGACCGCCTTGTTCGCACGGGAACTCGTCGCCCTCTCCGCTGGCCGGAGCGACTACTCCGAGGCTGCGGCCGCCATCCCCTGGATCGCCGCCGGCTACTGGCTCTGGGCCCTGTACCAGTTCCTGCAAACCGGGCTGTATGTGGACAAGCAGACGGCTCGGTTGCCGTGGATCACGCTCGCGGCCCTGGCAGCGAACCTGTACCTGAACGCGATTCTCGTGCCGACACTCGGGTTCCTTGGGGCCTCGATCGCCACGGCGCTGACCTTCCTCGTGCTGTGCGTCGCAGGCCATGAGATCGCGCAGCGTGTCTTCCCTGTGACCTACCGCTGGCCGGCGATTCTCGGGCCTGCTGCGGCCGGGTTCGCCGTGGTGCTCGTCGCGGGCTTCCTTCCCGGCTCGCTGGAAAGCGGAGCGGACCGGGCGCTGCGGGCAGGTCTGTTCGTGTCGTGGCTCATCGCCGCCGCTCTCAGCTTGACGGCGGCGGAGCGTCGGGCTGCGCTCGATGCGATCGGAAATCGACTACGCTCGCTGCGCTCCGCGAACACGGGAGAGGGTTAGACTCTTCCTTGGAGCCCTGAGGAAGCGAGCCACGAAACAGCCATGGGCGCGAACTGGAAGCAACTTCGGGAGACCTGCCAAGCACCCGTGCGCGGTGGCAACGATGTCGCCGGGCTGCTCTTTGGCGACCACGCCTCGCTCCTGTTCACGAAGCTCTTCGTCGACCTCCGCATCAGCCCGAACTACGCGTCCATCGGGTTCCTCGCCTGCGGAATTCTGGGGGCGGCATTTCAGTTCGGGAGCGGGTTGTGGGCCTTCTTCGGGGCCTTGTTCTTGGTGCTCTACTACATCCTCGACTGCGTGGACGGAGAAGTCGCGCGCTGGCAGGGCGTGGTGAATGTCCACTGGGGCTACTTCGACTATCTGTTCCACATGCTGATCAAGCCGCTCGCCTTCTTTGGCGTAGGGGTCGGCTGCCACTTGGCGGAAGGCGAGACATGGCCACTCTTGGCAGCCTTCGCGGCCGCGGTCGCGACGCTGTGGCGCAAGATCCTGATCGAGATCCCGGGAATCCTGTTCCTCAAGGATGTGCTGCGCAAGGCGGGGGCTTCCGCAGAGCGCACCGAGAATGAGCCCGGTCAGGCGAGCGCACCGGCGGCGGCGAGCGCTGGAGGACAGGCTAACGGCTTCCGTCTGGGCCTCGACTTCATGACCCTGCGAGCCATCCTCACCAACTTTGACATCGGGCTCTTGCTGCTGGCCGTTACCACGGGGCTCGACGCCTCAGGCGCGCTCAAGATCAAGCTGGCTGGCCACGAGCTCGGCTTCCGCGAAGCATGGCTCGCCTACTACGGCGTCGTGCTGCCGCTCGATTTCCTCGACTACTTGGTCACCTACCTTCGGCGGCGACACTTCTCGACGGAAATGACGCGCCTCCTCGGGCTTGCCCACCACTTTCGCGCTCAGGACCACGAGCGTCGCTAGCACGCGAGCGCGAGGATGCCCGAGGGTCAGGACTCCCCTCCAAGACTCGCCTGAGGATGGGTGACGAAGAAGGGTCCGAGGGCGAGACCGTCGATGCGACCGTCGAGGAAGGCACGCACGGCGTCCGTCGGCGAGCACACGATCGGCTCCTCGTGCATGTTGAAGCTGGTGTTGATCAGCGACGGGGAACCCGAGAGCCGCTCATGCTCGACGAGGATCTGGTGGTACTCGGGATTCACTTCCCGGCGCACGAGCTGCGGTCGGGCGGTCCCGTCGACATGCACGGCCGCCGGACAGCGCTGCTTCATGAAGTCCGTGCAGTCGAATGTCAGCGTCATGAACTCGGCCGCATGCTCGCCCCCGGCGAGGCCGTGGTAGCAGCGATGGCGGGCCTCCCAGAGCGTCACCGGCGCGAAGGGCATGAACTCGGTGCGGCCCAGTCGCTGGTTGAGCCACTGGTTCACCTTGGGCTCGCGACCGTGGTAGAGGATCGAGCGATTGCCGAGCGCGCGCGGCCCGTACTCCATGCGACCGGCACAGCGGGCGATCACCCAGCCCGCGTGGATCTTGTCCGCGATGTGCCGCGCGAGGTCCGCAGGTCGTTCACAGGCAAGACCGGCGACGCGAATGGCGTCGAGCATCTCGCGCTCGCTGAACTCCGGCCCCCAGTAGACATCGGCGATGGACTCCCGCACCGGGCCGCTCCAACTCGCGTGCATGGCGAGCCCGGTGCCGCAGCCCCCATCGCCCATGTTGGGGTAGATGAAGATCCCCTCCACGCCCGCGACTTCGTGGATGCGCTGGTTCATCTTCACATTGGCCGTCACGCCTCCGGAGAGGACGACATGCTTCGCTCCCGTGGCGCGCAGCCAGTGCTCGACGAGCTCGCATGCAAGCAGCTCGAGGACGCGCTGGTAGGCCGCGGCAACATCGACCATCGGGAACTCGGCCGCGAGGTGGCGGGAAAAGTGGACATTGAGGTTCTGAACGAGCCGCAGGTCGCCCGGCGTGGAGCGGTCGCAGCGCGAGAGCAGGACCTCGAGCAGCACCTGCGGATCCCCGTAGGCGGCGAGTCCCACGATCTTCCCGGCGTGGCGGTCCGGCCTGAATCCAAGGGATGAGGTCACCATCTCGTAGAACGAGCCCAGCGAGTGCGGGAAGCGG
This sequence comes from Planctomycetota bacterium, assembly GCA_016872795.1. GTDB lineage: Bacteria > Planctomycetota > UBA1135 > UBA1135 > F1-120-MAGs118. The sequence goes on from VGYZ01000015.1 coordinate 32,829, forward strand.
AATCCGTGCAGCCGCTCCACGCGCCCGTTCTCGCCCACTCCGATGGAGCCGGCGAGCCCGCTGCCGTAGCCGTCCAGAGTCACCACCAGCGCGCGCTCGTACCCCGAGGCCAGATATGCGTTCGCGGCATGAGAGAGGTGGTGTTCGCTGCGCTCGAGAGGCGCCCGCAGCCCGAGCCGTGCCAACCCGGCCTCCAGTTCTCGCTGCCAGTGTGCGTGTTCCACAGCGGCACGACGCCCCCAGTCGTCGGAGCGAACCTGCGCAACTCGTCGAGAGAGCCACGGATTCGCACCCGCCAGCGAGTAGAAGACTTCCTTCGCAAAGCCCTTGCGCATGCGCTGATCGGGTTCTGCCAGCCCCTGCACGGGCTCCGTGCGAACTCTTCGTCGGTGACGGGCCTCCGCGAACAGCGGGCCGAGCTTGGGCGGGCGGAAGTTCGCGTGGAACTCGCGCTCGGCCTGCAAGGCGCGCTCGATCAGGGCGGCTTCCTGCCGTGCTTCGAGGAACGGGTACACGATCCTGTCAACGCGCGTGGGATCGATGCCGGTCGCCTCGAGCGCGGCGACGATGGCGCGTTCAGGAAATCCCGAGTGCTGCTTCGCGCGCGTGTAGCGCTCTTCACCGGCCGCGAACAGCACGCGCCCATCCTCGACGAGCGACGCGGTCGCGTCCTTGTCGAGCGGAGAGATACCGAGCACGATCACGCGCGAGCCTCCGCAGGTTGTGCCGTCAGCTCGTCGTAGAGCTCGGACGCGGTCAAATGGCGTCCGCCGAGCTCGTCGAAGAAATGCCGGTAGTAGGCGCCACAGGTGTCGAACAACCGCCGCAGATCCGCCTCGCTGCGCACATAGGGCGTGCAGCCGGGGTGAAAGGACGGGCTGTGGAGGCTGAGCGCGAAGACGCTCGTCCCCCTTTGCCGCAAGCTGCGCGTGAGACGCAGCATGGCGGCGAGGTCGAAACCTTCCGGAGAGAGCCGCAGCCGTTCGGAGAACCGCAGGCGGGCCAGCACAGCGGGCGCGCGCAATGCCTGCAGCGCCGGCCGAGACGCGTGCCGATGGAGGTGCGCGGCCCACGAGCCCGCGAACCCCACATGGGCTCCCGTGATCGGAACCCCGAGCACCTCGCGACGCTCGCCAAACCAAATGGGCTGGGATGGCACGCGGCTGTGGTCGGGACCGCCATCCGCCGAGAAGTCGAAGGCTGAGCTGCAGCTCAGGTCGACCGCGAAGCCCAGCTCTTCCAGCAGCGCGGCCGTCGAACGCCCAAAACCATAGCGGCCAGCCTGATAGCTGCGTGGACGGACTCCGATCGAGTCCTCGATGGCGCCCACCAGCACTGCGAGTTTCTCCCGCTCGAGCTCGGGCGGAAGATTGCCCGGATAGGAAAACTCGGAGCCAAGAAGCTCGCGCAAGGGAGGATTGACCCACGGGTGTAGGTGAGCGCCAACCTCGCAGCGCCCTTCGCGCACGAAGGCGCGCAGGAGCTCGGCCGAGGACGGTGTCGTGGCGATCGGGTGATCGATGACATAGGTCGGCCGGACCCCCAGCGCGTCGAAGGCGACCTGCGCCTGCGGGAGCCGCTTCGCCGCCCCAACCTCCCGTTGCCGAGAGTCGAAGGGCCCGCACCAGTCGAACTCCTCTTCCGTGCTGACCACCGTCAGCAGGATCGGGCGCGCTGCGGGCCGACCCGCGAGCGAACGAACCTCGCAATAGGGGTATCTGCCGCCACTTCCGCCGTCCGATCCGCGCGCCATACCTTCTTGAGGTGTATCCCCGGCCATAGGGACCCGCAAGCCAGCGGGAGTCAGGTTATAGTTTCGGAACGGCCTCAGGAAGAGTTTTCGCTCGCCGGCAAGCCCCTCGGGGGCGCGCGGCCTCGGCCCGAACCATGATCCCGTTCCGACCCCCTACCTCGGCCGTGCTCACGCTCGCGGCTTGGGTCATTGCAGCGCGCGCCTTCGGCGCAGCCGGAGAGGGCCACTTCCAGCCCCTGGGCGCGGAGTCCTCGTCAACGCGTCGACCAACTACAACCAGTACTGGCCCCGTGTCGGGATCGCACCGGACGGCGACCGGATCGCCTTCTGCTTTGCCAACGGGCAAGACCCCAACGCCCGCCACTTCTTCGCCAACGGGACGCCCGCCACGGGCAACTTGGCCTGCAACCCGACGCTCTCCCAGCACATCCAGGACGAGCCGGAAATCTGCTACTCGACATTGGGCAATCAGCTGGTGGCTTGGTCGGAGCGCTACGGTTACGACGGCGAGATCATGGGCATCTTCGGCCGCATCTTCACGCCGAGCGGCGCGCCCCTCGGCCCAGAATTCCAGATCAACCAGATCTGGCAGGCCTCGCAGTGGAGACCGCTGATCGCCGCACGTCCCGATGGCAAGTGGCTCGTGACTTGGTCGGGCGACTGGGACGGCGACGCGATGTTCCGCGTTGTGAATCCTGACGGGACCTTCTTCACACCGGACATCCGAGTCAACACCTTCGACAACGGAGCACAGGTGGACACGGCCGGTGCAGCGGCTCCCGACGGGCGCATGCTGCTCGTGTTCGTTGACTTCTCCGGCTACGGGGCCATCGGGACCGGCACGAACCTATGGGTGCGGCTGTACGACGCCAACGGAGCTGCGCTGCAACCGGCTCCCGTGCCGCTCAACACCTCCGCCTACACGGCCACCGACCAACGCGAGCCACGCGTGGTCGCCGACGGGACGGGCCGCTTCCTCGTCACATGGGAAGATCAGAGCAAGGATGGCTCCGGCTACGGCATCTTCGCTCGACGCTTTGGCAACGACGGACAGCCGCTGGGCCCGGAGTTTCAAGTCAACACGAATGCCCTCGGATCCCAGCGCAACCCCAAAGTCTGCGCCGATGCGCTCGGCAACTTCATCATCGCGTGGGAAGACCGCGCCACGGGCGATGCCGATGTGCGCGCGCAGCGCTTCGACGCCTCGGGTCAGCGGCTCGGCGCGGAATTCGTGGTGAACACCGTCACCGCGGGAGACCAGAAGAGCATCGGCATCGCCACACATCCGACTTCGGGTCTGGTCGCGATCTCCTTTGAAGGCCCGGGAGTGTCGACGGACGCGTTCGCGCGGATCTACACGACCTACCTGACGCCGACGCCCTACTGCACCGCCAAGCTGAACTCGCTCGGCTGCGCTCCCAGCATCACATCCGCCGGCCTGCCGAGCCTGACGACTCCCGCGAACCCGCTCCGGATCGGCGCCACCCTGATGTTGAACCAGAAAGCCGGCCTGCTCTTCTGGGGTCGCGCCGGCGGCAGTGTGCCGTACTACGGCGGAACACTCTGCGTCCGCCCACCGGTCGCTCGCACCCCCGTCCAGCAATCCGGCGGCCTACCGAGCGGGCTCGACTGTTCGGGCACCTACGCGTTCGATTTCACACCGACCTACATGGCCCAGCAGGGCCTCACGAGCGGCGACAGCGTGTACGCCCAGTGGTGGTCCCGAGATCCGGGCTACGCCGGCAGCCAAGCCATCAGCCTCTCGAATGCCCTCGAGTTCGATGTTTCGCCCTGATGGAGGATCGCAGTTCGAAGGGCTCGACGCGCAGCGGAGCCCGGAGCCGAAGGGCTCGAACACGCAGAGTCGGCACGCAGCCCCCGATGGGCAATGCTGCCCTGCAGGTGCCACGACCTCGTGAAGACCGCCTCGCCTGGCGAGCAAAGCGCTCCGCTTCGCGCAGCAGCTGCGAGGTCTGCGCGGCGCAGGCCGCACCGGAGCTCGGGCCGTGAAGCCGGCCGAGGACTCGGCGGCGCTGTGCGGCGCCGAACGCTCGGCCCGACACGGAGAGCGAAACAAAACGGAGCGAAAAAAACGGAGAGCGGGGAAAAAGAAAGAGCCCCCCGGCGCGCGAACGCACCGAGGGGCCAAGAGGCCCCGGCAACGACCTACTTTCTCGCATAAGCAATATCATCGGCGGAATCTGCTTGACGACCGTGTTCGGAATGGGAACGGGTATGACCAGAAACCTATGATCACCGGGATTACGTTGGCCAGCGCAATGCGCTCGGCCAAGTTGTAAGAAAGGTGAATTGGGTAGTCGCGCGACAAGCTCCTCAGCATTGAGGGTCATTCGTTCCCCTCTTCGACCACGAGGGTCGGAGTGGAGAAAGGTAGTTAAGCCGATCGTTCTATTAGTACTGGTAAGCTAAACATGTTACCATGCTTACACCGCCAGCCTATCAACCTGGTAGTCTACCAGGGAACTAGTTGGGATGATTCGTCTTGGAGGAGGCTTCGCGCTTAGATGCATTCAGCGCTTATCCGTTCCGGTCATAGCTACCCAGCTGTGCCACTAGCGTGACAACTGGAGCACCAGAGGACCGTCCCTCCCAATCCTCTCGTACTAGGGAGAAGGCTCCTCAATCATCCTACACCCACGCCAGATAGGGACCGACCTGTCTCACGACGGTCTAAACCCAGCTCGCGTACCGCTTTAATTGGCGAACAGCCAAACCCTTGGGACCTCCTTCAGCCCCAGGATGCGATGAGCCGACATCGAGGTGCCAAACCACCCCGTCGATATGAACTCTTGGGAGTGATCAGCCTGTTATCCCCGGAGTACCTTTTATCTGATGAGCGACGGCCCTTCCACTCGGAATCCGCCGGATCACTAGGACCTACTTTCGTACCTGCTCGAGCTATCTCTCTTGCAGTCAGGCGCACTTATACCCTTACGCTCGACGTGTGATTGCCGACCACACTGAGTGCACCATCGCGCTCCTCCGTTACTTTTTTGGAGGAGACCGCCCCAGCCAAACTACCCACCTGACACTGTCCCCCACCCGGATTCACGGTGTGGAGTTAGGAACCTATCATGACGAGAGTGGTATTTCACTGATGACTCCGTCGAGCCCGAGAGCTCAACTTCGACGTCTCCCACCTATGCTACGCACGTCAGGACAAGCCTCAATATCAGGCTATAGTAAAGGTTCACGGGGTCTTTCCGTCTAGGCGCGGGAACGTGGCATCTTCACCACGGCTACAGGTTCGCCGAGTCTGCTGTCGAGACAGAGCCCAACTCGTTACGCGATTCATGCGGGTCGGAACTTACCCGACAAGGAACTTCGCTACCTTAGGACCGTCATAGTTACGGCCGCCATTCACTGGGGCTTCAATTCCGAGCTTCGCTTGCGCTAACCCGTCCTCTTAACCTTCCAGCATTGGGCACGCGTCAGTCCGTATACATCGTCGTTACGACTTTGCACAGACCTGTGTTTTTAGTAAACAGTCGGTTGGGCCAATTCTCTGCGACCCCCAGGAGCTTTGACACCCCCAAGGGTTCCCCTTATCCCGAAGTTACGGGGTCAATTTGCCGAGTTCCTTGACAACAGTTCTCTCGAGCGCCTTAGGATATTCACCTCACCCACCTGTGTCAGTTTTGGTACGGACGGCTTCAGTCTCCCTAGAGGATTTTCTCGACGGTCAGTCCAGCCACTTCGCGCACAAGGCGCTCCCCATCACCACCAGGATGTTGCATGCGGATTTTCCTACATGCCACCTGATGACTTGGACGCACATCTGACAGTGCGATGGCCTTTCCTCCCGCTTCCCCCCATCGGTAATAACGACCTATGCCGGTACAGGAATATTAACCTGTCATCCATCGACTACGCCTTTCGGCCTCGCCTTAGGGTCCGACTAACTCTGGGCGGATTTACCGTGCCCAGAAAACCTTGGGTTTGCGGCGAGCAGGATTCTCACCTGCTTTGTCGCTACTTGTTCCGGGATAATCACTTCTAGGACGTCCAGGCGTCGTTACCGTCACCCTTCATTCGTCCAGAACGCTCCCCTACCAGTGGCATGTCTCTACGAGCCATGCCAATCCGCAGCTTCGGTTGCGCGCTTTAGCCCCGTTCATTTTCGGCGCGGGACCTCTCGATCAGTGAGCTGTTACGCACTCTTTAAATGATGGCTGCTTCTAAGCCAACATCCTGACTGTCTTAGAGATCCCACTTCCTTTACTGCACTTAGCACGCATTAGGGACCTTAACTGGCGATCTGGGCTGTTTCCCTCTCGTCCACGAACCTTATCGCTCGTAGACTGACTCCCTGGATACGGTTCACGGTATTCGGAGTTTGATTAGGTAGGGTATCCCGAAGGACCCCTATCCCATTCAGTAGCTCTACCCCCATGAACTATTACCAGAGGCTAGCCCGAAAGCTATTTCGGGGAGAACCAGCTATTTTCAAGCTTGATTAGCCTTTCACTCCTAACCACAGGTCGTCAGAACGGTTTTCAACCCATACCTGTTCGGTCCTCCACGGACTGTTACATCCGCTTCAACCTGCCCATGGTTAGATCGCTTGGCTTCGGGTCTGGCCCACATGACTTGATTCGCGCTATTCACACTCGGTTTCCCTTCGGTTCCGGACCTGAGGCCCTTAACCTTGCCATGTAAGCCAACTCCCCGGATCATTATGCAAAAGGCACGCCGTCAGCCGTTGCCCCGAGGGGCCATAGGCCTTCGACAGCTTGTAAGTGCATGGTTTCAGGTTCTATTTCACTCCCCTTGTCGGGGTTCTTTTCGCCTTTCGCTCGCGCTACTATTGCACTATCGGTCGTCCACTAGTACTGAGCCTTGGAGGGTGGTCCCCCCGGATTCACACCGGATTTCACGTGCCCGGTGCTACTTGGGATAACTACGGAAGACTCATCCCTTTCGGTTAAGGGGCTTTCACCCTCTGCGGCTGGCCTTCCCATGCCATTCACCTAGAGATGAGCTTTGTAACTTCCTCGGCCTATTGCGATCGGCCTGTAGGTCCCACGACGCCGACGCAGCAACGCTCGCACGCTTGGCACTGCATCGGTTTAGGCTGATCCCCGTTCGCTCGCCGCTACTGGGGGAGTCGCGTTTGCTTTTCTTTCCTGCAGGTACTGAGATGTTTCACTTCCCTGCGTATTCCACCGCTTTCGCGGCACCGAGACATGACTCTCGGTCGGTTTCCCGGTCTCGGAGATCTCCGGATCACAGCCTGCTAGCGGCTTCCCGGAGCTTATCGCAGCTATGCCACGTCCTTCGACGGCTTTGGACGCCAAGGCATCCACCATACACTCTTAGTAGCTTAACCACTCTCTTTGCTTCGTTCGCTGTAGGGTCGAGACGGACCAAACATCCGGACTCGACCGTGGTTGCCACACGATTCCCAATTCACCTTGTTTTCAAAGAACGCCCCCGGCATGCGCCAGGGAACAGCTCGTCGGCTTGCGCCGAAGAGCGATGCGCGACCACCTGAACCTCCGTCTCGAGCCACCCGAAGGGGTGGAGGCGAGGGGACTCGAACCCACGACCCCCTGGTTGCAAACCAGGTGCTCTACCAACTGAGCTACGCCCCCATTTTGGATGGGATGACGAGCCCTTGGGGAGCGGTCCGCAGGAACTGCCGGCCCTCCGAGCGTCTCGCGCCCCTAGGCACCACTCGGGGGTGGTGCGCCTATCTGGACTTGAACCAGAGACCTCCCGCTTATCAGGCGGGTGCTCTAACCAACTGAGCTACAGGCGCGTGTACCGATGCCCATGCTCTGGAGCTCGTGGCCTCGGTTCGGCTCTGAACTTGGGGCGGCGCGCATGGCGCACCGGCGCCCTCGTCCTGACATCGAGGTGAGGTGGTATAAGAAAGGGTGACCCTCGTCACTGCGTGCGAACAACCTATGATCTCACATCCCACAGGCCGCAAGCGGCCAGACGGGATGTCTAACTCATCCGTTAGAAAGGAGGTGATCCAGCCGCAGGTTCCCCTACGGCTACCTTGTTACGACTTAGTCCCAATCACGAAGCTTGCTTTCGGCGCTGCCCCCCTTGCGGTTGGGCAAGGCGACTTCGAGCACTCCCCGCTTTCGTGGCTTGACGGGCGGTGTGTACAAGGCTCAGGAACATATTCACCGCGTCATGGCTGATACGCGATTACTAGCGATTCCGGCTTCATGCAGGCGAATTGCAGCCTGCAATCCGAATTGGGGCCTGCTTTAAGGATTTCCTCCACCTTGCGGTCTCGGTCCCCTCTGTACAGGCCATTGTAGCACGTGTGTAGCCCTGGCCGTAAGGGCCATGATGACTTGACGTCGTCCCCACCTTCCTCCGTTTTAACAACGGCAGTCTCGCCAGAGTCCCCGGCTTTACCCGTTGGTAACTGGCAATAAGGGTTTCGCTCGTTACGGGACTTAACCCAACATCTCACGACACGAGCTGACGACAGCCATGCAACACCTGTGCATGTTCCGGCTCCGAAGAGCTGTCACCCTGCTTTCACAGGACTAATTCATGCATGTCAAGGCCAGGTAAGGTTCTTCGCGTTGCTTCGAATTAAACCACATGCTCCACCGCTTGTGTGAGCCCCCGTCAATTCCTTTGAGTTTTACCCTTGCGAGCGTACTCCCCAGGCGGGGCACTTAACACATTAGCTACGGCAAGGAAGGACATAGGTGCCTCCCCTGCCCAGTGCCCATCGTTTACGGCTAGGACTACCGGGGTATCTAATCCCGTTTGCTACCCTAGCTTTCGCATCTCAGCGTCAGAAGTTGCCCAGTGGACCGCTTTCGCCTCCGGTGTTCCTCCAGATATCTACGCATTTCACCGCTCCACCTGGAGTTCCGTCCACCCCTACAACTCTCGAGCCCACCAGTATCCAATGCAGTTCCTCGGTTGAGCCGAGGGATTTCACACCAGACTTAGTGGACCGCCTACATGCGCTTTATGCCCAGTGATTCCGAGCAACGTTTGCACCCTCTGTATTACCGCGGCTGCTGGCACAGAGTTAGCCGGTGCTTCCTCTCGCTTTGGTCAGTTCGGATGCTGTTCACATCCGAAGTTTCCTATAGCGTGACAGCAGTTTACAACCCGAAGGCCTTCATCCTGCACGCGGTGTCGCTCCGTCAGGCTTTCGCCCATTGCGGAAGATCCTCGACTGCAGCCTCCCGTAGGAGTCTGGGCAGTTCTCAGTCCCAGTGTGGCCGGTCATCCTCTCAGATCGGCTACCCGTCATCGCCTTGGTGGGCCACTACCCCGCCAACTAGCTGATAGGCCGCAATCCCGTCCCCGAACAGCAGCTTGCGCCGCCATTTACCTGCAAGAAGATGCCTCCTCGCAGGGTCATCCAGCATTAGCCACCGTTTCCAGTGGTTATTCCGATCTCGGGGGTTGGTTAATTACGTGTTACTCACCCTTTCGCCGCTTTACTCATCCTTGCGGACTTTCGCGCGCGACTTGCATGCCTAATCCACACCGCTAACGTTCGCTCTGAGCCAGGATCAAACCCTTCACTTGAAGTTTTTGAATTGGCTTGTTTGGAATCAGGAGCCCGAGGCGCCTGGCACATGGCCGGCGCCGTCGAGGCTCATGCTCGCACGAGTTTCAAGGGTCACCCTTGTTTTCAAAGAGCCGTCGGCCTCCCCGATGGAAGCCGCCGAAGGAGGCCTTGCGGACCCCGTTTTCGCCCCGTCGTGCGCGGTCGCGCTCGCCGTTGCGGGAGGGAGAGGATAGGCGCGGAAAGTCCAATGTCAACGCCTTGGCTTTTTTTCGCACTCCGGTGTCTCATCGTGACCGTAAGTGCTTGCAGAGGATGTGGTTACGGCGTTCGGATTTTTGGGACCGGGGGTCGAGATTTGCGCCGGGGGGCCGCCTTTGGGGCGCTCATGGGGCATGTCATGAGGCCTTGGCCGAGCCCGCGGGCGCTCTCGCGGCGCTCCGGCCCGCTCGCGGTGGCTTGAAGGGAGCTCCGCGAGTGCCGGCCCGGCAACGCGCTCGGCACACCTAAAAGTGCTGTTTTCCTCGGTGTTTCTGCCACTGTCGGCCTCGAGTGGTCCCGCGTTTGGGGGCCGTCGCGGGGCCCGCTGGCGGCGACGAGATACCGCGCCGGGCGGCCCAGCGCGATCCTGTGCGCGACCCGGCGCGCGGCTGCGCATCCACGGACGCGGCGGATCGCGTCTTTGATGGGCGGAATGGCGCCGGCTGCGGCCCGGGCTGGGGGTGCCCAGCGGCAGCGCCAACGCCGCCGCCGCGGGGCACTCGAGCGTGGAGCTGAGGCTGGCTCGAGAGCTTCATGGGCCTCGGCGGCACGCGCCCAGCCGCTCGACGCTGCCCCCCCCCATTGTTCCGGCGCTGGCCTTGCCGCGGCCGAGGGCACGCTCGGCCCGCGAGCGGTTGCGAGCAATCGCTCCACCGCAAGGGCACGGGGCCGATCGCCTGGGAATTGGCGACCGGCCCCGCGCTGTCCGATGCGTCGGAGCGCTCCGTCAGGGGCGCACGACAGGCTCACCCAGGTCAGGGCTCGACGAGCACTTGCGCGCCGACGGGCAGGATCTCGAACAGCTGCTCGACATCGCGGTTGCTCATGCGGATGCAGCCGTCGCTGATGCGCTGGCCGACGCTGGTGGGATCGTTGGTGCCATGGAAGCCGAGCGCCGTGCCGCGTCCCTCGAGGTTCCACGCCAGCCAGCGGGTTCCCAGCGGATTCTGCGGATCGCCGAAGGGCACCGGCTCGCGGCCCGCAGGGGTCCACATCGGGTTTTCCTGCTTCGCTCCGATGGTGTAGGTGCCCGGCCGAGTCGCGTTGCCCTCGCGGCCAACCCCCACTTCCCAGGCGGCGGCCACTTCGTCACCGAAGCAGTAGAACGCCCACATCGCGCTCAGGTCGACGCGCATCGACGGCGTCTGCAGCGGCACGCGCAAGAGCGCTCCGGGACGGATCGCCGTCGAGCTGGCGAGGCGATTCGCGCGCACGATCTCGCCCGTGCACAGGAGCAGGCCGGTCCGCCCCTCCAAGATCCGCTTGCGGATCGCGATCAGGCTGTCGCCCGATTGAACGCTGACATCGGTGGCGGGCCAGGTGCCCTTCGGATTCCAGCGGTGTTCCGCCTGCGCGGCCGCAAGCAGCGCTGTCCAGCGAGCGAGCGCGGTTCGATCGTCGCGTCCCCCAGCCACATGGCCCAACATGAGCTTCGAGAGCGTCGCGGCCGCCTGGGCGAAGGAGCCCGAGGCCAGCTGGGCGCTGGCGCGTTGCTCCAACTCGAGTTCTTCCGAAGGCACGCTCGCAGCCGGGGCGCCCACCGCGATCCCGCCGTCGGTGGGGCTCGCGTTCGGCGCCGCCGGGGCCGCAGCTTCGACCGCGCCCGCAGCGCTCACCGCTTCGCGCTCGGAGCCGCCGCTGTCTTCGAAGCGCAAGAACCCGCCGAGGTCGGCTTCCCCCTCCCCTGCCGCTGTCTCGCGACCGCAAGCGCCCAGCAGGAGGATCGACGCGAGGACCACGGGCACGCAGGGCGCAGGGCGGTGGGACATGGGAGATCGGCCGCGCGCAGCACGGCGCAAGAGCGGAGGCAGAGAATGCCGGAGTGCCGCCCGCGCCCCTCGCGCGGGTGATCCCCCGGCCAGGGGAGGATCGGGGAGCCCCGGCGATGCCGTGCCGGCGCTGGTACCCGGAACCTTGCGCAGGTTCAGGGGGGTCCCACATGCCCGGACAGTGCCGAGCGATCGCGTTGGGACCCGTTGGATGCGAGTTCGGTCCGGGGTTGTGTCCGGGTCACGAGCTCGCCAGGGTTGTCCCCAAGACCCTTCTAGCACCGCTGGCCGAGACCAGCAACGGCGTTCAGGCCCGCGCAATGCGGGCGCGCAGGTTCTGACCGTGGCCGAGATCCCAGCTCGCGCTCTCAGGGAGCGAGCCGGCGGCGAGGTGCAGCACGCGCAGCGCGAGCGTCTCGCCCGCGAGGAAGCTCTCGTGGGCGCGCAGGGCGGCCGCGAGCTCCGCCCCCTCGGGAGCGAGCTCGAGCACGATGCGGTCCTCGACGGCGAGACCTGTCTCCTTGCGCAGCGTGTTGACGCGGTTCACCGCCTCGCGCGCGAGTCCCTCCGCGACGAGCGCCGCGTCGAGCTCCAGGTCGAGCCAGGCCACGAAGCGCCCGTCGGTCTCGACATCGAAGGTGGCCGTGCTCTGCACCGACACGAGCACATCCTCGGGCGTCACCTCGACGCTCTCGCCGTCGAGATCGAGCGCGACGCTCGTCCCGCCGCGCAGCGCGGCGAGGCGCGGCGCGTCGAGCGCCTCGATCTTCGCGGCAGCGGCCTTCATGCGAGCGCCGAGGCGCTTGCCGAGCGTGCGGAAGTTGGCCTTGGCCGAGAGCTTGCACAGCTGGCCGTCGTCGGCACCGAGCGAGCCCCAGCCCTTGATGTTGAGTTCGTCGAGCACGAGCTCGCCGGCGAAGCGCGAGCGCAGGAGCTCGAGCGCGGCCGCGTCGCTGGAGCGCACATGCAGCGCGCGCAGCGGCTGGCGCACCTTCTGGCCCGCCTTCTCGCGCAGCGCGCGCCCCATCACGACGAGGCGCTGCACGACCTCGATCCCCTGCTCGAGCGACGCCGCGACGAGGCGCTCGTCCGCGCGCGGCGCGAGCTGCGCGTGCACCGAGCCGCGAGCGGACTCGAGCCGGCGCCACAGCAGCTCGGCCGTGAACGGCGCGAGTGGCGCCATCAGCAGCGCGACGGAGCGCAGCGCCTCGTGCAGCGTCGCGAAGGCCGCGAGCTTGTCCGCCCCGGTCTCGCCCTTCCAGAAACGCCGGCGATTGCGGCGGATGTACCAGTTGGAGAGCTCGTCGACCACGAAGGTCTCGAGCGCGCGCGCGCCGCCGGCAAGGTCGAAGTCGGTGAAGCGCCGGCGCACATCCCTGACGAGCGACTGCGTGCGCGACACGAGCCAGCGGTCGATCTCCGGTCGCGCGGACGGCGCGGGGATGCGCGCGTCGGCGGGATCGAAGCGATCGATGCGCGCGTACTCCTGGAAGAAGCGGTACGAGTTCGCGAGCGTGCCGAAGAAGCCGCGCTGCACCTCGGCGAGCGCATCGGGATCGAAGCGCTTGGGCAGCCACGGCGCGGCGCTCGCGACCAGATACCAGCGCACCGCGTCGACGCCGTGCTTCGCGATCGCGTCCCACGGGTTCACGATGTTCCCGAGGCGCTTGGACATCTTGACGCCGTCCTTGTCGAGGACGAGGCCGTTGACGAGGCAGGTGCGGTACGCGGGCGTGTCGCCCAGCTCGGGGAACTCCTGCGTCATGAACGCGCCGATCGCGTGCAGCGTGTAGAACCAGCCGCGCGTCTGGTCGAGTCCCTCGCAGATGAAGCTCGCGGGGAACTGGTCGCGCAGCTTGCGCTCGCTGCCCGGAACATGCGGCCAGCCGTGCTGCGCGTAGGGCATCGCGCCGGAGTCGAACCAGCAGTCGAGCACGGCGTTCGTGCGCCGCATGGTGCCGCCGCAGCGCTCGCAGGCGAGCGTCACCGCATCGACGGTCGGCTTGTGCAGGTCGAAGCCGTCGGGGAGCTTGCCCGCGCGCTGCCGCAGCTCCTCGCGGCCGCCGACGGAGACCTCGTGATCGCAGCCCGAGCAGACCCAGAACGGCAGCGGCGTGCCCCAGTAGCGATCGCGCGAAATGTTCCAGTCGATGTTGTTCTCGAGCCATTCGCCGAAGCGCGCGCTGCCGACCTCGCCGGGAATCCAGCGAATGCGGCGGTTGTGCTCGATCATGCGCTGCTTGAGCGCCGTGGTGCGCAGGAACCACGCCGGCGCGGCGAAGTAGAACAGAGCGGTGTTGCAGCGCCAGCAGTGCGGATAGCTGTGCGTCTCCTCCGCATCGCGGAACATCAGGCCGCGGTTCTTCAGGTCCTTCACGAGCGCCTTGTCGGCGTCCTTGAAGAATGTGCCCTTCGCCGCAGGACCGAACTTCGCGGCCTCGGGAGCACCGGCGATGTCGCACACAAGGCGCCCCTCGGCGCCGACCGCCTGCTTCACCACGAGCCGGTGCTTGCGCGCGACCTCCCAGTCGTCCGCGCCGTAGCTCGGCGCTTGGTGCACGATGCCCGTGCCGTCCTCGACCGTGACGTAGTCGGCCGTGTACACGCGATGGGACGCTGACGGATCGGGAGTCCACGCGCCGGGATCGACCTCGGGCACGGCGACCTCGAACACCGGCCTGTACTGCGCGCCGGCGAGCTCGCGTCCGAGCTTGCGTCCGAGCTCCGCGAACTCGCCGAGCACGGCCTTCGCGCGCTCCGCGACGACCCACAGGATCTCGTGTCCCGCCGAGCCCTTCTCCGCGCCTTTGTGCACCGGCAGCGCCACGCGCGCGCGCACATATTCGCGCTCGGGATGCACGGCGAGCGCGATGTTCGAGGGCAGCGTCCACGGCGTCGTGGTCCACGCCAGCAGGCTCTCGCGCTCCGCCCCCTGCTCACCGGCGAGCACGAAGCGCACGTACACGCTCGGATCGGGGATCTCCTTGTACACGCCCGGCTGCCCGAGCTCGTGCGACGAAAGCCCCGTGCCGCAGCGACCGCAGAACGGCAATACTTTCTTGCCGCGGTACACGAGCCCGCGCGCGTGCATGCGCGCGAGGATGTGCCAGATCGAGTCGACGAAGGTCTCGTCGTAGGTGATGTAGGGCTGGCTGTAGTCGAGCCAATAGCCGATGCGCTCGCTCAAGCGCTCCCAGTCCTGCTTGTAGGTCCACACGGACTCGCGGCACTGGGCGTTGAACGCGCCGACGCCGTACTGCTCGATCTGCGGCTTGCCGCTGATGGCGAGCCGCTTCTCGACCTCGAGCTCGACCGGCAGTCCGTGGGTGTCCCAGCCAGCCTTGCGCTCGACGCGGTGGCCGAGCATCGACTGCCAGCGACACACGCTGTCCTTCAGTGTGCGCGCGAGTACATGGTGGATGCCCGGCTTGCCGTTGGCGGTCGGCGGACCCTCCCAGAACACGAAGGGCTCGCCCTGCGCGCGCGCGGCCTGCAGCGCGGCGAAGGTGCCCTCGCTGCGCCACAGCCCGAGCACGGTCTCCTCGGCGGCCGAGGGCGCGCTGGAGTAATCGCTCGGAAGAGGCGCAAAACGGGCGGTCGAGAGGTCGTGGGACTCGCTCATGGGAGCTGTGCCTTCTACCAAGCCTGAGCCCGGATTTCCGCCGCGATGCGCTCGGCGAGCTCGAGCGCCCGGTAGCCGTCCTCGCCGCTCACCTCGGGCGCCGCGCCGCTGCGCACGGCCGCCAGGAAGCTGTCGAGCTCGGCCTGTAGCGGGCGGTCGTGCTCGCTCAAGTCGAGCTCCAAGAGCTCGAGCATCCCGCTCGAGACTAGGTCTGTGCGCGCCGCGATCTCCTCCGGGGTCAGGTTCGAGAGCGCGCTGCGCCCCTCGACCCAGCGCGGCCCCTTCTTCACGACGAGCCCGTAGTTCTTGTGCAGGTCGAGGCTCACGTAGGCGGACGACGAGAAGAGCCGCAGGCGACGCACCGGCTGCAGTGACGCACGGCTCGCGGTGATGTTGGCACGCGCGCCGTTCTCGAACACGAGGCGCACGCTGGCCATGTCCTCGTGGTCGGTCAGGATCGCGCCGCCCGCGCTGTCGACGCTCGTCACGCTCGAGCCGACGAGGAAGCGCACGAGGTCGAGATCATGGATCATCAAGTCGTGCACGACTCCGATGTCCGTCGAGCGGAAGCTGAACGGCGCGAGGCGCTGGCACTCCACGAAGCGCGGCACGATGCCGAGCTCGCGCACCTTGCGCAGGCCGGGCTGGAAGCGCTCGACATGGCCGACGGAGAGCAGCGCGCGTCCGCGCGCGGCCGCGCCGAGGATCGCGCGAGCAGAGTCGAGATCGTGAGCGAGCGGCTTCTCGACAAGGCACGCGATGCCGTTCTCGAGCAGCGGAACCGCGACCTCGGCGTGCGCCACGGTGGGCACCGCGATCACGACGGCGCGCGTGCCCTGCGGCAGTGCGGCGAGCACGTCGGCAGGAGAGCGCCCCTCGAGCGTGCGCGCCTCGACGCAGAGCTCGCCGCCGATCTTGTGCGCGCGTTCGGCGCTGGCGTCGATCACGGCCGCGAGCTGGACATCCGTGCGCTGCGCGAGAATGCGCGCGTGGAAGGTGCCGAGGTGGCCGACGCCGAGGACAGCGACGCGCAGGCGCTCAGTGGCCTGCATGGACGCCGCCGCAAATGCGCTCGCGACCGAGCTGGATGAACTGCTCGCGCAGGCTCTCGCGATAGCGCCCCTTGAGTCCGCGCGCCTGCTCCTCGAGCGCCGTGCAGAGCTCGAGCACCTCGGGCGAGCTGCCCGCGTCGGCGCGCAGCGCTTCCACGCTCTGGCGCTGCGGCTGTCCGGAGCGGTAGATCAGGCGGAAAGCGGCCTGAACCGCTTCGATCTGCTGCTCCGTGAAGCCCGCGCGGGCGAGTCCCACGATGTTGACCTGCCGCACACGCGCCTGATGGCCTTCGAGCAACATGAACGGCGGCACATCCTGAGGCACGCGCGTCATGCCGCCGATGTACGCGTAGCGCCCGATCGACACGAACTGGTTCGCCGCTGCCGCGCCGCCGATGTTGGTGCCGTCTCCGACGCGCACATGACCGGCGAGCAGCACGCCGTTGGCGAGGATCACGCGGTTCCCCACCTCGCAGTCGTGCGCGACATGACAGCAGGCCATGAGCAAGCAGCCCGAGCCGATGCGCGTCAGTCCGCCGCCCTTCACGGTCCCGCAGTTGATCGTGACGAACTCGCGCACGGTGTTGCCGTCGCCGATCTCGAGCCAGGTCGGTTCGCCCTTGTGCGAGAGATCCTGCGGAGGGCCGCCGAGGTTGGCCTGTCCGACGATCAGGTTGTCCGCGCCGAGCCGCGTCACGCCGTCGATCACGACATGCGGTCCGATGCGCGTGCGGTCGCCAATGCACACGCCGGGACCGACGATCGAGTACGGACCGATGTCGACATCGACGCCAAGCTCGGCGCCCGGGCTCACGACAGCGGTCGGGTGGATCTGCGTGGCCATGCTCACCCCTCCAGCATCGTGAACATCAGGTTCGCCTCGCACACCACGCGGCCGGCCACGCTGCCGGTGCCCTTGACCTGCCCCATCTCGCCCTTCATGCGCAGCGTCTCGACTTCGATGCGCAGCTGATCGCCGGGCACGACGGCACCGCGCAGCTTGACCTTGTCGATCGACCACAGGACCGCGAGCTTGCCGGTGAATTCGAGCTTGCGCAGCAGGAGCACGCCCGCGAGCTGCGCCATCGCCTCGAGCTGCAAGACACCCGGCATGACCGGATGGTCGGGGAAGTGGCCTTGGAAGAACGGCTCGTTGATCGAGACATTCTTGATGCCGACCGCACGCTGGTAGCCGTCGATCTCGATCACGCGATCGATCATCAGGAACGGGTAGCGGTGCGGCAGGAGCTTCATGACCTCGCGGATGTCGAGCCCGCTCTCGCGCTGAATCAGCCCGCCGGTCTCCTTCTCCTGCATCAGGTCAACGAGCCGCCGCACGAGCTCCGCATTCGTGGCGTGACCCGAGCGCGTGGCAATCACATGCGCGTGCAAGTCCGCACCGAGCAGCGCGAGATCCCCGATCAGGTCGAGCATCTTGTGGCGCACGGGTTCGCCCGCCATGCGTAGCTGCGTCTGCGGATCGCCGAGCACCGCCGTGTTCTCGCGCGTCGCGCCCTTGCCGAAGCCGGCGGCCTTGAGCTTCTCGATGTCCGACGCGAGACAGAATGTACGCGCCGAAGCGATGTCCTTCGCGAAGCTCTCCGGCGTGACATCGAACTGCAGCGAGCCGCCCTGAACGCTCGGATCGTCGAACGACGCGATGTACTGGAGCGTCAGCCCGGCCTGCTCGCTCGGGAGCGCCACGAGCGTGGCGGACTTCTCGCGCACATAGATCGGCTCTTCGAGGCGAAAGGCGCGCGCCTCCGCGCGCTGCTCGACGGTACCGACTTGCTGGAAGAGCTCGAGGAACGCTCGCGCGCTGCCGTCCATGCCCGGCATCTCCGCCCCGTCCATCTCGACGCGCAGGTTGTCGATGCAAAGGCCCGCGCAGGCCGCGAGCAGGTGCTCGACCGTCTCGACTTCCGCGTTGCCACGCTTCAGGCGCGTGCGCAGGTCCGCGTGCACGCGGTACTGCACCAGCGCCGGAATCGGCGGAGCATCCGGCACGTCCGTGCGCACGAACTCGATGCCCGTGCCCTGCGGAGCGGGCAGCACGCGCGCGCGCACGGTCTGGCCGGAGTGGAGCCCGACGCCGGAAAACTCGACCGGCGCACGCAGCGTGCGTTGCAGGCGACTCATGCTTCACCTCGCTTCTCGAGCTCGCGCTCGAGCTTCTTCAGCCGATCGTGCATCTCCCCGAGCTTGCGCTCGAGCGCCAGCGTGCGCATGAACTCGCCCTTGGGCCGCGCCCACCAGCCCATGTAGTCCGCGCCCGCGGGAACATCCTCGAACACCGCGCTCGCCGGGGCGATGCGCGCGCCGTCGCCGATCTTGAGGTGCGTCGAGATGCCGACCTGCCCGGCGAGGATCGCGCCGCGGCCGATCGAGGTCGAGCCCCCCACGCCGACTTGCGCGATGAGCAGCGCGCCCTCCCCCACCTGCACGTTGTGGCCGACGTGCACGAGGTTGTCGAGCTTCGCGCCGCGTCCGATGCGCGTCGCGCCGAAGCGGCCGCGGTCGATGGCGCAGTTCGCGCCGATCTCCACCTCATCCTCGATCACGACCGTGCCGGCGTGCGGCACCTTGTTCCAGCCTTCGATGCCGCGCGGCCCGACGAGCGGGTCGAAGCCGAAGCCGTCGGAGCCGATCACGGCACCCGCGTGCACGAGGCAGCGCGCACCGATCGAGATCCCGTCGTAAGCGACGACGCCCGAGCGCAGCTCGGTGTCCGCTCCGACGCGCACATTGCGCGAGAGCACGACATTGGGGTGCAGCGCGGCGCGCGCGCCGAGCACGCAGCCCGCGCCGATCACGCAGCCCGCGCCGATCGAGACATCGGGGCCGAGCTCGACTCCCGGCGCGAGCTGCGCCGTGGGATGAACACCGGCGGCTGGCCGCAGCGGCAACCGATCGAAGACGCCGAGCAAGAGCTGGAAAGCTCGATTGGCGTCATCGCAGCGCAGGAGCGAGAGCCCCTCGCGCGGAACGGCGAGGGTGCGCGGCACGACCAGCGCGCGCGCGCGGGTGGCAGCGAGCTCGCGCGCGTAGCGCGCATGGCCGAAGAAGCTGATCTCGTCGGGGCCGGCTTCCGCCAGCGCCGCCGGGCCGCTGACGCGGAGCTCCGGGTCGCCTTCCAGCGACGCGCCGCACAGGGCGGCCAGTTCTCTCAAGCTACGGTGGGACATCGTCGATCCGGGCCCCAAGCGGGACCCCTCAGGCGTTCTACGGTGCGAAACGGCCCGCGGAAGGCTCCGCACGGGAGCTTCCGAACGCAAAAGGGTGTACCGGCGGGGCCGCGTCCTGTCAAACGCAAGCGGGCCGAGAGGGCGCTCAGCGGGTGCCCATCGTGAACGAGAATGTCTGCCGGTCGTCGCCGTCGAACTGGCGCATCGGGTAGCCGAAGTTGAGCGTGATCGGGATGGGATAGGTCAGGCCGAGCGTGAAGCCCATCGAGGTGCGCAGCTCGTCGAAGTCGAGGCTCCACGACTCGGGATCGAGCAATCCGTAGTCGAAGAACAGGCCGCCGCGCAGCACCTCGAGCTTGCGGTAGGTGCCCGGCTGCGTGGTCGAGTGCAACGGGTAGAACCACTCGAAGGTGCCGAAGAGCTGCGTCTCGCCACCGCGCGGCTCGCGCGAGAGCGGATCGACCGGACCCACGCCGCGAAACTGGAAGCCGCGCATCGAGTTCGTGCCGCCAAGGAAGTAGCGTTCCGTGTACGGGACGCGCGGCGTCTCGTTGTAGGGCTGCTGCGCCGCGATGTTGAACTCGATGTGCAGCACGGGCTGGGTGCCTTCTTCGGTGGTCCAGGTCGGCGTGTACCAGTCGCCGCGCAGCTCGGCAGTGGTGATGTCGAACTCGCTGCCGAGGTAGCTCGAGTAGAACACCGAACCGAGCGCGAGCGAGTAGCCCTCGTGCGGGATCAGCTGGTTGTCGACGCGGCGCGACGAGAGGTCGAAGCTGAAGCCGGAGAACCGCGTCAGGCCGCGGTTGTTCTGATCGTAGAGCTCGAGCGGCACGCCATCGGGATCGAGGTCGCTCGTCTCGACATCCTGCAGCAAGAAGCCGGCCCACGCGCGCGTGTCGAAGCCGATGCGCCGCCCGACGCGCAGCCGCAGCTGGGCGCGCTGCTCGTCGTGCGTGCGGTACAGGCGCAGGCGCTTGGAGAAGTCGACATCGAGCATGATCGGCTCGAGGTGCCAGCCGAACAGGTCGGGCTCCATGAAGCGTATGCGGTACTCCGACACGAGCGTGCCGGGCGTGGCGTAGAGCTCGAGCAGCTGACCGGCCCCGTGCAGCGCCTCCTTGCGCCACACCTCGCCGAAGGAGCCGAACCACGAGTCGGGCGCGTCGGTCGCGTCGAAATTGCGCATGGTGAGCGCCACCTGCGCGAACGCGCCGTTGTCGCTGCCGATGCCGCCGGCGACATTGACATCGATCACGCGGCCTTCCTCGATCACATACTCGAGGTCGACCTGCCCCGGATTGTCCGCCGTCGGCACGAAGCGATATGTCGGATCGCGGTGCTGCATGCGGTTGTAGGAGTCGGAGAAGTAGTTGGTGGCCGTGATGCGGCCGAGCGAGCGCTCGATCTCCTTCAGGTTCGCGCGCTGTCCGGGGAACACCGACACCTCGCGGCGCACGACACGATCACGGGTGTGCGTGTTGCCGTTGATCAGGATCTCGCGGATCGTCACCTCGCGCCCCTGCACGATGCGATAGGTCACGGCAACGGTGTGGTTCTCGACATCGAAGACGAGCTCCGGCGCCTCGAAGCTCCACGAAACGCCGCGCGGCAGCGTCGGATGCGAAATGCGCGCGTCCTTGCCGTAGCGTTCGCGCAGCGCCGCCTGGTCCTTTTCCTTCAGAGTGCGCTCGAAATGCTTGCCTGGGCCGAGCGTGCACAGTGCCAGCAGCTCCGCCTCGGGATACAGGAGCTGCGCGGGCACGAGCTCGTCGTTCATGCGCTCGCTCGGCTCCGCCCACTCGAACGCCTCGATCGAGACCGCCGACACCGTGTAGCGCTCACCCTCGTCGATGCGCATGTGCACCGTCACGCGCGAACGGTCCTCGTTGAATGCGAGCCGCTCGAGCTCGACGACCGCGTCGTACCAGCCGAGGTCGCGATACACATTGCGCATCGCGAGCAGGTCGGCCTGCAGGATCTCCTCATCGAAGACCTCGCCCAGCCAGTTGAACAGCGACGGCCCCTTGAGCTTGGCGCCCGAGAGCGGCGTCAGGCCGTCCTCGAAGATCCACAGCAGGCTCCTGTCCTCGAGCGAGCGATTGCCTTCGACCACGACATCGCTCACGCGCACCTTGCGACCCTCGCGGATCTCGAAGATCACATCGGGGACGACCCCCTCGCCCTCGCGGCTCAGCACATTCACTTCGGCGAAGTAGAAGCCCTCGCGCCGGTAGTTCTCGAGGATGCGCTGGCGCACGCGGCCGGCCTGATGCAGGTACAGCTCGCTCTTTTCCTCGAGCAACGCCCAGCTGCGCAGCTTGGACTCGTCGATCGACTCGTTGCCTATGAAGCGCGGCTCGCGGTCGACGGGAAGCTCCTCGACGCTGACAATGAGCTCGATGCCGCCGGGCACATCGCGGCGCGAGACGAGCGCGCGCACCTGAAACGCGGTGCCGAGCCGCCGAATGCCCTGATCGAGCGCCGCCGGGTCGAGCGGGGATCCGACCTTCTGCCCGAGCACGCCAGCGACTTGCGCTTCGGTGTAGCGCCGCTCGCCCTCGACCACGATGCCACGCACGAGCGGCAACTCCGCCACGGGCGCCGTGTCCTGCGCGTGTGCGGGGAGCAGCGTCACCGCGAGCGCGAGCGGAGCCGCGATGAGGGGGCGGAAAGTCACGATGCGCTGCGTCGCGTCAGGCAAAGATCGGCTCGACCGCCGAAGGCGCGGGGTTGTCGAAACGCAAGAGGTGTCCGAAGAAGCGCAGCGCCACATCGCCCGTCGCGCCGTTGCGGTGCTTCGCGACGATCACCGTGGCGTCGTGGCGGATCGCGTCGAGCTCGGCCTGCGACATCTGCTCCTCGGTCGCGTTCTTGTTGGTCTCGTAGTACCAGCGGCGATAGAGCATCATCACCACATCGGCGTCCTGCTCGATCGAGCCCGACTCGCGCAGGTCCGAGAGCATCGGCCAGCCGCGCGGGTTGCGATCCTTGCCTTCGACCGCGCGCGAGAGCTGCGCCAGCGCGACCACCGGCACGCCGAGTTCGCGCGCGAGCGACTTGAGCGAGCGCGAGATCTCGCTGATCTCGAGCTGGCGGCTCTCGTTGCTCTTCTGGCCCGAGGTCATGAGCTGCAGGTAGTCGAGCACGATCAGGTCCAGCCCGTACTTGGCCTTGAGACGCCGCGCTCGACCGCGCAGTGCCATCACCGACAAGCTCGGGCTGTCGTCGATGAAGAGCTTCATCTGCGCCAGCTCCCCGACCGCCACGCTCATGCGCTGGTAGTCCTCGTCCGGCAGGCGTCCCGTGCGCAGGCGCGAGTTGTCGATGCGACCGCGCGCGCAGATCATGCGCTGCATGATCTGGTGCTTGCCCATCTCGAGGCTGCAAAACAGGGCCGAGGGCTCGCGTCCCCCGAGGTGTTCGGGGTGCGACATGCACACCGACTCGAGCACATTGAGTGCGAAGGCCGTCTTGCCCATGGAGGGGCGCGCCGCCACGATCACCAGATCGCCGGCGTTCAGGCCGCCGAGCAGGTCGTCGAGCTCGTGGAAGCCGGTCGGAAGTCCCGTCAGGCGATGGGTCGCGCGGTTCTCGATCTGCCGCATGGCCTCCTGCAGCACGGGCTCGACCGGCTCCGGCCCCTGATTCTGGGCGCGCGTCGCGAGCTGGAAGATGCGCGACTCGCTGCGATCGAGCAGCGCGCCGACCGACTCACCGTCGGGGCGCGTCTCGTAGGCGTCCGAGAGAATCTCCGTCGCCCCGTCGATCAGGCGCCGCAGCACGCTCGTCTCCGCGACGATGCGCGCGTGGTGCGAGATGTGCGCCGCGCTGGTCACGGACTGCTGCAGCTCGAGCAGGGCCTCGTTGCCGCCGATCGCGTGCAGGAGCCCGAGCGACAGCAGGCCCTCGCTGATCGTGATCAGGTCGACCTTGATGTTCTTGCCGCTCATGTCGAGCAGGGTCGAGTACAGGAGCTGGTGCCGACGGACGAAGAAGTCCTCCGCCCTGAGCGTCTCGCCGACTTCGGGGATACGGTCGGGCACGAGCATCATCGCCCCGAGAATGGCCCGCTCGGCCGCCTCGTTGTGCGGCGGTATCCGGCCGGGAAGCTTGTCCTGTTCCATCCTCGTCTCCCTTCCCGGCGCTCGCGCGCGGCGCCTGCGGCCGGGCCGCGCAGGATACTCGACCCCGAAGGGCCACGGTAGCCACGCAAGATGTGCGCGGGGCCCGGCCCGCGCGTGGCGGACCGGGCCCCCCGTTGCTCGCAGGCTCGCGAGAGCGCTCGGGCGCTCTCAGGCCCCGGCGTTGACGTTGACCGTCACCTCGGCGAAGCGCTCGCCGTGGATGTGGATCTTCACCGCGTGCGCGCCGACCATCTTGATCGGAGCCTCGAGGCGCACATCCTTCTCCGGCACGCCGTGGCCGGCGGCCACGAGCAGCTCGGAGATCGCCGCAGCGCTGACCGAGCCGAACAGGTGACCCTGCTCGTCGGCCTTGGCGCTGGTGGAGACGACCACGCCCGTGAGCTTGGCCACGCGCGCGTCGATCTCCTCGTCGCGCTTGCGCTCCTCGACATCGAGGCGCGCGCGCTTGCGGGCCATCAGCTTCTTGTTCTCGTCGGTGGCTTCGGTGGCGAAGCCGTTGGGGAAGAGGAAGTTGCGGGCGTAGCCGGGGCGCACGCGGACGACATCGCCGCACTTGCCGAGGTGCTGCACATGTTCGCGCAGCAGGACTTCGATGTTCGCCATGGGAGGAGCTCCTTACTGGACGAAGGCCATCAGGCCCATGTGACGGGCGCGCTTGATCGCCGCCTTCAGCTCGCGCTGGCACTGCGTGCAGAAGCCAGAGCGCTTGCGGGACAGGATCTGCGCCTGAGGCGTGAGGAACTTCTGGAGGTACGCGACCTCCTTGTAGTCGATCTTCGGGTCGTCGCAGTGACGGCTTGCGATCGGCGGGCTGGGCTTGCGGCTCTCGGCCATGGTTCAGCTCTCCTCCGCGGCAGCGGCTTCGGCGACTTCGGCTTCGGCACCGTCGCCAGCGTCGGCTTCGGCGGGCGTATTGCGGCGCAGGTGTTCCTGAATCGGACGGTCCGCGAGATCGCCGAACACGGCGCGCTCGGGCGAGATCGCCTCGTCGGTCGGCGGCGGCGGCACGACATAACCGTCGGCGCCTTCCTCGGCGGCCTTCTCCCGCTCACCGGCGGGAATCGCGTCGACCTTGAGCAGCAGGTAGCGCAGCACGCGCTCGTCGAGCTCGAAGTCGCGGCGGATGCCGTTGAGGCCCGTGCCCGCGATCTCGAAGTAGGCGAGCAGGTAGGTGCCGCGGGTGCGGCCCTTGATCGGATAGGCGAGCTTGCGCTCGTCCCAGCGCCGGGCGCAGAGCACCTTGGCGCCATTTTTCCCGAGCAGGTCCGTCACCATGGCCTTCGCCTGGCACCAGTCCGCTCGCACCGCCTGGTTGTCCAGGAGGAACATGCCTTCGTATGTCGTAGTCAAGACTAGGGTCTCGCTTTCGGGTTGTTGAGCGGGCCGGCGGGTCCTAGCCGCCATCTGGCCCAAGGTCTTTCCAGCGGCTGTGGAACCGCGTCATGAGCTTCTCGAGGCTCTCCGGCTCGTCGAGCCACGCCGCGAGGAAGTCGGCCGCATGGGCGACCGAGATCTCCGCGACGACTCGCGCGTCGCCGGTGAGCTGCGTGAGGACATGACGCGCCGCGTCGGTCCCCGGCCTGCCGACCCCAATCCGTAGCCGCGGAAAGTGGTCGCTGCCGAGCATCTGCACCATGGAACGCACCCCGTTGTGTCCGCCACTTCCGCCGTGAGGGCGGATGCGCAGCGCGCCGAGGGCGAGGTCGAGGTCGTCGAAGACGGCGAGGACCTGCTCCGGCAAGACGCCGAGCGAGCGGACGAGCGGGGCGACTGCGGTCCCGGAGAGGTTCATGAACATCATCGGCTTGACGAGCAACGCGTCGCGACGAGTGTCGCGCGCGAGCACGCAAGGGATGCCGGCCATGGCGGCTCCGAGCACCGCGGGAGCTTCAAAGATCAGCTTGGAGCGCCGCGCCAGCTCGTCGAGCGCGTGGAAGCCGATGTTGTGCGGCGTCCACTCGTGCTGCGGTCCGGGGTTGCCGAGGCCGACGACGAGACGGGTCACGGAGAGCTCCAGTCCTCCCCTCGCGCGGCGGGTGCCGTTCGAGGAGCGGGCGGAAGATTGTAGGGAGCGCCGCGGCGCGCGCAAGCGCCCGCCTTCCCGCGCGAGAGCGGCTCGACTCCCGCTCGGCGCGCGGCAGGGGTCTGGGGAACGGGCGATGCCGAGCGCGGGAGCACCCGCGAACGGCACCGTGGAGCGCGGCCTGAGACTCGGCCTGGAACGCGGCCTGAAATCGACTTGGAACGCGGGGTGCGGGGCGCGAGCCCCCACCCCGCAGGCCAGCGGGGCGCGAGCCCTACTTGGCGGGCTTCTTGGCGTCGCCAGCCTTGGCGGCCGGGGCGGCAGCGGCCGAAGCGCCACCCGCGGCGGCACCCGCG